>JBAXXU010000001.1:0-85566 GCA_037127735.1 Bacteroidota bacterium
TGTTAGCTCATAATATCAGCCTTTTACAAACCTAAAGCTGCAATGTGGGTTAAGTTGAGGGTTGAGCCATTACTGAGTTTTTTCTTTTTTTGCTTTGGGAACTTTTTCTTTGGGCTCAAGTTCTTTGCACAATTTATAAACTTCTGAACCTGCAAGGAGGAAGCATCCCAGTCCGAAATCTTCAAAGTCAGGAACATTATCATATCCGGCTGGCTGGCTGTCTTTAGGTTCCTTTCCTGTTCCCTGTACATATCCGAGAAAACCATTTGGATGGAGCGATTCTGTAACAAGCGCATTCCATGCTTTCACTACAACCGGCAGGTATGTTTTTTTGCTTATAACACCTTCATTTATTCCCCAGGCCATACCATAAACAAAAAGGGCAGTTCCTGTAGCTTCTTTCCCGCCAAAATGAGTAGAATCACGGAGGCTTACATTCCAGAAACCATCCCTTCGCTGGAGCGGAACAAGCGCTTCGAACATCTCATTCATCGTATTCAGATACTCTTTTTGGTATTTGCTGTTTTTAGGCAAAAACTGCATAGTCCTTACCAGCGCGGCAACAACCCAACCGTTTCCTCTCGACCAATAGCAATTTTCGCCATTTGGTTCTTTATAAGGCGGTACAAAGTCTTTATCGCGCCACCAGAGATGATCCTCAGTACTATATAGCCCGTTGGTTCCATGTTTGAGTTTTGTGAATAGGTACATCTCGTGCATTCTGTCGAAATACCTGTCATCTTTGTGAACATAACCAAGACGTGCAAAAACAGGCATCGCCATTTGAAGCACATCAATACGGGTCCAGTCGTCGATTTTATCAGTTACAATCATAGAATCGATAGAGGCCCTGATATCTTTTATTCTCTCCTCCTTATACCTGTCAAGCAGATAAAGATCAATATAAGTTTGCCCGCAGCACTGATTATCTCCATTTCGGGTTTTTATCCCATCAAGTAATCCCCATTTGTGGAATTCACCCCAGCTTAAAGCATAGTTCAGATATGACTCATCGGGATTGACCTTGTATAGAGCCATCAATCCTTCAAAATAGACCCCGCGTGTCCAGGTATTACCCGGACGCTCGCTATCAGTGATAATGGTTTTACCAACATCGGGCCATTTTTCCATAAAGTACTTGTTGGCAAGGACCATTGATTCCATGGTCTTACCACTTGAGACTGTCTGTGCTGACAGGTTGCCGGTGGAAAATATCAAGAACCCAATAATACAGATGCCAAAGATGAGTTTGGTGGATTTGTTCATTTTTCTATTTCTTTTTTGCATATCCCAATAATATATCTGTGAGGTTCTCAGCTGCTTTATGGTTTTCAAAACTTTCAGGAAGACGGTCATGATCAATATATTCATTATATATCCACGGATCGCCGATTACAAATACATATCCTTTTCCGTACCTGTTTTCAGCAATCAGAACTTTCCCGTTTTCAGTCAGAATGCTCTTTGAGGTTCCGGAAAGATTTATATCAGAGATCTCTTTTAGATATATCTTAGTAACTCCTTTAAATAGAGGATGATCGGGAAGATTTTTGCTGGCGCCCATTTCGAAGTTGTCGCCTGTAACCGGATGTAATGTAACATGGTTAAAGGTCATCCCAAACTGCGATGCAAGCCGGTTAAAATGAGTAAACTCGCAGTTAGGCGCATCATTCGCCAGAAGCGCTAACACACCTCCGTTTCTGACCCATTTTTCAATTATCTTTACTTCATCCGGCATTATATAATTTGGTGATTTACTTTCAGTTATAGTGTCAGGGTCAACGATGATATAGATATTCATTTCACTCAAAACATCTGCATCCGGCTTCCCTATCGTTATGAGTCTTGCACCTTTGCCTGTGAATATCTTACCCCAGCGTGAGTACCCGCTGAATATGGTATCAGTCCAAAGATAATGAAACGGGATTCCGGTTTTTACATTTACTTCGCAATTATACCAGTTATCCAATCCTACAACCGGCTGTGTGATTGCTTTTTGTGCATTAAAGCCAAATACTATCAGTGACATAAATAATAAATGTACTTTATAATTTCTCTGTTTTCCCATAATTATTTAAGATTTACTATTTTCAAAAATATGAAACATTACTGATGAAACAACCATATTATAAAACATATATTCCTGAGGTTGTTCAAATATTTATTATCTTGCCATTCGGAACACACCTAAATTCTGATTCTATGAAAAAAATTGCATTATTATTGGTCATAGCAGGATGCTTTCTTATTTATTCCTGCAATAAAGATTCACAGTCTGAAGCTTCTAAACTTTTAACAGGTCCTGTCTGGGCAAGCGATAGTCTTCTCGCTAATGGAGTTGACGCAAGTTTTCAACCTGACGGAATGTTGAAAAATTTTAAAGGAGAAGTTAAATTTAATGCTGACGGCACGGGCAATTTTGGTAACTACACCGGTACCTGGAGATTTGCTTATAACGAAACTCAAATTGTTATAACAACCGATTCCCTTCCGCTTCCCCTGACTTCCAAAATTGCCGAATTAACAAAGATATCATTAAAAATTACTACCAATTATCCAAATCCACTGGGTGTCCCCACTAATATCCGGATGACCTTTAAGGCTAAGTGATGCGGTACACACTTATTGTCATAATACTAATTTTAAATTCACTATTCAGCCTTCTGGTTGCCCAGTGTTTGGTTAAGGGTAAGGTATTTGACAATAACACTCTTGAACCACTGCATGGCGTCTATCTGATTTATGGAAAAAGTCAGGGTACTACAACAGATCAGGATGGCAGCTTTTTAATTAAATCCGACACCGGAAGAGTCAGTATCGCTTTTAAATTTATTGGTTACAAGTCGGTTGTAAAATCAATTATTCTCAGGACAAATGACACTGTTGAATTGAATGTCGGATTGGATATGGAAATCCGGGAGATCGGGCAGATAGTTGTCAGCGCCAATAAGACAGAACAGAAAGTTGCAGAACTAACTGTTTCAATGGATGTTATTAAATCAGTAGATTTCTTAAAAACCCATATAACCGATGCCCAGGAACTGATTAACAAAACTCCGGGAATAGAAATTCTCGATGGTCAGGCTTCCATCAGGGGAGGCAGCGGCTTCAGTTATGGTGTCGGAAGCCGGGTTCTTGCCCTTATTGATGGATTACCGGTATTATCACCCGATGCAGGAAGTATTAAATGGCAATTTCTGCCACTTGAAAACATTTCCCAGGTAGAAATCATCAAAGGAGCATCATCGGTTCTCTATGGCTCTTCAGCGCTGAACGGTATAATTAACTTTCGCACTGCTGATGCTACTAAAGCTCCTGTAACTCAATTCTTTGCGGAAACAGGGATATACGACAAGCCTAAAAACAGGAATTGGGTTTGGTGGGATTCGCCGAGAGTATTTTCAAATGTCTCATTCTCTCATCTTCAGAAGATTGGAAAAACTGATCTGGGGATTGGTATAAATTTTGTAACTGATAATGGGTACAGAAAATTAAATGATCAAAAACTTGGAAGGATCAGCCTGAGGCTTAAACATCATAATGAAAAGATCAAAGGATTGGACTACGGTTTAAATATCAACTCAGGATATATTGCAAAGAGAGATTTTATTCTTTGGGAAGATGCAGAATATGGAGCTTTAAAACAGGATACCTCAACCGTCTCTTTTGTACGCGGTAGTTTTTTAGCCATCGATCCATACATCTCATATAATAACACCGGCAGGTTCAAACATGACCTTCGCATCCGTTTCCAATCGTTGAATAACCGTTTTCCCGTGAGGGATGAAAATAATTCTGATGCATATTCCTTATACGCGGAATACCAATTAAATTACAGATTGTCTGAGTTGTTCAATATTTCAGCAGGAGTATCAGAAAATTACAGTAAGGTACATTCAAATTTCTTTGGCAACCACGAAGGAATGAATACCGCGGTTTTCACTCAGCTTGAAGCAAATCCTGTTCCCCGGTTAAAGATGGTTGCCGGATTGCGTGTAGAACAAAATTCCCTTGATAATAAAAATGATAAAATTACCCCGGTCTTCAGAACAGGAATAAACTGGCAGGCAGCCGATTATACTTTTCTAAGAGCCTCATTCGGTCAGGGTTACAGGTATCCTTCAATTGCTGAAAAATATGCTTCGACAACACTTGGGTCGGTAAAGATTTTTCCGAATCCTTTTGTTCAACCTGAGTCGGGATGGAGCTCTGAAATTGGTGTTAAACAGGGAATATTAATGGGTAAAACCGCCGGTCAGGCCGATCTTGCATTATTTTTTTCACAGAACAGCAACCTGATAGAATACCCTTTTGGCTCCTATCCCGATCCGGTTACAGGAATCTCATCCCTTGGTTTCAGGGCTGACAATGTTGAACAATCGAGAGTATATGGCTACGAACTCGAGTTTAATCTTATCAGGGCTTTTGGAGGATTTAATACCACTATAAGCGGTGGATACACCTATATATATCCTGTCGAATTCAATCAGACAACACACAAAAATACTGACATATACTTGAAATACAGAAGAAAACATTCTGGTAAGATCAGTTTGAATAGCTCCTATAAAAAGCTTAATCTGGGTCTGACACTCTATGCAAAGTCAAAAATATTGAATATTGATGATGTTTTCGTGAATGAGCTTACCAGGGAAAGCATCCTCCCCGGTTTTTTCGATTACTGGAATAGTCATAACACCGGTTACTTTCTAATAGATGGTAACCTTGGATACACAATAAATAAAGTGCTAACTATTTCACTGGCAATAAAAAATGTGACCAACACTGAATATATGGGTCGTCCGGGAGATATTCAACCCCAAAGAAATTTCAGTATCCGGTTATCGGGGAAATTCTGAAGGCAGGGACATAATTTTTGTTGATCTCCCACAAACGAAATTTACTATCTTTATTCCACTATATAAATCATTTTCAAAAGTAAAAAACTTAAACCTCTGATTCCATGAAATTCTCCGGATTAAAGCAACTTATTATCATGTCATTTATCATTGTTATCGCGACTATGATCAGTTCCTGCAAAAAAAATGTTATAACCGAGGTAAAAGTCCCCGATTTTGCAACTCTTTCATCCCAATTTAAGGAACCCCCGAAAGAGTACACAACTGCCCCATTCTTTGTTTGGAACGCCGATATAACAAAGGAGGAGATCCACAACTTTCTCATCGAGTTTAAAAATGCCGGCTCATCACAGGTCTTTATCCATCCCAGGCCAGGGTTAATTACTGAATACCTTTCAGAAAAATGGTTCGAACTTTATAAATATGCAGTTGAACAGGGGAAAGAGCTTGGCATGAATATCTGGATATATGACGAAAACTCCTACCCAAGCGGCTTTGCTGGTGGACATGTACCGGCAGAGATGCCGGAATCATATAACCAGGGACAAGGTTTGAATATGACAAGATTTGAAGCCCTTCCTGATACCTGCGATAAGTACTATTTGTGTCTGAAAGAGGTAGATGGCATTTATTCAGATATTACATCTTCTCTCTCAAATGAGAAAGGGAAAACGGGAAAATACCTCCTTTTCTCAAAAACATATAATGAAAAATCAGACTGGTATGGCGGATTTTCTTACGTTGACCTTCTCTATCCTGGTGTTACTCAGAAATTTATCAAGGTTACTATGACGGGTTACGAGAAGTATCTTGGTACAGAATTCGGAAAAACAGTTCCAGGCACATTTACTGATGAACCTGAGATAGGTTCGCCCGGAGGTATACGCTGGACACCCGATCTGTTTGACGTTTTCATGAAGAAATGGAATTATGATCTGAAAACCCAATTACCTTCTTTGTATGAAGAAGTTGGCGACTGGAAAAAGGTGAGACATAACTATACACAGACTTTACTTCAGCTATTTATTGACAGATGGGCGAAACCGTGGTATGCTTACTGTGATGAAAAAGGGCTCAAATTCACCGGCCACTACTGGGAACATGAGTGGCCAAATATGCGTCCCGGGGGCGACAATATGGCAATGTATGCATGGCATCAGCTTCCGGCAGTCGATATGCTTTTCAATCAGTGGGATGATTCATCATCAAAGGGCCAGTTTGGAAATGTCAGGGCAATAAAGGAGCTGGCCAGCGCTGCAAACCAGACCGGCAGAGCGAGAAAACTGAGCGAGACTTACGGTGGTTCAGGCTGGGAACTGACATTTACGGATATGAAACGTAATGGCGACTGGGAATATGCCCTTGGTGTTAACCTGATGAACCAGCATCTTACCTATTTTACCCTTTCAGGAGCCAGAAAATATGACTACCCTCCTTCCTTCGACTATCATGAGCCATGGTGGAAAGATTATAAATACATTAATGATCATTATGCCAGGTTATCGCTTGCATTGTCTGCAGGAAGGCAGATAAACGATATCCTTATTCTTGAGCCAACAACATCTTCCTGGTTGTATGACTCTTACGCCAAGCCAAATCCCAGGACAAATGAAATCGGGAAGACATTCCAGGCCTTTCTTACAAAACTCGAAAAAAGCCAGGTCGAATATGACCTCGGTTCAGAAAATATTATCAAAGATCTGGGTAGTGTTTCAAAAGGAAAGTTAGTAGTCGGGCAGGCAAGCTATTCAAAGATTGTTATTCCTCCTATGACAGAGAACCTAGATATTGAAACATTTAACCTTCTCACGAGGTTTGTTTCTAACGGTGGCACTTTAGTTGCGTTCTCAATACCCGCACTGGTTAACGGCTCCTCAAATTCAGAAATGAAAGAATTTTTTAATACAAAATCTGATAAAATTATCATTATCAATCAATTAACCACTGATATTATAACTAAGTACTTTGCCAATAAGGAACTCATTTTTGAAGGAGTAACCGGGGGGACGCTTTATCATCATCGGAGGATTCTGGCTGACGGACAGATTCTTTTCCTTGTAAATTCAAACCTCACAGAGTCAGTTAACGGGTTGCTTAAAACTAATGGGAAAGACGCTTACGAGTTGAACACTTTATCCGGTGAAGTTGTTGGCTATCCCAACCAACTGAATGGCGATAATATAAATCTCTTCTACAATATCGCTCCGGCAGGAAGTCTTTTGCTTTTTATCCCAAATACCAAACAGGCTGGTTATCAAACTCCTGCAAAACCACAAAACCTGAAGCCTGTTCACTCATCCTCTCCTCTGGTAGTTACCAGAAACGAGGAGAATGCTCTGATGATAGATTTCTGCGATTTAGAAATTGGTAAAGAGCTGATAAAAGATCTTCATACCTACAATGCAGCTGATAAAATATATAAATATCATGGATTAAAAAACGGCAATCCCTGGAACACATCAGTCCAGTTTAAGAAAAATATTGTCGACAGGGATACATTCGGGTTGAATACAGGTTTCACAGCTTCATATCACTTTAACCTGAAGGGCAAATTTGATATCACCAGCTTAAAAGCAGTTGTGGAACGCACAACATTATGGACGGTTTCTTTAAACGGTGTGGAAATAAAACCGGAAGATGGCAAATGGTGGCTTGACAGGTCCTTCAGTGTTTTCAATATCAGCGCATTGGTTAAACAGGGTGATAACATATTAACTCTGAAAACATCTCCAATGAAAATTCATGCCGAGGTTGAACCGGTTTATATTATTGGGGATTTTTCGGTGATGCCTGCTCCAAAGGGCTGGGTAATCAATGCACCTGCTCCTGTTTACAAAACCGGAAGCTGGAAAACACAGGGGTTGCCATTCTATTCATGGGGAATAACCTACAGCAAAGAATTTAATATTGAAAAAGCTGAAGGAAAATGGGAGCTGGCCCTGGGTTCATGGTACGGAACAATTGCAGAAGTATCGGTAAACGGACAGACAGCAACTCTCATAGCGTTTCCTCCATATAATACTGATGTAACAGGATTGATAAAACCCGGGATAAATAAAATTGAGGTAAAAGTTATTGGCAGTCTGAAGAATCTCCTTGGCCCTCACCATAATAATCCAAAACCGGGATTGGTTTCACCATGGATTTGGAGAAATGTGAAGGGTTATCCTGCCGGAAAGGATTACCAGATGCTTGATTATGGACTTATGGAAGATTTTATCTTGTCTAATGGAGAATAAGGCAACAGGCAACAGGCAGCAGGCGACAGGTCACAGGCAACGGGCGACAGGCGACAGGCGACAGGCAACTGGCGACAGGCGACAGGCAACGGGCGACAGGATTGACATATGATATTTATTTAAACTATTTTGTATAAAGGATTGCATGTGGAATTGCATCTTTTTGGGTACTAATTTAATACGCTGCATTATGGGAAATTTTAAAGAACTTAAGGTTTGGCAACAGGCAAAAGATCTTGCAGTTGACATTTACAAACTAACTGATCAGGGGCTTTTTACTAAAGATTTCGGACTTAGAGATCAAATGAGAAGAGCATCTATATCTATTCCTTCAAATATAGCTGAAGGTGATGATCTTGATACAGATAAGCAAAGTATCAGGCATTTTTATATTGCAAGGGGTTCCGTTGCTGAATTAAGGACACAACTCATTATTTCAATGGAAATTAAGTATGTACCCTCTGAAAAATATAAGGAGTTCGAAAAAACATGTGATAATATCTGTGCTATGTTAACAGGATTAATAAAGCATAGGTCAAAGTGATTAAAGGCTTCTGGCGACAAGCGTCGGGCTACCGGCTACCGGCTTCTGGAGAAATCCCTGACGCCTGTCGCCTGTTGCCCGTCGCCTGCATTTCGTCTGTGGAGGAACCGCCTGACGCCTGTTGCCTGTAGCCTGTCGCCTTTAATTTTTATATCCACAGTCCCAACCTCACCACCAATTTTCGAATATTCTTCGACAATCCCCTCCAATTAACTTACCATCAATATAATATTTTAGACTATTGCAGGAATAAAATAAATTTCTACATTTGACACGATTTCGATTTGAGTTTTTGATTTTTATCAGATATTTTAAACTTTTGTTAAATGTAAATGGGTGATTTTGTACCCGCGTACAGAGTTACACCCGAAATTTAAACTTAAACCTTAACTTATGAGAAAACTTTTAACTTTTGTTGCTGCTATTTCCATTACCGGCAGTCTGTTTGCAGGCGGACTGGTTACCAACACTAACCAGAGCGCCATGTTTACGCGTCTTCAGAACCGCAATGCCTCAACAGGTATTGATGCTGTTTATTTCAACCCGGCAGGATTAACCAAGCTGGGTGATGGTCTTTTTGTTTCAATTAACAATCAGACAATCAGTCAGACAAAATCAATAGTAAATAGCTACGATTATCTTTCCGGCACTCCAAAAGAGTATATCGGTAATGTAAGCGCTCCTCTTTTCCCGGGAGTTTATCTGGCTTATAACACGGGCAAACTGTCATTTTCAGTAGGATTCAACCCGATCGGTGGTGGTGGTGGCGCTAAATATGATAAAGGATTACCATCTTTTGAAATGGGTATCGCTGACATTGTACCTGGTTTAGTTAGTCAGGGCATACCAACTACACAATATGCTGCGGATATCTTCTTTGAAGGATCTTCTGTATATTTTGGTTATCAGGCAAATATTGGTTATAAGATAAATGATATGTTATCAGTAGCAGCTGGTGTACGCTTGGTTTCTGCTGCCAATACCTATAACGGATATTTAAGGAATATCAGTATCAATCCTACATACCCGGCATTCGGAGCAGCTTATACTGGTGGGATGGTACTTGCCAGTGATTTCTTTAATTCTGGTGCAACATACTTAAATGGTGTTTCAACTCAACTTTCAGGTACTGCTTCTTCGTTACAACCTATTATGGATGCTGGTTACGGAGCTACACCTCTTTCAAGTGGAACAGCTTTAGGGTTAACACCAACTCAGGTTGCAACTCTTCAGGGAACAGTCACTGCTTTAGGCGGCAACCCAACAGGAATGACAATAGCACAAACTCAGGCATTTTTCAGCGGAGCTTCACAAACTTATGGAGGAAAAGCTGCAGCAATGACCTCAAATGAAGCCAAAACACAGGACATTGAAGTAGATGCTGAACAATCAGGAACGGGATTTACACCAATAATCAGTGCAAACTTTTCACCCTCCGACAAACTTAATATTTCAATCAGATATGAGTTCCAGACGAAACTTGAACTTAAAACAAAAGTTAACAATAACAAAAGCGGTGGTATATTCAGCGATGGAGCTACTGTCATTGCCGATATGCCTGCAATGTTGGCAGTTGGTGTTAATTACAAACCGGTTAGTAATCTGATGCTATCAGGAAGTTTTAACTACTACTTTGATAAGAATGTTGATTATGATGGCAGTGAGTCACTCAATGTAAATATGATTAATGATAACTTTTTGGAATATGGCCTTGGTTTAGAATATGGCCTTTCAGAAAAACTCCGTGTAAGCGCCGGCTGGGTTGCCACATCAACAGGTGTTAATCTTAATTATCAGAATGATCAGGAATACAGCACTAATACCAACTCATTCGGAGGTGGATTCGGTTTTCGTATTACACCTAAGATCGACCTGAACCTTGGTGCACAATACACCTTTTATAAAGAAGGATCAAAGGACTTTAGCCACCTGCTTGGAACCATTCCTGTCACAGTAACTGAAACTTACAACAAAAAGACATGGCTTGTAGGTGTAGGACTTGATTTCTATTTTGGAAAATAAAAATAGAAGATATTTTTTATCAAAGGCTGGCTCGCATGAGTCAGCCTTTTTTTTACCCCTATCCTGATAGCTATCGGGACCCCCATTGGGGACTTTAACAAAGGAAATTTTAACAAACGAATGAAGAACAAACGAACTTTGAAATCAGAACTTCATAATTCTGACTTCGTTTGTTCTATTGTTCTTACTTCAAAAACCGCTTGGTCTTTTAACGCCGGCCTAAACTGATAACACTTTCCGGCAAAAAATGGTGCCACCATTATCTGAATCAGATTTTTTGAACATGCATTGCTTATTTTAAAATCACTGCTTTCCGGAGAAATATAAATCTATGCCTATTTTCCAAGAAAAGGTGGATAAAGCTAACGAAGTCTTACGAACTGTTGGGTTACCCAAGCTGGTTTCAAAATAGAAATATTTTATTTAACTGTTCATAAAGTGCCGTCAGGTACGATATAATCAATACCAACCGGGTTAAATACATATCTATGGTCATAATCAATCGGTATTTGGCGATGATTGATATTCAGCAACAATTGATACAAAATAATAGAGACATCTATTTTTCATGCCCAATAATTTCATCATTATTTATTTCGATAAGATCATAAATATCAAATAATTGGACTACCCGATCAAAATATTTTTCTATCAAATTAAGTAAGTCGCTATTGATAATGTTTCCGGTAGTTACAAATAGTAGTTTCCCTGGAATACCCTGAATTATATGTGAATCGAGAAAATCAGAATCTTTTGTAATTACTATTCGTTCCTGATCTGATGAAACCTGCCTGATTTCCTTGTCGGTGGTTCTTTACTTTACCAGGAAGGTCATCGGTATGCAGGACATCAAATCCTCTATCTCGCAAATTTAGAGCAAGTTTGTGAGGTAAGTTTGCATCTACAAAGAATTTCATGCAACAATACGATTAACTGATTTAACTTTTGATAGTCGTGATGCAAAAGCTAAACATGCTTTAATATCCATGACTTCAAGAGTCGGATAATCAGCAATAATATCATTTTCATTCATCCCTGAAGAAAGCAGGTCAAGTATTAAATCGACTGAATAACGAGTGTCACGGATAGTTGGCCTGCCATGGCAAATTTCAGGATTAATAGTTATTCTATTTTTAAGTTGTTTATCCATATCTTTTTTCTCAAATATACAAAAATCTTTTAAATGAGGCCTTTGTATTGTCAAATCATCTGCACTTGATTATTAGAATTGACCAGGATACGGGGAGATTGATCGGAATTAGGCGATGATTGTATTCGGTGATGTTTGTATTTGTCAACAATTGTAGAGATGTTGGGGGGTTAGTATTTTATCCCTCTCGAATTAAGATTCTTTACATAAAGCTCAAGTCTCGGAACATCTGATAAAAGCATCTTTTTGTACCATTCCCTGGCCCCCGTTTTATCACCCGTTTCAAGAGAAAGAGTAATTATATCATTATAGAGGGCGCCTTTGATCCCCTTATCTGATGCATCAAGGCTTTCAAGGATATTTTTGTAAAGAACAAGAGCGCTCGATTTTCTACCTGATTCAGCCAGAGATAATGCTTCATTTATCTTTGTATTTAACCCCGCGTTAAGTGTAACGCCATAAAAAGAAAAACAATTTTCAGTACAATCCTCGATCAGATCAACCCATCTCGTCCCCGTTTTTAAAGGAGGAAAAACAAGTGTAAACTGAAGCTTTTCACCAATACTTTTAAATTGATAACTTTCGGGGCAAACAGGTATTCCGGAAGCCTTTTCCAATTTCGTTCTTTGTCCGTCAGAATCAATTAACCAGATATTCCTGTCGGCGCAGAATGTTCCACCTTCAATACGGTTCTCAATTGAAAGGAAAAACAGTGTCCTTTCCGGAGTTATTTCAACCTTTGAAATTTCCAGAGTCTCGTGACTTTTCAGTGCATAATTGGGTTGAATTACAAACTGAGAAAAACCTGATGCCAGGGTATCGAATAGAAAGATGTTCAGCAATACTATGGTTTTAATATCCATTTTGTCAGAAATTTAAGTACGCAAGTTACAAATTTGTAACATTTAAGTAACACGAATAATGAAACTGTAACAATAAATGCCGTTACCTTTGTAATTGAAATTATATTTGTAATAAAACGGAATACAAGTATAGCTTCTTTTGTTCAGAAACTTTGTGAGCCTTTGTGTAACCCTTTGTGCGACTTAGTGTTTAATATTTTTTTAACACGAAGGTAAACAAAGTACATCACGAAGTAACACAAAGAAAAAGAGCACTTTAAGTATATTTGTGAATAATTAAGAATAGAATCAACTTAAAAATATCATTGATGAAAACAAAAAGGGAAGAATCAATACTCGATATCATAGCTACGTTTGAAGAGATGGCTGACATAATTCTTAGTCAGCTTAATCTTCTTGAAAAATTTATGACCGGACCAAATCTTGAAGAACGAGAGCGTATCAGGTTAGAGCTAAATGGGAATGAAGAAAAGATTGACAAATATGAAGTTCTGATCAGCGATAAGTTTATCAATTCCGTTGTTCTTTATCAGCCGGTTGCTTCTGATATCCGGAGAATTGTAGCAATTTACAGGATGTCGATAAACCTTGAACGAATTGGCGACCGTGTTATTAATATTCTCCATGCTCTTGGAAATATTAAAGATTCTGAAGAGTATAAAGCAATGGCTGATGTGATTTCAGTCATGCTTGTGTCAGCCATTACAATGGTAGAAAAATCGTTGCTGTCTTTCATAAACAACGATAATGAGTATGCGGTTTGGACCATAAAAAATGATGAAGTAGTTGATGAAATGAATCATAAGTTACTTACCAACAGCATCTCTAAAGCAAATGTCAGTGATAGAACAAAAGAGATGTTACTCAGTTATATCGATTTGAAAGATATTATTACAAATCTTGAAAGGATTGCTGATCATGCTACCAATATTGCCGAAGCTTCAATATATTCAATACAGGGTACAGATATCAGACATTCCGGGGTAAATACAAAACCGACAGAACACAATGGGAATAATTAACCTCACCAACTATGGAACTTAAAGGAAAACGTATTCTTATCGTGGATGATGAAGAAGATCTCTGCGAAATTCTTCAATATAATCTTAGTAATGAAGGCTATAATACAGAGATTGCACATTCCGCCGAAGAGGCTTTGAAGCGACCGCTTGGAACCTTCGATCTGGTTCTTCTCGATGTAATGATGGGCGCTATGTCGGGGTTTAAGTTTGCCGACAAGTTGAGAAAAGAATTGAAAATTGATATACCGGTAATTTTTCTGACTGCAAAGGATACTGAAAATGATATCCTCACCGGTTTTAGCCTTGGCGCAGATGATTATATATCCAAACCATTCTCTGTTAATGAATTAACAGCAAGGGTAAAAGCAGTGCTAAAAAGATCACATGCCGATAAAGTTGAAAACAAATCCATTCTGCAATTCAATGGTATTGATCTGGATACAGTCCGAAAGAGATTAATAATCAATGATGAACGTGTTGAATTGACTAAAAAGGAATATGAAATCCTGAAACTTCTCCTCGATAACCAGGGAAAAGTCTTTTCCAGAGAAGATCTTCTGATGAGAGTGTGGGGCCAGGATGTAATAGTAACTGAACGAACTGTTGATGTAAACATTACAAGGCTACGGACTAAACTCGGGCAATACGGTTCTTCATTGCGAAACAAGACCGGTTATGGCTATTTTTTCGAATTCTAATGAATTAAACTATCAGAAATGATCACAAGGAATAAGTTCAGAAATAATCTCTTTATTTACTATTCATCAATATTTGTATTATTCACGCTCCTGATACTCAGCTACCTATATACAAGGGAAAAACAATTCAGAATATCAACTCTTAATGATGAACTTGATAATATCACTAAGTTTATTGACAACTATATCCGTGCAAATTCCATTTATGAAAAGGGAAACTGGGTTCTTACCGACTCCATTGTTAAATTGTTACCCCATGAGAATCTGCGCGTAACTGTGGTAAATCCCTCAGGTGAAGTATTATTTGACAGCTCTGTACGCGATTGGAAGAATATGGAGAATCATAAAACCAGACCTGAAATAAGTGAATCGCTCTATTCAGACTTTGGCACAACCATCCGGAAATCAGGGACGACAGGCGAAGCATACTACTATTATGCTAAATATTACAGCAGGTATTATATCAGAGCAGCTGTAGTTTATGATATTAAAGTCATAACTTTTCTTGCCGCAAAAAAATATTTTCTGGTCGTAATACCTTTGTCATTTTTTGTGATATGGTTGATATTACTGGCAGTCACTAATAAATTCGCTAAGTCGATTGCTAAATTAAAAGATTTCGCGATCAGTGTGGCAAATAATGAACCTTTTGTTTTGGACTCTGAATTTCCGAAAAATGAACTCGGAATTATAGGGGAAGAGATCATTGCGATTTATAACAAAATGGTTAAAACTCAATATGAACTGGCTAATGAGAAGGAGAAACTATTCAGCCATCTTAATGCATTAAATGAGGGAATTGCGTTTTTTTCAAGAGATAAAACAAAAATACTCACTAACAATCACTTCATTGAGTTCATGAATATGATTTCGGGAGAATTGACAATTTCTTCTGCCAATTTTTTCAAGGTAGCCGACTTTATGCCTGTAATTGAATTCATTGAAAAACAATCAGATATTGAGATAAAATCTTCTGATCTGCCAAAAATGGAGTATCAGATCGGAAAGAATGGTAAATTCTTTAGAGTGCAATGCGTTGTATTCAGCGATAAAAGCTTCGAGGTCATACTCAGTGATATAACTGTAGCCGAGAAAAGCAGGCTGATTAAACAGGAGATGACATCAAATATTGCTCATGAACTGAAAACCCCCGTATCTTCTGTTAAAGGTTATATTGAAACCCTTATTAATGAACCGGGAATGGGTTCTGAAAAGCAAAAATATTTTCTTGAAAAAGCTCTGGCCCAAAACGACAGGCTCACTGAGCTTATTAATGATATAGTTGTTATCAATAAAATTGAAGAAGCCGGAAGTACTTTTTCCAGAGAGAAAATAAACGTCAGGGATATTTTACGTGAGGTAAAAGATAATTTCAAATCGGCTATTGAAACCAAAGGGATGAAGATAGAACTTGAGGTGAATGATGATGTCTTTATTACATGTAACCGTTCTCTTATTACCTCTGTTTTCCAGAACCTGCTCGAAAATTCAGTTAACTATTCAGGTAACAATACAACTGTTAAAGTAGCGCTTTATAATCAGGATGATAAATTCTGTCAATTCTCATTCTCCGATAATGGGGTAGGAATTCCTGAAGAACATCTCAACAGGGTATTCGAACGCTTTTATAGGGTTGATTCCGGCAGATCGCGAAAGAGCGGGGGAACCGGACTTGGATTGGCTATAGTTAAAAATGCAATTCTGTTGCACAAGGGAGATATTCAGGTAAGAGCCAAAACCGGCGGCGGAATAGAATTCCTCTTCTCTCTTCCAAAATGAGGATTCATCCTGTATCATCCAAATCGTCCTGAAATATAATCTTCGGTCTGCTTTTTGGCCGGATTGGAAAAAATTATTTCAGTTTTATTCATTTCAATAAGATCACCCAAATAAAAGAGAGCAGTCAAATCACTTGTGCGTGCAGCCTGTTGCATGTTATGTGTAACGATAATTATTGTGTACTCCTTTTTTAGTTCATGAATCAGCTCTTCTATCTTGGCTGTTGAAATAGGATCCAGGGCGCTTGCCGGCTCATCCATAAGTAGTATTTCCGGACTTACAGCCAGGGATCTTGCAATACAGATACGCTGTTGCTGGCCACCTGATAGACTTAATGCAGAGTTAAAAAGCCTGTCTTTTACCTCATCCCATATCGCAGCCTGCTTCAATGAACGCTCCACTATTTCATCCAGTACGTTTTTCTTACTGATACCGTTTATCCTGGGACCAAAAGCGATATTATCGTAAACAGACTTTGCAAAAGGATTCGACTTCTGGAAAATCATTCCCACCTTTTTCCTCAGGTTTACAACGTCGATATTTTTATCATAAATATTTATATTGTCTATATAAACTTCCCCGTCAATGGTAACATTATCAATCAGATCGTTCATTCTATTGAGAGTTCTGAGGAAGGTAGATTTGCCACACCCGGATGGTCCGATAAACGCCGTTACCATCTTTTCAGGGATATCCATTGAGATGCTTTTCAATGCAAGATTAGTCCCGTAACGGAGTGATAATCCTTTGACTTTTACTTTAATATCATTCATGAAAAGTTAGTTATTTAGCTCTTTTTCTTATTCTGTATCTTAGTGTAACCGCGATGGCATTCAGTGAAAATGTGAGAAGCAGCAATACCAGGGTAGTTGCAAACTGGATAGGCAGAGTTGCATCAACATTTGATGATTGAGTAGACATAATATATATATGGTATCCGAGCGACATAAACTGGTCGCTTAATGATTTTGGAAGATCGGAAAGAAAGTAAGCGGCTCCTGTAAACAGGATCGGTGCCACTTCACCTGCACCACGGCTCACTGCGAGAATTGTCCCAGTCAGTATTCCGGAAACTGAACCTGGCAATACAACACTTCTGATTGTCTGCCATTTAGTTGCGCCTAGCGCCAGGCTGGCTTCACGCATCTCTCTCGGTATTGTTCGAATTGCCTCTTCAACAGAGACGATTACTACAGGTAATGTTAACAGCGCCATTGTAAAACTGGCCCAAAGGATATTAGGCTGTCCCCATTTCAGCTCTCCACCATTGAGCAGGCCATCCATATTCTTTCCTATAAAGCTAATAAAAAACCCAAGTCCAAACAGCCCGAAAATAATTGATGGTACAACAGCAAGTGTCTTTACAGCGAACCGGATTGTTTTAGCAATTACAGATTTTTCGCTGGCATATTCTGCAAGATAAATCGCTGTAATTACTCCAAAAGGAACGGCTGCAACAGCCATTATAATTGTCATAACAGCAGTTCCGACAATTGCGGGAAATATACCACCCTTTGTCATCCCGTCCTTAGGAAATTCTGACAAAAATGTCCAGTTCAGATTCGGCCAACCACCTACAATTGTCACTGCCAGAATTGAAACAATTATAAATATTATCAACAAGACTGAAACGCCGGTTATACCTTCAACTAACGAATCTTTTATATTCCTGTTCATCATAATTTTTTTCATTTTCCCCACTTATTTCCACTTTTTTCCACCTATTTCAATCTATTTTCATCAATCTTTCCCTCAATTATTTCTTTGACTGATAGCGCTTGATTATCTGATTTTTAAAATAGAATTCAGCTAATGCATTCAGTGCAAAAGTGAATATAAAAAGCAGTGAACCAATTAAAAACAGCACATTATAATGTGTATCACCAAAAACAACCTCTGCCATTTCTGCACCAATGGTTGCCGACAAAGTTCTGACAGAATCAAACGGATTCATTGAAATCATTGCCGCGTTTCCGGTTGCCATAAGGGCAATCATTGTTTCTCCGAAAATTCTTCCCAGGCCAAGTACCACTGCAGCAAATATTCCCGGTACAGCAGCAGGTAATACTACATAAAATGCTGTCTGCCTCCTGCTTGCGCCCAATCCCAGACTAGCTTCTGTAAATGTCTTGGGAATTGCGGTTAATGCATCTTCCGTAAGAGTGTAAATAATGGGAATTGCAGCAAGGCCCATTGCTATTCCCCCAACGAAACCGTTTAACCGGCTTGCATAGCCAAAAATATTCTGAAAAACTGTAGCTAAAACCATCAAAGCAAAGAAGCCGATTACAACAGAAGGAAAACCTGCAAGCAGTTCAATAACAGGTTTAATTATTTCCCTTATCCCGGGTTTGGCAAACATTGATGTATAGATCGCAGCAAGTATGGAGATTGGCGCCGCAAACAGTAATGCAATTAGTGTAACTTTGAGGGTTCCCAGGAATAACGGCAACATGCCATACCGCGGATTATCAGATACCGGCATCCAGCTATTTGTCAGAAGAGAGGATGAGGGCTTCCCCGATTTAGCATGGATTATATTCGAATTATCAACCTGATTGTCAGCTACTATTGCGGATCCGCTTTCATTCTCTGCGCCACCGTAGCTATCCTGTACAAGTAATTCAGTTTGAGCAGCTTCTTTTTTATCCATTTTAAAAATCGGAAAAGCTTCCCGAAAAACAAAAACAAAGATCAGAATTACTATAGCGATAGAAAAAAAAGCTACTGACTTGATTACCTTTTCTGCTAACCAGTCTGAAAAACGGAATCTTTTTCTATTGAAAGAAGCTATCTCCTTTGTAGTACTGCTATTTTTATTTTTTAATCTGTTAAGATCCTTTGACATGATTGATTGCTTTTGACTTTACTTATAACCCACCCCTAACCCCTCCGAGGAGGGGAACTAAAACATTAACCTTCTTCAACTTATGCCTTTTGCCAGTCGCCTGATGCCCATTGCCTGTCGCCTTAATAAATGCCAAACTTGTCAGAGTAATTCTGACAAGCCCGACATTAATACAAACCATCACTTTCAAAATGACTACTTATTACCTTGTGAAAAAACTATTTATATGGAAAGTATCCGACTTCTGTTGCAACTGCCTGTCCCTCAGAACTCAGAATCCAGTCAATGTATTTTTTAGTTCCACCTGTTGGCCTGTTTCTCAGGTACATATAGAGGTAACGGGTAATCGGATATTCACCTTTCCCGATTGATTCTGCTGTAGGAAGAAATGCACTACTGTTGGAATCCTTTTTTACTTTGGCATGTTTTATACCTACTGCATAAGCGGCTCCCCCATAACCGATACCATTTACATCTTTTTTTACCGCATTTACAACAGCTGCTGTTCCGGGAAGTGTCTGAACACTTGTAGCATAATCGCCCTTAACTACCTCATCGTGAAAATAAACATAGGTACCCGAGCTGTTTTCACGACCATAAACTGTAATCGGAGCATCATTTCCACCAATATCTTTCCAATTCTTTACCTTTCCCTGATAGATATCACTTAACTGTTTTATAGTAAGTTCCTGGACTTTATTTGCTTCATTCAGGAAAATGGTTATCCCGTCTTTTGCACAAGGGATCTGAACTCCAAGTGTATTGTAACGCGCCTTAAGCTTTTCTATTTCGGTCTGTTTCATCGGACGGCTTGAGTTGCAGATATCAGTAGTCCCGTTAATCAGCGCTGTTATGCCAACACCTGAACCACCTCCTGTCACCTGAATTGACGCAGCCGGATTACTCTTCATATACAGTTCAGCCCATTTCTGAGCGAGGATAACCATTGTATCAGAACCTTTCACGGTAATTTTTTGCTGTGAAAATCCTGTTGCTGTTGCCATAAGGGCCACAATCAGCATTATCGGGAAAATTTTGTTCTTCTTCATTTTATTTATTTTATAATTATTAAATCGAACCTTGAACTTTTGTCTTTTTACTTTTATCTTTTGTCCTTAACCTTGAACTTTTAGAATTTTGCCTGTATTCTAACTCCGAGAACATTATCCTTCTTTTCAGTTGCATTTGATGCATTGATTTCGTTCTTAGGCATCTCGTAGTTCAATGAGATCCTGATATTGTCGTTCAGATAATATTGCCATGCAAGTGTCCATGTCTTGTAATAAATGCTGTTGCCTGCTGCATCACCGCTTAATTTATTATTAGGATCATAATAATCATACTTTGCAATAAACTGATTCTTAGGTCCGATATTCTTAATAAAATATAAATAATATCCCGAGAAATTGTTATATAAATTCGGACTTGCTTTCATTTGAGCCACTGTAGATGTTGCAGCAATAGTACTTGGAGTTGAATTTATGCCTGATATGTATTCACCTTTAATTGCCATTCCGCCAAGGACATCTGCAAATATCTGTACTTCACCGCCTACCCAGTTTTTATCAAGATAACGCCATACGTTATTGAGACTGTCTAAAGTCCCATCGCTGTTTTTAACAAATTTATTGGTTTTTGCTAAATTAGCGCCATGATAACCATTAACTCCAAGATCAATTCCAATACCGGCATTGGGAAGTTTAATTGAATAAACCAGACGACCCATGATGTCTTTTTGAGAATCAACATCTTTTGCCTGCGTTCCCGTGAAATTACCATTCATTGCCATCAATTGAAATTTCAATGGAATTTTTAAACCGGTATATTCAAGCTTAACTCCGATTTCTCTTTCACCCGGATATATCGCCCTGATAACCCTTGAACGTTCCAGAACTTCTCTCTGACTTGATGAATATTCAACTTCATAATTCGGTCTGTTCATCTGACCGGCCCATAAAGTGAAATTTTTAAGTTTTGGTATATTCACTATTGCATAAGCATCTTTCAATGCAATGTTTCCTGTGCTGAAATCGGGCTGTATAACGAATTTTACACCATCAAGAGCCTCATAAGTAAATTTAACTCTTGCTCTTCTGATATAAAAGGTATTATTATAGCCGTTTGATTTTTCAAGATCAGCCCCGTAACTCTCCCACTGTGCCTGAATGTAACCCGATACTTTTATCTTGTTCAGCTTGCCAAGATCGGCTTCATTAACTAACACTCTCTCATCGAGCGCATTAATTTTGCCTTCGTGTTTTTCGATTACTTCCTTCAGAGAATCGGGCTTCTGTGTTTGTGAATATCCATAAACGGATATCACTGTGAAAATTGCAATTGCTAAAAGTTTCTTCATTTCTATTTTAGTTAAGTTTGATTTCTTTTTTTGATGTTACAAAAGTCAGGTATCATTATTACAGGCAGGTTGCAAACAGATTAATTAATTGTTACAAATAAAATAGCCATGCTATTTGCCTGTAAACAGGTCAATTAACATAAATCTACTTTGGCAGATTACAAGAGAATTTGGATTTTTAGCTTTTTTACCCCCTGCCCCTGAAGGGGGTGTTCTTAAATCCCCCCTTGGGGGGTTAGGGGGTATAAACACGGGGATTGTAGAGTGAGTCGGGGGTTAGAAATAGAACACCCCTTCCATGTTTGGTTAAATTTTACTAAACGATATTGAATGTTAATTCGTTGTACGTCTGAAAAACGATAAAAGAATGAATTGTTGCTTCCTGGCGGTCTTTGTTGTCAATAGATTAGTTATCAAGAAAAAGGTGGGTATCCTGAAGATCTGTAACTTCACCTATTATAGCTGATGATCTCAATCCCGCGGCATGGAGGTCTGTCAGAACTGCCTCAACAATTTCCGGCGATACACTCATCATAAGACCACCCGATGTCTGAGCATCAAAAGCAATCATTTTCAGATTATAATCGAGAGCAGGTGCAAAAAGGGTATCCTTTTCTGCATATTCAAGGTTACGGAACGAGGCGCCAGGGATACACCCATCATCAACCATATTATAAACATTACCAATCAATGGCACTTTTCTCATATTGACAGTAATTGAAACTTTGCTTGCCTTTGCCATTTTCAGGGTATGGCCTGCAAGCCCGAACCCGGTAATATCGGTGGCGCCTTTAACATCAAATTTCTTCATAATTTCTGCCCCGGTTTTATTGAGGAGCTTCATTAGTTTTTTTGCTTCACCTATGTCAGTATTACCGGCTGTTCCAAGCCTTTGTCCCGCCATTACTATTCCTGTGCCGATTGGTTTTGTAAGGATAAGAAGATCTCCCGGTTTAGCGCCGGCATTTGTAATAATTTTATCAGGATGAATATATCCCACGACTGCCAACCCGTATTTCGGAGGAGAATCATCAATGGTATGTCCTCCGATAATCCTCACTCCTGCTTCTGTTGCTTTATCGAATCCTCCTTTTAAAATATCTGCATAGGCCTTCATCGGTAGCTTTGCAGCCGGGAACATCATTATATTAAGGGCAAGTACGGGGTCGCCACCCATTGCGTAAACATCGCTGATTGAATTGGCCGCAGCTATCTGTCCGAATTCATAGGGGTCGCTGCAAACAGGAGGGAAAAAGTCGGTTGTCAGCACCAGTGCAAGTTGATCATTCACTCTATAGACACCTGCATCATCGTGAGTATCAATGTCAACCAGAATATTTGGGTCGGAAGGTAAGGGAAGATATTTAAGAATCTCTTCAAGCTGCTTTGGTGATATTTTAGCAGAACAACCACCATATTCAACCATCTGAAGGAGATCTACTTTCATAAAGTCAATTTTTTTATGGTTTTACAATATTTCCTGCAGTAGCCATTTCTTCTGCAATAGCATACATGTTACTCAAGGTACCTGCCCCTACAATTGACTGAAGAGAATAATGGTTTACGCATGTAGCGCAAAGCAATAATTCAACTCCCATTTTCTCCAGATCCTTCAAATGGTCAATTACAGGAGAGCCGTTAGTTGCAAGTGAAACACCTTTATTATAGAATACCATCTTCTGAGGTAATTTGTCAAGGTCCTTTAATGCCTTAATGAAATTACTCATCAACAAATGTCCAAGTGAATCATCACCTTCTCCCATTTTATCAGATGATACAACAACAATAAAATCTCCCTTCTGGAAATGTGAAATTGGAGAAGTACAATAATCTTCAGCTTTAGCCGGAGATGCACCACCGGTTGTTTTGGTTATCGTCAGTGTCCATACCCCTCCTTCTTCACCGGCTTGAAAATCAGTGTTATTATCTTTAAGGAAACGGCTCAGATTATTAAATGATGTCTGATTATCTGTTAAAACAATGAAAGATTCTCCCAAAGTTGTCTCTTTCAGAGCTCTCTTTGTTGCAATAAGTGGCGCAGGACAAAGTTGCCCTTTAGTATCTACTATTCTCATTTATCGTAAGTAATTATGAAATGCAAAAGTACAAAAGAAAAATTTTCTGCAACATAACGTAAAGCTCTGCATGGCTGTATCATTGCATATTTATCATTACAGAATATTGATCCGGTCAGTCCATAAGGGGACGTTCTTTTCAGGAGATATTCTCTCCTGACTTCCTGATAATTACTTAAGCATTGATTCATTTAAAGGTTCCCTGAAATTATGGATTGCATTATTCATAATGATAAATTATATTGCGATATGTAATTTGTTGAATACAGGGTGTAAAAATAGCGTATTAAATTTAAACCATAAAAACTGACTTATCAGAATATGATATATTTGTTAAAAGAACTCCTTTCAGCGGTATTAAATGCAATTCCCTCGAAATAAACTGCAAATGAATAAAAATGAGCTTAATGATAAGTGGATAAAAGCTTCAATTACAGGAACTCTTTGGGCTGCATCTGAAATTGTTCTTGGTAGTTTTTTGCACAATCTGAAAGTTCCGTTCAGTGGGAATGTATTAACCGCGATCGGTATTATTATTTTAATCTCAGTCAGTTACATCTGGACTGAAAAAGGACTGTTTTGGCGTGCCGGTATAATATGTGCCATTATGAAAACAATGTCGCCAAGCGCTGTTATATTCGGTCCGATGATTGCAATATTCAGTGAAGCTGTATTACTGGAAATCTCTGTCAGACTTCTTGGAAAAACAGTAGCAGGTTACATTTTGGGAGCAATGCTTGCTATGTCATGGAATCTGTTTCAGAAAATTGCAAATTTTATAATATATTATGGTTTTAATATTGTTGACCTATACGCCAATTTAATAAAATTTGCTCAAAAGCAGCTTAATATACATTTGGATATTGTATGGTTACCCCCTATTGTTTTATTGATATTATATTGTATCCTTGGATTTATTTCTGCCTTAATTGGCATCAGGATCGGACGAAAAATACTTAAACAACCTGCCGGTTACAATCCTGTAAATATTACTAATAGTTTCGTTGAAAAGCAAAGTGAAGTAAAATCTGTTCTCAATTATTCGATGATTTGGCTTTTTGCCGATATTGTCTTAATTATAGGTTCATTAGTATTATTAAATTATACATCCTGGATTTTTTGGAGTTCGTCAATAATTGCGATTGTTGCACTTTGGGCTTTGCGTTATAAGAAGGCATTGCGTCAATTGTCTAAACCAAAGTTTTGGATATTTTTTGTATTAATTACAATGGTTACTGCTTTTGTTTTTACGAAAGTCATGTCTGATTCAAATAGTTTGGAACAAGGTCTTTTACTTGGACTTCAGATGAATTTCAGGGCTGTAATAATTATAGTTGGTTTTTCTGTTCTCGGAACTGAATTATACAACCCCCGAATCCGGGAATTTTTCTTGAAAACATCATTCAAACAACTCCCATTGGCTTTAGAACTCTCGTTTGAAAGCCTGCCGGCGATGATTGCTAATATTCCTGAATTTAAAACCATTCTTAAAAATCCGGTTTCAGTATTTTATCAGGTTATCTCTTTAATGGATTTCAGGTTAACAGAGACAAAAAGAAAAATTGAATTTAATCAGAAAGTCTTTATTTTAACAGGCTCATACGAACAGGGTAAAACTACACTGACTCAAAAGATTATTGAGGTTTTTAAAGAGAATAAGATATCTGTGGGCGGTATTTATTCACCCAGGATCATGGAAAATAATAAAACAATTGGTTACGATATTATTGATATAGTTACTAATGAAAGAGAAATATTCCTTAGACAAACTGAAGATGAAACTTTAACAAAAATAGGTAGATTCAGTATCTTCCCGCAAGGGTTGCTAAAAGGTTACAACACGTTAAAACCTTCAGCTAATGTTAATAATAGAATTGTAATTATTGATGAAGCAGGATATTTAGAACTTGAAAATCGAGGTTGGGCAAGCAGTATTCAGGATTTATTAAATAGTTCCAACAATCACATTTTATTGGTTGTCCGGGATATTTTTGTCGAAAAAATTATTCAAAAATGGAACTTAATTAAAGTTTTTGTATTTAACATTTCTGAGAAAGACCATTTGGCAATCAGCAAATTGATTATTGAACATATCAGATAATTGGGCCCGCTCGTGTGCAATCTGTCAAGGTTAACACAGACGTCAACTAACCATCCTGCATGGCCGTTATCTTCTGGAAATTCATACCTTTACAAATACTTTAAACAAATTCATTATGAAAAAAGCTTATTCCCTGTTAATTATTGCTGCTTTACTTCTTGTATCACATTCATTATCAGGACAGAAAAATATTGATAAGAGGCCGCTTACCGGTTCATGGCTCGGGAAGATTACTGCCGGGGCAATTGAATTGCGCGTGGTCTTTAATTTATCGGTAATTGGTAAAGACAGCCTTGTTGCAACGCTTGACAGCCCTGATCAGGGGGCAAAAGGTATTAAACTTGGTCCTGTAACCTATAACGGAGAAACAATAAAGATCTCTGCAGGTGCTTTACTTGCCGAGTATAACGGGACAATAAAAAACGACACTCTTATTGAAGGAACATGGAAGCAGGCAGGAAACTCAATGGATCTTAATCTGGTAAAGCTTAAAACTGTTTTCACTCTGAACAGGCCTCAGGAGCCAAAACCTCCGTTTCCATATACGTCTGAAGATGTGACCTTTGTAAATGAAAAGTTTAATATTAAGCTTGCAGGAACATTGACAATGCCTGAAGGGGCAGCTCCTTCCAAGGCTGTGATTTTAATAACAGGATCAGGCGCCCAGAACAGGAATGAAGAAATCATGGGTCATAAGCCATTTATGGTTATTGCTGATTATCTCAGCCGGAATGGAATTGCAGTTCTCCGTTACGATGACAGGGGCGTTGGCAAATCGCAGGGTAACTACGCGACAGCAACCTCTGCTGATCTTGCAACTGATGCTGAAGCTGCATTTAACTTTTTGAAGAGTTATTCAAAGATTAATCCCAAAGCAATAGGTCTGATGGGGCACAGTGAAGGAGGATTAATAGCGCCGATCGTTGCCGCTTCAAACCAGAATATTGCATTTATTGTCTCACTGGCAGGACCCGGTGTTACCGGCCAACAGATCATTATCAGACAGTCGCAGGATATTGGCAGACTTTCAGGAGAGAGTGAAGCAATGATTAAGGAGAATACTGAGACAAATAAGAAACTCTATGCAATTCTCAGAAAAGAAATAGATAATAAAAAAGCAGAAGTGAAAATCCTCGCTGTTTATAAAGAGATACTTGAAAAAAAGAAGACCCCGAAAGAAGATACAGAAAAAGCTGTTGCACAACTTAAAGCTACATTTGGCGCTGCAACATATACCTGGTTCAGGTATTTTATTATGACCGATCCGGCAATCTTCTGGAAAAAGGTAAAATGCCCGGTGCTTGCTCTTAATGGTGAAAAAGATCTTCAGGTTTCTGCAAAAGAGAATCTTCCTGCTATTGAAAAAACTCTGAAATCATCAGGGAATAAATCTATAAAGACTGTTATGCTTCCCCAATTGAATCATTTGTTCCAGCATTGTAAAAGCGGACTTCCTGCTGAATATGGGAACATTGAAGAGACCTTTTCTCCTGAAGCCCTTAAGATTATAGGTGATTGGATTTTGGCGTTATAGGGATTTTCGCGAGTTTTTTAAGAACCATACGTCCCCGCGAGGTAATACCGGCAGACCCATCTTCAAGAAGGATCCTGATTGATACTGAAAGTTCATTCGCGAGTTCAGGATAAATCAAAGCAAGTTGGTATAAAATTTCCATTGAATATGCTTTAACTGCAATCGCGGAAAACCCTGAATTTAAAGTATTAAAACAGAAATCGGCAAGAATCCCATGCTGACGGTTGCCTGTTTTTTCAAGATCACTAAGAGAAATAATTCTGAGAAAAGAACGCAGGGCGCTTTCGTTATCAAGTTTAACTAATGTCTCAACTATCCTCGATAAATACGGATAGATAATCTCCGGGAACTTATCACAAACTTTCGTGAGTGTCCATGATGCATGGAAAGCAAGCTTTTTATCGGAAGAGAGCGAATATTCAAACAGTTTCAGAAATATGGCCGGATTTTCAATTGCAGAGGTAGCTATCCAATCAACCTCTTTCATATTCACCATGCTGTTAATCATGACCTTAAGATCCACATCTTCAATCAACAGCCGGTCATTTTCATGAATAATCTGAATCTCAGGAATATTTTCAGTTCTAATACTTTCCAGATAATTTTTTGCCACAAAGACATCAGCTTCTGAAAAATCGACTGATTTCAAATCAGTTACCGGTAACCATTTGTAAGCCAAATGCTCTGAAAGATATGGTAGTTCATTGAGCGTATCGCAGATAAACGGGATGAGTTTTATCTGTTTATGGCCATAGTCGTATTCAACAGCCGGCAGGGGACCACAAATAACAATATCTATTGATAATTCTTCCGACACTTCACGAATAATACACTCCTCCTCTGACTCGTCTTGTAGAAGTTTCCCTCCCGGAAATTCCCATTTAAAAGGGTGATCAGTCGCTTCTCCGCGCTGGACAACCAAAATCTCATTTTCTTCATTCCTGATTACAGCACAGGTAACGCTTATCATAACGCGTGGTCAGGATAAAAGATCTTCATAGAGTGGTATAACAAGTAAAAAATCATAATTATTTTCCTGATGATTAATTTTACAGGCATAGTGAACAAGTCCATTAGTGACAACGATATACGGCACTTTGAATCCCATATTATAACAGACAATCTGGTCGAATACTTTATCATCAATTTTAATATCAGGCGATTTACATTCCACAATCATTACAGGTTCTCCATGTCTGTTGTGGACCAGGATATCAACTCTTCTTTTTAATTTATTATATCTGAACATTACTTCAATTCCTATAAGGCCGGCAGGATATTTTCCCTCATTGACGAGATATTGAAGAAAATTTTGTCGTACCCACTCTTCAGGCGTAAGTTTTACAAATTTTCTCCTGAACGGATCGAGGATCAATTCACGTCCCTCTTTTCCGCTTATTTTAAATGAATATTGGGGCAGATTTAACTGTTTCAACTTAGTTTTGTATTTTTGTTGCCGGAATAGTAATTAACAGGTTAATTTTTTATGAACATACCCTTCGTGAACCTTTGTGATATCCTTTGAGTGACTTGGTGGTTTTTTTTACAAATATATTGAGATAATCTTTAACTGAAATGAGTATATGAAAACGAAAGATGAAATTGTTAATAACTGGCTCCCACGATATACAGGTAAAGCTATCGATAGCTTCGGAAAATATTTTCTCCTTACCAATTATCTGTATTATGTTGAGCTTTTTGCCAAATGGAACAATGTACAGGTTGAAGGAAAAGATAAAAATATGCCAAGCGCCACAGCCGATGGGATAACCATAATAAATTTCGGTATGGGTAGTCCGAATGCGGCAACCATTATGGATCTTTTGAGTGCGGTGAGTCCGAATGCCGTTTTGTTTCTCGGCAAATGTGGTGGACTGAAAAAGAAAAATACACTTGGCGATCTTATTCTTCCAATAGCGGCGATAAGAAGCGATGGAACATCGAACGACTATCTTCCGAATGAAGTTCCTGCACTTCCGGCATTTAAATTACAGAGCGCTATTTCTGCTACAATAACCAAATATAAAAAGGAATACTGGACTGGTACGGTATATACCACTAACAGAAGGGTATGGGAATATGACGACAGATTTAAGAAATACCTTATTAAGACCCGTGCCATGGCAATTGACATGGAGACTGCAACTATTTTTACCGTTGGTTTTGCAAACGAAATCCCAACAGGCGCTCTTCTTCTTGTTTCCGATCAGCCTATGATCTCAACAGGTATTAAAACGGAAGCAAGCGATGTCAAGGTCACAAATGAATTCGTTGAAACGCATCTTAAGATTGGAATAGATTCACTCCGGGAAATAAAGGATAACGGAGTTTCGGTGAAACATCTAAAATTCTGATAATGGCAGCTACCACCTATGAGGAGATAATTTCCGATCTTAAGAAACGTATATTTAAACCTGTTTATTTTCTTGCAGGTGAAGAGCCATATTATATTGATCTTATCATTAATTACATAGAAGACAAGGTTTTGGCTGAAGATGAAAAAGCTTTTAACCAGATAATCCTTTATGGAGACGACACGAATATTGCTGCAATATTAGATACTGCCCGTCGGTTTCCTATGATGTCAAGCCATCAGGTGGTGATTGTCAAAGAAGCACAGACATTAAAAAAAATAGATGACCTAATCCTGTATATAGAGAAACCGCTTTCATCGACAATCCTGGTATTCAGTTATAAGTATAAGACAGTTGATAAGAGAACCAAACTATACAAGTCGCTTGAGAGTCACGGTTCATATTTTGAATCAGCAAGATTAAGAGATTATCAGATTCCGGCATGGATTGAGAGATACCTCATGACAAAAGGTATTAAAACCGATCCGAGCGCCAGCGCCATGCTTACTGAATATCTTGGCTGTGACCTGCATAAGATTGTTAATGAGCTCGATAAACTTATCATCACACTTCCGGAAGGTAAACCCAACATAACCACATTGTTGATCGAAAAAAATATCGGTATAAGCAAAGACTATAATAATTTTGAGCTGCAGAAGGCGATCGGGGAAAAAAATATACTTAAAGCCAACATGATAGTTCACTATTTCGCAAATAATCCCAAAGACAACCCGCTTACCCTTTCCATTTCTTCTCTTTTTGGATTCTTCAGCAAGCTTCTGACATATCATTACCTTACTGACAAGTCAAAGAACAATGTTGCTGCAATTCTTAAGGTAAATCCCTTTTTCGTAAAGGATTATGAGAGTTCAGCGGCGAAATACAATGTATCAAAGACTGTACAGATCATTAGTTTCCTACGAATATTCGACATGAAATCAAAAGGTTACGGAGATCCTGGTACTGAGCCGGGAGACCTTTTGAAGGAGTTGGTGTATAGAATACTGCATATTTAATTCATTTCCGGCGAATCGGGAAAATCGGCCCACATCCTGTATTTGTTTTTGAAGCTTCGTAAAACTCTTTTCCAGGTATCATCACCTCGGTTATTCATGACTATATCGGATTTTACACTGGCAATAACCCAGGAGTTTTCTTTAAGTTCATGCTCCAGCTGACCTGCTGACCAGCCTGAATAGCCGAGAAAAAATCTGATCTGCGATTGTTTTATTTTCCCGTCTTTTATCAGTTTCCTTATGCTGTCAATATCGCCACCCCAGAAAATATTTCCGCCTACAAATACACTTTTGGGAATCAGATCACCCTGATTATGAAGATAATGAAGTGTATCAGGAGCTACAGGCCCTCCCATATTCAGGTTTTCATTCCAACCTCCGAACCCTGCAATAGCAGAACTGACTTTAAAATCAAGTTTTTTATTCAGGATAAACCCAACCGATCCCTGTGGAGTATGGTCTGTGAGATAGACTATGCTGCGGTTAAAGAATGTATCAGGCAGGAAAGGTTCTGATATCAGGATCTTACCTTTCTCAGGGATCTTATCTTCAGGCAATATTGCGAACAAATCAAGCTCCGGTTGCATATAAATATAGAATAAGTACGAAATACAAAATACAAAAATAATTAAGTAAAACCTTATTTTCAATAAAATATTATCATATTTTTGTCCAATTGGTAAATAATTTTATGCAAAAAAGTACATTACGCCTAATCGGGAATAAAGCTGTTTTAAATATCCGCGAAAGGATGTGCGAAACTCCGGAAGAACTGCTTGCAAGCGATAAATTCCGGTTGGTTCTCGACCATTGTCTTGAACATCTACAGGCCAAAAACTCACCCTTGCTTGAAATTTTCGAAGATATGGAGTTCAATGAAGAGTCCGTGAACGATCTTCTGAAAACACTTTCATTTCTTGTAAAATATGAGAATAATCTTGTCCCTCACATTTTTGAAAAATCACAGAACTTTCTTAAAGACCTTGATAAGCTGGCCGGTTTTGTGGAATATCTTTATGACTATTGGCGTCATTTTGACCGTTTTATAATTAACGATTCGGAAGGTGACAGGCTGGATAAAAGGCCTTATCGTACTTTTAATGAAACTATTGAACAACTTACACATCTTATCCGCACTGTTTACAGACATATCCAGGAGAATATAACCGGAAGTCATCCCAATGTTTACAGGCAGGTTCCGGCCGGCGCTGAAATGGCGGTTATCTCCCTGCCAAAAAAAATTGCCTATGATGGAGTACAATATGAAAAGCTTAATAATGTACCTGTTATCCGTCAGATGCTTATTTATCCACCTCTTGTTATCCAGCAGCCTATGAACAAACGTACCGGGCAGTTTAAAAAAATCCAGCAGAATCCTCTTGATCTTATTGAATTAATTTCCGGAGAATGGATTTGTTACCCGGCAAAAGTTGGTAAGTTACTTATTATGGTTTACTTCCACCTTGAGTTTTTTGAACTTGGCTTTTCAATGTGTAACCTGTTTCAACTTGCCGATGATAGTGATCTTGAGAAGAAACCTGATGCCCTTTTTATTTACGGAGCGCCGGGGAATGTGCTTGACGGCCTTTCGAAATACTCCACTGTCTTTTACGATGACCAGGAGAACAGTATATTTGTAGGGGCCATCCCAAACAGGGCGGAATTCGGATATTTCGGTTATCTGAAAAAGATGGTACTCACGCTTCATAATTCCATCGTAATGAAATCCGGGAATATGCCTTTTCACGGGGCAATGGTTAAAATCCTCCTGCAGGGAAATAAAGAGGCAACTATCCTCATGATGGGCGATACAGGCGCCGGCAAATCTGAGACTCTGGAAGCATTTCGAGTGCTGGGCGAAAAACATATACGCGAACTGACAATTATTGCAGACGACATGGGCTCTATTGAACTTGATACACAGGGTTGTCCTGTTGGATACGGTACAGAGATCGGAGCATTCCTTCGTCTCGACGATTTGCAGCCGGGCTATGCTTTTGGTCATCTCGACAGGTCAATAATAATGAACCCAAGCCAGGTAAATGCACGCATTGTTTTCCCTGTAACCAAATTTGAGACAATAATACAGGGCCATAAAATAGATTATATACTATATGCCAATAACTACGAGGAGATAGATAATGAGCATCCTGTTATCGAAAAATTCGAATCAGAAGAATGGGCTTTGGATATTTTCCGCGAAGGCGCTGTAATGAGTAAAGGAACAACAACATCCATTGGTCTGGTTCACTCTTACTTTGCAAATATTTTCGGGCCCCCGGAGTATAAATGTATCCATGAGGAGATAGCTGCAAGATATTTCGCCGCTTTCTTCAGGAACAATGTTTTTGTCGGACAAATGAGGACCAGGCTTGGTATTCCGGGTTACGAATCAAGCGGACCACGGGAAGCGGCGTTAGAATTACTTAAGATTATAGGGGTTACTGAATAAAATCTCTGTGGCGCTATGTGGCTTCTCTGTGGCTCTCTGTGAAACAAATAAAATAATAACTTACGAATTTTATTCTCGCCTGGGTGATAAGACGCTATAGCAAAAAACTCTTCTTCGCGACTTCGCGAGAGATTACCAATTATATTTATTCTTCCTCCGTAATACTTTCCTTCAGTTTTTCTGATATCCAGGTTTTGAAATTACCATTATCATCTGAAAAAACCAGGTAGGCTTCAAACTCCGGATGAGTTCCAAGAAATTCGATGGTCTTTTCTTTCCCCATCACCATACAGGCGGTTGCAACACCATCAGCCATAGAGCAGTCGTCAGCCAGTATCGAAACACTAAGCAGAGTGTTTTTCGCGGGATAACCTGTTTTTGGATCTATTTCATGCGAATATTTTATGCCATCCTCAATATAAAATTTTCTGTAATTACCTGAAGTAGCAAGCGCTTTATCACTAATCTTAATGATAGCCTGAAGTGTCTGCCCCGGTGACATGTTATTATCTTCCGGTTTATCAATACCTATTCTCCAGAGGACGCCGGCTTTTGTTCCTCTTGCTCTTACTTCTCCACCAATTTCGATGAGGTAATTGGGGATACCCAGACTGTCGAAAAAACGGCATATAACATCAACCGAATATCCCTGTGCTATTGCATTAACATCAAGGCAAATCCCGGGGTTTGACTTAACAAGACGACCATTTACAAGTGATATCTTTTCCATACCAACAAGTTTCAGAAGGCTATCGCGCTTTGATTCAGTAAAATTTTTATGCTCATCAGGTCCAAATCCCCAGGCTTTTACAAGAGGCCCCACGGTAATATCGAATGCCCCATCAGTCATCTCCGATATCATGGCCGATTTTTTAAAGACATCTGTAAAGAAAGAGTCTATGGTCACTTCTTCATTACGGTTTATTTTTGAAATTATGGAGGAATCTTTATAGAGTGACAGCGACATGTCAAAATCATAAAGTATCTTTTCAACTTTTACTCTAAGCTCTCCGGAAATAATATTTTTTGTATTTTCGTAAACTATACTATAGGTTGTTCCCTGGGCGAAGCCTGTGAAACCGGTAAAAACAGGCTTCTTGTCCTTACAGGCAGTTGTTATGATAACAAGACCAAAAAATATAGATAATAATTTATTAATCATGATGTTACGTAAACATAGTGATGGTTTCGAAGTTCAGCACAATCTTACGGAAAATTTACTCCGCTTCAAAATATATTTGTTTCCCTGTAAAAGAATGATATAACATTTATTTACATTTAATGTTTTATGAATATAGCTTCTTTTATTCATAAACTTTGTGCGACTTTGTGTAATCCTTTGTGCGACTTTGTGTTTAATATTTTTTTACCACTAAGGGACACAAAGTACCTCACAAAGTAACACAAAGGAAAAGAGCACTCTAAGTATATTTGTGAATAATTCAGGATAGGTCATGATAAATAATTTAAGAGGATGCTTCTGAAATTACTTGTAAACCCCTTTCCCCTGGCGGTGTCTGAAAAGACCTTTTTTTTCAAATGGATCTTATTACTTACCCTCTTCAGTATCAACATTCTTACTACAAAAGGACAACAAAACAATCCCGATTCAATCCTCTTTTCAAATCATATTTTTAATGAAAATATAAAAACAGTTCAGATTTACAAAGAGGGTTGGAATCTTTCATATCCTCTGATAAAGCTGAACAACAACGAAAAGTTAATATTTAGTTTCGATCTGATTGATAATCACGTTGAAACATACTATTACACTTTCATCCATTGCGATAAAGACTGGAAAAAATCTGATATTTTTCAGAACGATTATCTGGATGGCTATCCTGAAAACCCTATCGAGGATTATCAGTCTTCCTTTAATACCACAGTCTCCTACATTCACTATAAAATTAGTTTCCCGAACGATAGGGTAACCATAAGGCTGTCTGGTAATTACATCCTGGTTGTATATCCTGTCGAAAATCCGGAATCACCGGCAATAACACAAAGGTTTATTGTAACTGAGGATGCAGTAAAAATAGATGTAACAGCTCACAGACCACAAATGACAAAAGATAATAATACGAGCCAGCAGGTTGATTTTACTGTGAATTATACAGGACTCAACATTATTGATCCTTACAGAAATGTATATGCATATATCCTTCAGAACGGAAGGTGGGACAATTGCAAAAAAAACCTGAAACCCGATTTTTACGGAAATAACGAACTCAAATACAATTCATTATCTGATAAGAATATTTTTCGGGGGGGTAATGAATACAGGTATTTCGATATTAAAAGCATACGATATCAGACCGAATATGTCAAAAAAATTGATTACGTTACTCCTAACTATAATGTTTATCTATATCCTTCAGAAAACAGGGAATTTAAACCATATTTCTACTGGCAGGACTTCAACGGGAAATATTTTATAGCATTTCAGGAGGGTAAAAAACCTGACATTGACGCAGATTATGTTTATGTATATTTTACACTTCCTTCAAAACAGATGATCTCAGGAGGAAATATGTATGTGTCAGGAGGTTTAAATAGCTGGTCTTTTGATAAAAATAATCTGATGATCTACAATACTGAAAGAGGAGAATATGAATGTACGATGCTTTTAAAACAAGGTTGGTATAATTATGAATATATTTTTCTGAAAGATGGCACCTCCGATGGTACCGCGACTCTTTTTGAAGGCAGCCATTATGAAACTGAAAACGATTATGTTGTATTGATCTATTACAGGAATCCACGCGATCGTTATGACAGAGTTATTGGATCAGTTATAACCAATACGCTGAACCGCCTCTCCAATTAATGGTTCATTACTTATTATCCAAATTCAGGACCACATATCAGAAACTGATTTTCTGTTTTGCCCTTACAGGGGTTTGTATGCAAATACATTCTTACAAAATCCCGTTGCCTGGTAAACCCGATGGAACTCAGCCAATGGATCAATTCCTTCTTATCGGCAAGTACATCCAATACAAGAGGTTTTCCGGCAAGTTTCAGCAGCTTATGAGAAATGAGAACCTTAGCCTCTTCCAGGGTATATGCAAATACCTGCCCTATCTGCTGATATTTTCGTCCATTCCTTCCAAGTGCAAATGCGGTTATCCTGCCATTTTTTTTAATACACCAGCCATTAACAGGATTGTCATCTATCAGAGACTTTATCAGGAAAGTTCTTTCTGCACCAAAAATTGAAGTGTCCAGGGCAGTAACTTCATGAATATCAGAAAACAGAATCGGTTCCGGTGTAATTCCGGAATTACAGGGTTGAAAATTATCCAAAGATAGAGTTGTCATCCTGTGAATTATGTATTCATCTTTAAATCCATATTTCTCATATACCGGCAGACCTGCAGGAGTTGCATCGAGTTTTACAGACCGGCATAAATTAAGCCGGCTTAACAAACCGGAGAGGAGCATTTTGCTGATGCCCTTTCCACGGTAAGCTTTGTCAACCAACACCATTCCAATCCAGGCAATTTCATTGGAATAATTCATAGCAGTTGCTGTGGCAATGATTCGATGCTCACTTTCAGCAAGCAAACAAGTGTTTAGCGGATTGTCCACCAGTCGTTGCCAGTCCTTTTCAGTCTGGTTCCATCCTTCGGCACATGACAGCAACATGCAATTCCCTATGTCTTCCAACTGTATTGATCTTAATTCTATCTGCAAATTTTCATTCATAGAACTATGTCTTTATCTAAGCCAGCGATCGAGGTTTTCAGCCACAAAAGCATCGTCGTTTAATTCAGGATATGCTTTATAAACCCTGTCTATCTCTTCCTTTTGCCCGGGTGAAAGGGCCTCTTTTTCATTCAATGTCCAGATACCCTCCAACAATCCTTGTCGGCGGAGCACTTCATGGATACCGGTTATACATCCGGCAAAATTATTGGCAGCATCAAAAAAGGCCGCGTTACAATCGGTGATCTGCGTCCCCAATGTCAATAAATGACGAATGTCTTTATCTTGCTCTGTAATGTGAATCAGTTCAAGTAGTTCCACAGCTTTTTTTGTCCACACGGCCCAATGCCCCAGCAATCCTCCTGATATTTTTTTTTTTATTATGGCTTTTCCGTCTGACATTTTGTATTCGGTTAACAGGTCGGGCACTATACTATCATCATTACCGGTATAGAGCACAATTTCATTGGCTCTCCCAGACTCAATGACACCTCTGACGACATCCTGGGTTTGGTACCGGTTGAATGGAGCGATTTTAATAGCAACAACATTTTCGATCCCGGAAAATTCACGCCAGAAATTCACATCGAGTTTGCGCCCGCCGACTGCCGGCTGAAGGTAAAATCCAACAACAGGAATAATTTCGGCTATTACCCTGCAATGTTGCAAAAGAGTCTCGTTGGATGCATCTCGAAAAGCAGCCAGACTTAACAGTACCGCATCATAGCCAAGGTCAGATGCCAGACGGGCTTCTTTTATTGCCTGATCGGTTTGCCCGATTACTCCGGAAATCAGGACGATTGGTTTTTTGATTTTTGCAATAAACAGGTCGTGTTCCTCTTTTGCCAATTCTAAAACCGGCCTGAACAACCCGATCTGCGGCAACCGGATCTCAAACTGGGTGGTATGAACTGCAACAGCCAGACCTCCCGCTCCTGCATCGAGATAATATCTGATCAGAGCCCGCTGCCTGCGTTCGTCCAACTGTCTGTTTTTATTCAATGCCAATGGAAGGGCAGGTATTACGATGCCACTCTTTAGTACACTGACTTTCTCCTTCGACAATTTTATTTGAACCATAATAAATCCTATTTCCTGTTAATACTTCCCATCCCTTACTTCAAAATGGGTTGGTTTCCCCAATAATTTGCCATTTTCATTCATCCAGCCTGCTATCCATTTTATTACCATGCTGACAGAAACTTTCGGATTACCAAATATGCTGTAAGCCAGTTTTGAATTACTCAGGATCGCCGTGTTGGCCTCTTCACCAACAAACAGGACATCTGAACCAAAGAGTTTCCCGAATTCCACAGCTACTTCTCTAACCGATAAAATCTCAGGGCCCGTGAGGTTTAGTACCCTGGCCGGACTGCCGGCATATTCGATTGAGCGGAGAACGACATCATTCACATCTCCCTGCCAGATTACATTAAAATATCCCATTGTCAGATCAACCGGTTGTTTGTTTTTCACTTTCACGGCAATATCTACCAGTACTCCATAGCGCAATTCTACTGAATAATTAAGCCTGATAAGAGATACGGGAGTATTGTTTTTTTTACTGCCATATTCAAACATTCTTTCTCGTCCGAGACAAGACTGAGCGTATTCCCCAACCGGGGTCGGCATATCTGTTTCTAATGATCCTCCTGATTTCACTGAAACGAGGGGGTAAACACATCCGGTGGAAAAAGCCACGATCTTTGATTGCTTAAAAAATTCAGCAACAAGAGCGGGTAAAAAAGTATTTACTGCCCAGGTAAGAGAAAGGTTATCAAGAGAGCCGAATTTCATTCCTGCCAGAAAAAATATATTCTTTACACCTGGAAGGCTTTTAATAAAACCCATGTCAAGTAAATCACCATGAATTGTTTCAATGCCAACACTCTCAATCTTTTTTCGTTGCTCTTCCGATTCAAACAGAGACACGCCAATGATTCTCTTTTTTACTCCTGCTTGTTCGCATGCCCGTTTTGCCATCAAAGCAAGCGAAGGGCCAATTTTACCGCCAATACCCAAAAACATTATGTCGCCGTCGATGCGGGAAAGCATTGCAATTACTTCATCGCCGGGTCGTGAGAGAAGTTCTTCCAACTGCACTTCATTTGCGATTAATTCAGGATATACATTCATTATTCATTCCTCCAATTATTGATTATTTTTTCATAAATCATTACTGCTTCTTGTATTTTAGCAGTATAACAAAACTCATCCGTCTGGTGAGCCATACCGGGTTGACCGGGTCCTAAAATAACAGTTGGCACCCCATCATATAATTGTTGTAAAACTGCACCATCGGTCATATATGGCAGTGACTTCCGGAGTACACCTTTTTCAGGATCGATACCGCAAACAGAATATACTAACTGAACAAACGGTGATGATTCGGAAGTACTTACCGGCATCAGATCAACCAGTTTCTCAATCGTTATTTCATCTCCCAGTTCCATAGAAAGCCGTTCAAGTAGTTCTGCGTGGTTAACTTTAGCCGTCGAACGTATATCCACTGTAAACTCAGCATAGTCGGGAACTGAATTCAGGTTTTTTCCACCATTGATCAGGCCCACGTTGATGGTCGGAAAACCGTGCAATTCATCGCGATCAGCCAGAAAATGAAAATTCTCTATTTTGGTAATTGCTCTGGCAACTTTATAAATAGCGTTATCACCCAACTCCGGCATGGAAGAGTGAGCCGTTTTTCCTGAGGCTGAAATTTTCAGGTATAAGGCGCCTTTGTGTCCGATAGCAGGAACATTGGATGTAGGTTCGCCCACAATGATAGCGCTTGCCTTGCCCAGATCGTACCCGGTTTCAACTAAATGTTTTGCTCCATAACAACCTGGCTCCTCTCCCGCTGTAAAAATAAGCCGGACACCTCCATGAGGTAATGACTCTTTAAAAGCTGCAATTGCTGCACATATCATGGCTGCAACACCGCCTTTCATATCACTTGAACCCCTTCCGAAAATTTTACCATCCTTTATTGATCCTGAAAAAGGGTCCTCATTCCATTGTTTTGCACCCAGGGGAACTGTATCGAAATGACCGGTCAGCACTATTGGAGGGGCGAGTCCGGAAAGTCCTTTTTCCGCGATTATCATTAACCGGTTCTCTGCAAATTGTGGATAGTCCACAACGAAACCGTTTTTTTTCAACAGCGAACCAACAAACAGAGCAATGTCATGTTCATTTCCCTCAGGATTAACGGTGTTATACGAAATGAGCTTCTTTGTTAATGATATTACATTTTCGATTATCATAATTCATCATTCATATTTCATCATCCATCATTATTTTTGGCTTCGACAGTTTTAGGTAAAAATGAAACAATAATAGCGCCTGTCAGAGCTAAACAAATAAGTACGGTAAATCCAACGGCATAGCTTTTTGTTACATCGTTATATAAAGCTCCCACCAGCATTGGGAACAGCGATTCTGCAACGCCATCAGCAACCAGAATAATACCCATGACTCTTCCTAATGCTCTGACTCCAAACATGTTACCTGCCATTAAAGGAATGATCATATAATCGCCCCCAAGGCCAATGCCAAAAATTATGGCAAAAAGATATATACGTCCCGGAAAGTCCGGCATCATCAACAAAGGGATAGCAGATGCAACTATCAGATAAATCAGAATCATAACATATTTTCGATTTATTAAATCTGCCAGCCAGCCCATCAATACCCTCCCGACCAGACTGGCAGTTAAAACGAACGACATTACATGTGCAGCTTCTTTCTGAGTAAAGTCCAGGTCGCGCAGATATAGCTTTAAATGCTGACCTACCCCTCCCACTGCCCCAATGGAACACATACTACCTAATGCCAAAAGATAAAAATTTGGATTCTTAAGTATGCTTTTTATTGGTACCATTGAATCAGTTTTCTCAATTTCAACTGATTTCGATGAGGGTTCCTTTATGAAATAGGCCATTGGCAAGGCTATAAGAATAATGAGAACTCCTAATGCGCAAAGTGCAATATGCCATCCAAATTCTTTTTCCAGTCCTGAAGAAATTAGCGGTACCAATGCTCCTCCGGTTCCAATTCCCAGGTATGCTATTCCCATGGCCTTTCCCCTGTTTTTATCAAACCACCTTGAGATCAGCACCTGGCAGGGTAATGGCCCTCCACATACATAACCAAGGGCATTGAAAACATAGAATAAATAAAACATGGGCAACGAGCTGGAGAAACTTAAGCCTATGAGGGCAACTCCCATCATTAATGATCCTGAAATCATCAACCGCCTGGGACCGTAGCGGTCTATCATATATCCGGCAATAAATCCGAACAAAGGACCGACGAGTAATTTCCCAACAGCATTCCCTGAAGTAACAATGGTTCGCGACCAGCCATATTCTTTGGTCATAAAATCATAAAAGAACGGTAAGCCATAATAAGCGAACCCGACTATCGCGAAGAGGGATAAAAATGCCGTAGCTACAATATAGGCTTGCGAACTCCGATTGGGAGTTTCTTCGTTTGTTGAAGTTGTTTTATTTCCTATCATCAGGTTTAATAATTAAAATATTTTTCCCCATAACTTTGACTTCACCTATTTCAGATAAAGCAAATGAAACTAACCCGGACAACAGTTCCATATCACCTGACCGTGTGCTTTTGTCTATTACCCGGTAATCCGGATTAACGCTGAAGGAACTTAGTTCCTATGCTAATTAATTGTTATTCAACATCTTAACTTTTGATGTCATAACCGGTATTTCAATTGTATGCCTGTTGCCTCTTTAATTTGCTCATCGTATGTAGGAATATCATACTCTTTAAGTATATCATTTACTTTAATATCAGGATCGAGGCTTTCAAGCGTTGCCCAGTTTTCAGTATGGTATATCCTGAATCGTATTTTTCTTCCGTACTTCTTCTGAATATCGTCAAATCTGAGTACCTGAGGCCAGATATGAATGAACACTTTTTCAAGATTTACCGGTGCACAAACCCATCTTGCAAATTCACCATCAGAAGCAACGATGTCGCCGGTAATATCTATAATCCGGGCATCCTCTCCGGTACCTGAAACAATGTAATAATGATTAAGCCAGGCATGATGAACAAGGGTATCGCCAAAAGGACCCTGAGATGGGAAAAATACAATTTCTGCACCATTCTCTTTAAGTGAACTCCAGTTTCCAAACCACGATGCATCCATACATATCTGCATTCCTATTGTGCCAAAGTCAGTTTTAAAAACCGGAGGTTTTAGCACACCCGGCGTCATCCCTCCGCCTTTATAGTATGTTTCGGGAATTACTTCTGTGTCAGTAGGATGAATTTTATGATATATTCCGTCTATCTTTCCCTGACGGTTGATCAGAATTGAACTGTTATAATAACGGCCTTCCTTCTTTGTTACAACAGGACAAATAATATAACAATTATGCCTTTTAGCAACTTCGGCAATACTGCTTGTAACCGGACCTGCAGTAGTTTCATCTTCGGCAATTTCTTCAAGCGTCTTTATTTCATTTACCCATGAAATCTGGAAAGTCTCCGGCAGGCAAATAATATCAGGTTCAAAAGCCAGAACACTCTCCATTCTGACAAGTATATCTTTTATTCTTTTCTCAATAGTCTGTTCGGGCCAAAGCCCTTTAAGACTAATGCCGGCAACCCATACCTCTCTGGGAAGCCTGTTTCCTTTTTTTATAAGTTGTGAAGTCATTTGATTTCTACCCTTTTAGCAAAAAATTCATCTATAGTTAAAATAGTCTTTTAGCTGTGTTCTTTTTAACCAAATTGTTTCTAACTAGATTTATAGTCTGTATTTATCCTGAACTACTTCTGATATTTTAATATTTTCATCAATAGTCTGTATATCAAACTCTTTTAAAACATCTCTTACCATTATACCGGAGTCGCGGCTTTCAATGGTTATAACTCCTGTATTATCCCAAACCTTTAAGCCTAACCTGTTGCCATACTTATTAAAAATATCAGGGAGCCTGTCATTTGTTGGCCAGGTATCTGCATTCACTTTCTCAAGATTAATATTCGCCCAGGCATATCTTACAAAAGTACTGCTTGAATCCAGGTCATTTCCCGAAATATCAACTATTCTTGCATCACCTCCTGTGCTTGATATAATATAACAATTATTCTTTAAAGCATAATAATTAAGCATCCGGCCTCCCGGGAATGCTGATGAGAACAGGATAATATCTGCTCCCTTCTTCTTAAGGTTATCCCATCCGTCGGACCAGTTTGCATCATAACATATCTGCATTCCCACTTTTCCAAAATCTGTTTCAATTACCGGCTGGTCAAGAGCTCCGGGTGTAATTACGATGCCGTTGTTTTCTTTGTTCGCGACCATTTCTGATTTAACCGGATGAATCTTATGATATACACCGGCAATTCTCCCTTTTCGATCAAGTAATATGCTGCTATTGTAATAATGTCCATCCTTTATTGTATAAACCGGGCATACGACATAACAACTATGCTTCTTTGCAAATTCTGCTATTACACTTGTGACTGATCCTGGAACATTTTCATCTTCAGCTATTTCGTTAATAGAAAATTGCTCCTCAACCCACATTGAATCAAATAATTCCGGCAGACAGATTATATCAGGATGAAGTCCTGCAACCTCCATCATCCGATCGAGTATTTTTTTTATTCGTGATTCTCTTGTAGTATCAGGCCATAGTCCTTTTAAATCAATACTTGCAACACATATCTCATGAGGTAATTCAGAATTTTCACCTGAAACATCTGTCATACATGAAGTAATTGAAATGCCTGCTATTCCGGCTCCCAAACCAAGAGATGTCTGTTTTATAAAGTTCCTTCGCGAAACACCTGTTTTGTTTTTCATAAAGCTTTGCTCCTATTATTTAACCAAATCCCTTCATATAAAAAGAGAATATCAATTATTCAGGAAATTGAAATGAGATACTTCAACCGGTATAATATGGCAGCCTTGTAACTTTGGGATCAAAATTCAATTTCAACTCAATCTTTTTGGCTTCTTTTTCAGAAAGTAAAGGTTCTTTACCTACTTCCACACACGACTCCAGGGGTGCAAATCCATCTATCCCGACATTTGCAACTGAAATAGGAAGACTGAGTGCATACCTCAAAAGATCATCACCCGATACATTTCCGATGAGAGCATTTTGTCCCATGATTTTAATAGCAATTATGCCAATATCACGTTTAATCGCGAGGGGTAAAAGGCCATCTTCATTTCCATTGTACCGGGCAGCATTGATGACACATAAAATAGCATCTATATCAAACTCTTTAAAAGATTTCTGAGACGCTTCGTTCCATTTATGAAACGAAAAACCGATGCTCTTCACCACACCTTCATTCTTAAGTTTTAAAAAAGCTTTATATCCTCCCGATGGACTAAGCAGAGTATCAACATCTTCCACTTTATCGATTCCATGCATGCAGTATAGGTCGAGATAATCTGTTTTCAATGTTTTTAATGAAATTTCAATCTCTTTCATTACTCCGTCGTAAGTCCGCTCCTGAGTTTTTGAGTTAAGAAATATCTGATTCCGGTATTTTGGCGTAAGGAATTTACCATAACGCTCTTCTGCCAGTCCGTTGCCATACGACCTGGCAGAATCGAAATAGGTGATCCCCAGTTTAATAGCATAATCTATATGCTGCTGCAATCTGCCTTCGTCCTCTGCCACCCAGTTACAATAGCGGGAACCGGCGCCAAAACCGAGGCACGAAACCATCCTGTTTGTTCTGCCCAACCGGCGTTTTGGCAGTTCTTCTGACTTTGCATTTGAATAATCACCAACTGCTTTAGTTGCAGCTCCGGCAATAGAGGGAATCATAGCAGCCGTAGTGGAGATAGCTGCTGTCTGAAGAAATTTTCGTCGTGTAAATTGATTTTTCATTTTACATTTTACTATTTAACTTCTTTTATTCATAAACTTTGTGAGCCTTTGTGTATCCCGATAGCTATCGGGACTTTGTGCGACTTAGTGTTTAATATTTTTTTACCACGAAGGTACACAAAGTACATCACAAAGTAACACAAAGAAAAAGAGCGCTTTAAATATATTTGTGAATAATTCAGGTTAAATCTTAGAGTTGATTATTTATTTCTTAACCTCAAATTCTTCCTTTAATTTGATTTCATCGGAGGAACTTCCAACCATTACCTCAAAAGTTCCAGGTTCAACTACAAAATTCATGTTCCGGTCGAGGAGTGATAAACCTTCTGCCGGGAGAATCAGTTTCACAGTTTTCTTTTCTCTGGGTCAATCAAATCGCCCATTCCCTTGCGTTGGTCGATTTCTGACAAAAATGAGATGATAAGTACACCAAGTATAGTTAAAGCATGGTGCCACCCAAGAATACTTTCCTAGTAGGTGGCTAGCAATGGGACGACTGCACCCTCTATTCCAATACCCAAATAACCAATTAATGTGCTGTCCCAATCGCTTCTGAAATATCTTTGAAGCCGTCAGCTTCAAACAGTTGTATCAGCCCTTCATTGATTTTTTTTACAACAGAAGGGCCATTGTAAACCATGCTGGTTAATAGTTGCACCACTGATGAGCCAAGTGTGATTTTTCTATAAGCATCTTCCGCTGAAAAAACTCCACCTGCTCCAATAATGCTATACTTTGAGCTGTCCATTCTTTTATACATCTCACCAATGCTGTAATTTATTAATGATTCAATCGGCTTTCCGGAAATAGCTCCTGGTAATTGTTTCCAGACTTCTTCAGAGGTCTTAAGAGGAACACTTTTGCCTGGTGGAAGGTTAAAAATAAATCCGGAAACAAAACTAAAACTATCAACGGTCTCAAGGTATTTTTCAATGGTTTCGATTCCTCCTACAGGAGATATTTTAAGGAACACAGGACATTTAAAATTGATATCACTTAAAACAGTTAAAAAACGGACTATATGCTCCTTATCTGCAAAATAATCCCTGCCCATTTCCGTATTTGGGCAACTCATATTGAAAGTCAAATAATCGCCATGATCTTTAAGTAGCAAAGCGGATTTTTCAAAATCTTTAAGAATAGTGTCTTCGTTATCCTGTGGGGCATTAATTCCCCGGTTTGTTTTTACTATGTTGATTCCTAACGGGCACTTTCGCTTTATTAGATTTAATCGTTTTGCAACAGCTTCTGCTCCGTCGTTTTGTAACCCGTAGTGAACGACTAACGCTTTATCCTCTGGCAAACGGAACAAACGTGGTTTTGGATTTCCAATAGAACTTTCTGCCGATATCGAGCCAATCTCAATGTGACTGAATCCCAAAGATTCTAAAAATTGAATTGACTGACCACTTTTATCGTAACCTGCAGCTAAGCCAATTGGATTTTTAAAAAGTATGCCATCAATTTTTGATTCAAGTCTTGCATCTTCAATATTGTAATTTGAATGCAATAAATTAATGATAGGACTCAAATGACCTAACTTTGCTCCCATTGCAATGAAAAAATTGTGTACCAATTCGGGATCAATTTTAAATAACAATGGCCTGACAATTGAGCTATAAATATTCATGTTTAAAAAGGAATTTTAACATTAGCATTATCTAAATGATTATTAAGTATACTTACTTTAATCATAACCTTACCTTCATTGATTAAATAAAGGCTAAATGGAAAAATTAATTATTCTATGATTTTGACCTCCACTTTCGGCAAAAAGGCGATAAAGTATTTTTTGCCTTGAAAACTAAGTATCAGGGATACTTCATCGGATTTTTCTACTAAATTATCAACTGTAATTAAAGGTTCACCACCATTTTTAAAAGGAACAAGAAGCGTAATATAGTTAGCTTTTGTGCTTTTAGAACTGGTTGTGGCGATGGTATGATAATGATCTGGTTCTCCATGTTCAGGAGGTGCATCAGGAAATCCTTTGATCTGAGTGAAATTTAATTTTCCGGATTGCAAAAACCGGACTTTAAGCCTTGCGTCACCCTGTGAAATATTGATCATCTTGCTATTATCATCAATTTTCATCTCTGACAGTGAGTGGAGCCACCATTCAAAATTAACCGGTTTTGGAGCTTCGAGTTCATCAAATAACACAAAGATGCCAGGTTTAATATGTACTACATGACGATTAAATACATTCAACAAACTATTGTATGCTTTTGAAGCATCACCTAAGGTATAGTCATAGAAATCCCGGGACTCGAATTTCACAATTTTCCCGAATGCAGTAGGGTCCTGGAATGCCTGACCCTTACCTCCGTCAATTGTTACAGTATTTGCAGATCTTGTGGAGTAACTCCATTTTTGGTTATGTTCGGAATTCCACCAGGTATAATAGCCACTTGCAATGGCAAGAGCCTCTCCAAAAGCTTCAAGGGTGAATGCATTCTGATCCGGCCGTGAATGACTAATGGCTCCATATGGATCGCTATGAAATAAAAAGTGTATATCATTTTTAGCATTGCCTAACTCAGTATGAAGAGAAACCAGACCGACACCGGGGAAATACCGGGTTTGCGGAAGGTCTGAAGGAGTTTTAGCGACTATCCTGTCATTTTTATGCAATATCCCCAGAATATTATTACCCGGACCTGAACCTGTAAAATCAGCATACCAGCGGGCATAGGGATTATTCATCAATGAAGACAGTTGATACAACAATTCTCCCCGATTTTGCAATTCGAACTCAGCTGATGTATTGGAAGGTGGAAGATGCTGAAGATCTCCGTACGGTGATATTTTTGCATAGGGAGGATTTGTATAAATATAATAATACGGAAGGTTTTTAAAGAATTCCTTTTCAGTCAGGTCGATTCCGGTAGCTTTTTTAAGCGCAGTGATAAAATGAAGGCCAACAGTTAGATACAGGTTGCCATATCCCGGACCTTCATGCCATCCCCCGTCATCTTTTCCCCAGGTTGGATAAAAATTCCAGTAAACGGTTAGTACGTATTTTAACCAATCTTCCGCTTCGGGCCATTTATCAGCAAAACAAAGGGCTCCTTCAGCCAGAAAACTGGCCATTCTCGCGGGATGACTCTGGAAGTTATAGGAGTGATAAATATTATTGTATCTAATTAAATCATACAACTCACTAAGTCTGAATTTCATCACTTTCTCAACTTTTTCCCTTTCTTCCGGGCTGAACAAATCATACGTCCAGTCATAGGCAGTAATACCCTTATAGAGCATCCACATAGCGGCCTCATTATTAGCATAATAAGAGGTTGACCCTGATGGATCCCAACTATAAAAGTGGAGAATTCTTCTTTTTGCTTCCTCTCCATATTTTTCGTCCCCTGTCAGGAGATAAAGTACTCCAAATTTTTCCATCATGTTTATAAAATAGCGGGAATAAGGGATGGTCTCATCCTGATATTTAGCTCCAACTTTAATACCAGGAGTTTTTAAAAACGCAAGTATGGAATCTGTAGCAGGTACTTCTGTGATGAGTGCTTCATCAATATGCTCATCACACTCTTTTTCTATCGCGGAAGTAAGTTTTTTTAAATCGCCATATTTTGCCCTGTAGCGGTATGATCCCAATTCATTTTTAAAGATGAAAAGCTTTGGGTGTCCTTCGGGGATGGATTTCATTATAAACTTTATCCCCGGGAAATTCCAGATTTTTGCATCCACAGGAACAATGAACTTTCGTGGCTTGCTAAATAAAATTTTACCAGGAGATAATGTAGCATAAGTATCATAGTCATTAACACCCTTTTCAAGTCCATACCTCCAATACCATTCACCTTTTCCTCCCTCTACTCCATATCTCCAATACCACTCTCCCGGTTCCAGTGATTCTTCAAGTGCATACGTACTGATGTCAATCCCTCTCCTTATTATTACATTACTTTTGAATTCCCTATCCTTTGAAATCTGAAGGATATACATAAATTTATCTCTTACCGGTTCTATGGGAACCCATACAAATGGAGGGGGGTTTAACGTAACAATACTCCCATCCTCAGGAGAATAGGATAATTGTCGTGGTTGTGCCTTTTTATCAATCTGAGATATTATTTCCTTACTACCTGGTTGTCCATAAAAATTCAGGCAGAAAAATAAATTGAATGCAACAATCCATAAAAGTAATTTGCAATTTTTCATTTTATATGTATTTTGATTTAAATTGCAGATAAAACACCTCTCGTGTATCCAACAGATTCTGCTAATCCTGCCAGGGGATCATGAAGATCTTTTTCATGTTCGAAGGCCACAACTCCTTTAAAATCAATTTTCAGGAGTGTCCGGAGAATATCTGGGATATCCAGTTGCCCCCTTCCTACTTCGCAAACATCGGAAACCAGTTGGATGGTATTAAGGTCTTTGATGTGTATGTCCATTAACCTGTCGGCAACTTTTCTGATGCAATCCGATGGATCATAACCGGAACGTCTTACATGACCAATATCAATACATAATCCGATTCGTGGATCAAGTTTTTTAATCTTTTCATGGGTGACGAATGGCGAAGGAAAATTCAGGTCCTCAGGGCCATGATTGTGAATTGCGAGTTTAATATTGTATTCTCTCACCTTTCTTTCTATCAGATCGAGCAAATATGACACCGGCTGGGCTACAATCATACCCATCCCAGCTGTTTTTGCATATTCAAAAATCTGGTTCACTTCATTTTCATTGGTCAATACTACAACGCTGCACCCATATAGCTCCAATCCGCCCGCCCTGACTTTTGCTGTTGCTGCTGTTATTTCATCTTTTTTACTCTCTAGTGGCAGATGATAACTTTTCAAAGCGATATATTTTAACCCCAGCTTTTGTGTCATTGAAATAGTATCATCCAGACTGAAATATCTGAATGTATAAGAGGCAAGTCCAAGTTTGATTCTCTCATTTGCATTTTTTTTTGACATGAGTTTTTGAGTGCCTAAGGTACCAAAAACACCTGAATATGAACTTATCGCAACACACATTGCTGCTGATCTGATGAAAAGTCTTCTGGATGTTTCTGTTGCCATAATGTTATGTCTCATTTTATTTTAAACAATTGGATATATTGATTTTTCAATTTATATAATCCCATTATATTACACTTTATTTCACTTCAAATTGTCCATCTAACCTAATGTCCTGTGACGAGCTTCCTACCATTATCTTAAAAGTACCTGGTTCAACCACAAAATTCATGTTCCGGTCATAAAGCGATAAGTCTTCCGGAAGAAGTTTCAATTTAACCGTCTTAGTTTCCCCGGGCTCAAGAGAAATCTTTTCATATCCTTTTAGCTCTTTAATTGGCCTTGAGGTACTAGCTATCATATCATTAATATACAATTGAACTACTTCGTCACCAGGTCGGCTGCCGGTATTTTTGACATCCAATGAAATTTCCACATCAGCTCCGGAATTTATCTCTACAGGCATCTTTAGGTTGCTGTATTCAAACTTTGTATAGCTTAATCCAAATCCAAATTCATACAATGGTGTTGCAGGCAGATCGATATATTTTCTACCTTCCTTTGTTACAGAATGATTGTAGTAGAAAGGAAACTGTCCTACATGACGTGGGATAGTGATAGGGAGCCGTCCGCTTGGGTTATAGTCGCCAAAAAGTATCTCTGCCACCGCGTTTCCTCCCTGTTCTCCACACATAAAAGCTTCCAGGATTGCAGGTATATGTTCGGCAGCCCAGGGAATTGCCAATGGCCTGCCATTGATTAATACTGCTACTACAGGCTTTCCCACTGAATAGACTGCTTCAAGAAGATCTTCCTGAAGGCCTGTCAATTCCAGTTTTGCGACATCCCTGCCTTCACCGTTAGTTTTATACCCGTCTTCGCCCACAACCACAACAACTACATCTGCTTTTTTAGCTGCTGCTTTGGCTTTTTCAATTTCATTAAGCTTGTCTCCGATTATATCGCAACCTTTCACGTAAGTAATCTTTGTTTTTGAGGAGACCTTGTTTTTTATTCCCTGTAAAACAGATACCACCTCCTGTGGAACGTTCTGTGGAAAGTAATCGCCAAGTTGTTCAATCTTTACATTTGCCAAAGGACCAATCACAGCAATTGACCTTATGTCTTTTTTTAGCGGAAGGATATTATCTTCATTTTTAAGTAATACCATACTCTCACGGGCAGTTTGCAAGGCTAGTTCTTTATTTTCGTCGGTATGTACTGTTTTCACGGCACGTTCAACATCGATGTAAGGATTCTCAAACAGGCCCAACTGGAATTTAAGCCTTAAGAGTCTTGCCAACGAACGGTCAATCAATTGGATTGGTAATTTCCCTTCTTCAACACTTTCAATCAGGCTACCCATATAAGCATCCTCAATAGAGATACCTATATCAATCCCTGCTTTCATTGCCTGAATGCCTGCATCTTTTTCATCTGCAGCCTGCCTTTCGGTTACTATAGTACCAATGCCCCCTCCTTCGCCAAGGACGATTCCCTTAAAGCCCAATTCCTCACGAAGGATCTTTGTAAAGAGTTTTTCTGAACTATGGGCAGCTACTCCGTCAACAGATGAGTAAGAAGCCATAACGCCCAATGCCCCGTTTTTCTTAATAGCTGCGATCCAGGGAGGCATCAGCAAAGTGTATAATTTTCTATCTGAGAGCTCCAGAGCTCCCCTTTCTAATCCTCCTGCCGCCGGATTCTGCCCCGGAAAGTCAGTGAAAAAAGCAATGACTTTATCCGGAGCAGAAATGTCGTATCCCTGAAGAGCCTGAACAATATTCTCGGCAATTTTTGAAATCATGTAGGGATCCTCACTGTACCCTTCCTCATTCCGCCCCATCCGGGGATCGACATTAGGCTCAATTACCAGGGTACATAACCCGTGCACCCCTATTGATCTCCCTTCTTTGGCCTCAACAGAATAAATCTTTTTTACAAGATCCTTATTCCATGTGGCGCCGATAGCCAATCCTTCAGGAAATACAGTACCCCCTGCACACATCAGGCCATGCGTACCTTCTTCAATTTGGAGCAGGGGGATGCCTAAACGGGTTTTTTCGATAGCTATCTTCTGTAGTTCATTTAAAATTTCAGCCTGCCTGCGTGTTCCTTCGTGGATTAATTGGTCTGAAAGTGTGAAAAAACCACCTCCCGGCCCTAAGATAGCATTATGCGTTCCTTCAGCCCATTTACGGCATCCTTCAATCTGCTTATCCCTTATTTCCCTGGTAGTACTTTCCCAGAGGGAGGGACCATTGCTATGGAGTCCCCATCCGATCTCGGACATATAACAGCAGGGGATATTCAGCTGTCCGATCTTTTCTTTTAGTGTCATACGCGAAATAAGATCATCGATTCTTTGTTCAACCGGGAAGTTCGGATTCTTATATATTGGTGTGTCAGAGGGTTGTGAAGAACCTTGACGAATACCAAGTATTAAACCCGCCCATACCATAAGGATTAGAAATGAATTGAATTTTTTCATAAGGCTAATTATAGTTTGAAGATAATTTTTACTGAAAATCCCGGATTCATAAACCTTTTTTATTTTTCTCAAACAAAATAAACCACGACCCAAGAATAGCAAGTCCAATTCCTATGAATTCAACGATTGTAAGTTTCTCCTTTAAAAAAAATATTGCCAAACAGATAGTAAATACCTGTTGTATGGAAGAAACAATAGAACTAACCTGAGCTGCTTTGCCTTCGGCCCGGTAGGCGGAATAAATAGCCAATACGCCCAGGCCATCAAACAACCCTGCCATAGAACCCACCCAAAATGTTTTTTGTGAAAAATTAAAATCAACCAGCCCAAAGGCAATAAAAAATACCGAGATAATAATGGAAGAAATAATAAAACTCATATAGGACCACCCCGCAGAGATGTATTTGGTGGTTACTTTTTGTGACGCACTAAATAACCCAAATAATAACAAAGAAATGAAAGCAAACAGCAGCCAAACTTTTAAACCCAGGGCCTGAAAAAAATCTAGGGGATGATAAAACACCTGGGATTGCCCTGATAATATGATAATGGCCGGCATAACAATCGCTATCCCAATACAATTCATGAAATGCAACTTTTCCTTAAAAATCAGGAGTGCAATCAATATTGTTACCAACGGATACAGATTGGTAAAAGGCAATACCACCGATGCCTGCCCTCCCAACATAAAAGACTTATAAACAGAGATATTGCCAATGATTGCAAGTAAACTTGCGCATATACCAACCATAATTCCTTTAACATTTATTTCAACTCTTTTGCACCTCCCTATTACAAATGGCAATGAAAATAGCATACCGATTGTAAATAGAATCTGGTTTGAGTAGGGGCTGAGATTACCTGAAATAAATTTGGTTAAAATACCCCACACAGCCCAGGTAAATGCAGCAAGAATTGCATATAAAAGCCAAAGTCTACTCTTTATATAAATCTTCATATAAACTTATTAATGTCGCTATTGGCTTCGGTATTAATCAATTTCAAAAAATTATAGTTCATTGATCATTTCAAGAAGATTATTTATTAAGATTTTTTCAGCACCTTTTCTGGCGCTAGTTGAATTTACTTCATATCCACCGGTAGGGATATATTTATCCTGCGAGCCAATTGCTCCATCTTTTGGAAAAGCATCGTCTGATACAAGATAACCGCTGCTCCCATTGCAATGAGTTATCATAAAAGTATTTGCATATGGTGACTGGCTTCTCATTTTTACACTTATCTGATTAAACAGTTCACCTGAAACCCCTGTAAATACTATGCTGCCGATTTTAATTGCAGAAAGACGAATTCTGAGAGAGTCATCTCCTTTTCTTTCCGGCTGAAGAAATTTTTCAGTTTCTTTTTCTTTTGAGGGCACAGCTATCACACGCTGTACAGCGGTTATTCTCCCAAAAGTATATGCTTCTATACCTTTTGCAACACTTAGTGATTCTTTCCCAAGGTCTTCACCTATAGCATCTTTTCCATAAGCATAAGAGTTATTCTTTTCAAAATCAATATGCGGGCCATATATCGGGTTAATATCACCTGAGGCACCAACAACTACAGGTGCAATTATTTTCCCGTTCGATCCCTCTTCTATATACCTCGAAGCAGCACCTGGCCAATCACCGGTAATGAGATAATTATCTGGTCCCAGCACTACGCCATGACAAGGCCAATTCATTATAATTGCCAATGGATTTCCTGATCTGTCATCAATGCTGATTACTCCGACTTCATGATCGCATGGGGCATAAGGATTCTGGCCAAGTTCAATCTCCCCTTTTCCATCCGGAGCTCTCCTGTTAATATTCATCTTGCACTCACCTTTGCCTGAACCGATACGAACAGGAACCTGGCTATTTATTGCCTCTTTTGTAGCAATTAGAATTTTATTTTTTAATATTTCCATGTAGGCATTTACCCGGGCAGAAGAATCTTCGTCATAAACTTTAGTTATAGGACCTCCGTGATTATGGACAGCTGCCAGGAGTACAAATTCCTTCCTGATACCAGTCTCTTTTGCTATACTTGCAGTAGTTTCTTCCCAGAAAGAGTTAGAAAAGCCTATCACATCCGCACTTATTAATACTGCTTTGTTTACTCCATCGCTGAAAACAATAACCCGGGCAAACAAATCATCGTGAATTCCTTTGAAAGGAGCTGTTCTTCCGCCATACCCGCTCATAGGGATTGGAATCTCAGGAGTAATCTTCACTTTAGATACACCTGCCGTAAAAGAATTCTTTGGTACAGGAACAGCAGCACAATTAATAGAAAAATATGACAGTGCTGTAAGTAGAATACATTTTGATAAAAATCCTGTTTTCAAGCTTCTCATAGTATAGTTCATTTGCATAAAGATTAAGTTAATCCATCGAAAGGTACTAATCAAACTTCAGAATAAACTGCTAATTAACAACGAACTCATCTAAATTTATTAGACAAACTTTGTACAAAACTTCTACAAATAAATTTCTGGTCGGTCTGGCTTGCAAATATTTTAAAATAGTTATATTAAATAACTGATTATCTTTGACATAAAAATAATAAATAAATATTATCCTTTCTGAAAATCCGTTTTATGTATTGAATTATTTTACAATAATGTTTGATGCTGTAAAATTTAATTTTCTACCTTTATCAGAAAGGCATCGGGTTACATTTATTTCCAGACCCAGGCTTTTGTACTTTACTAATATTCAGAAACCAGGCTAAAAAAACTATTATGGAAAAAGTCAAACTTTTCAATCATTTATCTTACCTGTTAATAGCCATTTTTGTTATTTCGATGTCTTGTGTTCAGAAAGGTATAAAACTTGAAACTACTCCGGAAGACCTATCTGAAAGAATGATAAACAATCCGGCATTTATTGAGAATGCCAATGGGGAAAATTTCTGCTGGCATGCACGGGTTGGTCTTGACGAGTTTGTTGATAATTATGAGCTGACCAAAGATACCAGATGGTTAGATGCAGGAATAAAGTATTATGATTTTCTGATAAGTAAAATGGATACCGATCCTGATGGTTATAAGGGCTGGATTGGTGTTTATGGATATAATGAGAATTTCTGGCTTGATGCGCTCGTTGGCGATGCTATCCTTTTTGACGGATTACTTAACTTTTCAGTTCTGGTTCTGGAAGATCAAACATTAAAAAGTAAGTATCAGGATAAGGCTGATTTGTATGTTGACAGAGCAAAGAAGGATTTTATTGAGAAATGGGATAAAAGAGGATGCTGGGTTGAAGATGGCGGGTATGGTTCTTATATCGAGTTTAATAAGTTTCTTAAAAAAGACAATCTGAAAGAATGGATATCAGATCCTGAAGACACCCATGCAGGAATAAGCCATCCTTTTAATAAACAGATGGATGCTGGTCAGGTGTGTTTGAAACTATACAGGATTACAGGAGATAAGATTTACTGGAACAGGGCTGAAAAAATCTTTTTTACGGCGAAAAGTCATTTCCAGTACTTTGATAACCATTACTGTTGGAACTATTATGAGCCTCTTTATGCAGGAGATATTGATCTGGAGAAAAAAGATACCCGGCATGGAGTCTGGGTTCATCCCTGGCGTTCAGGATATCAGGCAAGAGATGTTGATAAAATTGTAGAAGCATACCATTACGGGATCGTCTTTGATGAAGAAGATATAAAGCGGATCATCAACACAAATCTGGAAGTAATGTGGAACCAGGATAAAGCTAATCCGCGGTTCATAAGCTCAAACGGATTGGGCGCAGACAATGACACATCAGGAATAGCTGATTTTCAAAGAGCATATGGTCATTCAAATGTTGTAAAAAATGGCGGCGAACTTTGGACAGGATTACTCGATTTTGACCAGACTATACGCGACCTGTATGAATTAAGATTCAAAAACAATCAAACATCAACCGAATATATTGGTTACAAAAATTCAGTGCTTAAGAATCCACCATCATTTAAAAGGAAATTTGTTAAAGGAGAAGTTAAAGTACCTGTTGTTAAATTCACTGAATGTAAGGATTTGTATATGGCAACAGTTCTTCCTCATATTATTACAAAGAACGAAAAATCAATTATAATCTGTAAATCATGGATTCCGGGGGAACTTCAGATTGATCTTTATTCTCCTGATGATAAGAAGGTCTTCAATCTGTACAATGGGAAGATAACTGAAGGAATTTTTCTTATTACCTGGGACGGAAAGGATCCTGATAAGAAAACAAGCTACAAGGGAGATTACAAGATCCGCTGGACAATCGGGAATGGATACCGGGAATTTCCTGTTGTAATAAACTGAGTTTTCATTTATCGGATTGTTTGTGTTTAAAATACCTGTCAAACCCGGTAATATGGCTTGTCGGAAACATAAACAGCACAAATAGCGCCGCTATCTCAATAAGGTTTTTATTAACAATCCAGTAGTTGCCTTCCACCGGTGCACTAATAACTACACCGGCAAAAGGAGGATAGGCAAAGTAATAAAGCAACAATAATGCTATTCCGAAAAGTTTGAAGGGCCTTGCAAACAATCCTGTAAAAAGACTTATTCCTATTAATATCAGTCCCCAGATATTTAAATTATCAATAACGGGCAATAACGCAGAGTGTGACGCCATACCTTTGAAAAAAGAGGCAAACGGGCCAACTGATCCAAGGAGATAGAATTTTGCAGTCCATGCCGGTGTAGAAAAAAGTTTCGCGAAACCTTCATATAAAAAATGCCAACCGATTAAAACCCGGAGAAGTGTCAACGAGAATATCTGCAGATTGGAATAAGGAAGTGATATGTTGTTGGCTTTCATAAGGATTTTATTTAAATATCCGGTATCTAATTATAGCATTGTTACTTTTTCGGTTGCTGCATCCCATGTGACCTTCTTATTGTTGCTGTATGCCAGATTAGCAAGGTTATAGGTGACCGCTTCATCAAAACCTTCATCAATATTACAACTTGTTTTAGTTTGATTCCTGATCGCGTCAATCCATTCTTTAATGTGAAGAAAACTTGCATCAATCACCTTGCCGTCGATATAAGTTGCACCATATCCACCTTTAAAATAGGCTCTGGCTGTTGCAGAAGAAACTGCATCAACGTCATCACCACCATTATATAAATACAAAGGCTCAGATGAATCCATCCCATTATCTTTGTAGCGCTCTGAATAATCGTCTTTAAAAATTTTAATCCCCAGATCGAGATACATGGCAGCTTCAGAGCCCATGATGTAGTTTTCCCTGTAGATGCCATTCTTCAATGTACCATCGTATGTTAATGTCAGCCCCTTTTTAGGATAACTGAAAACGGCATTCATAATATCAGGCATGTCGCCACAATTTTTATAATAATACTGCCCTCCGGTCGCAATAACATTTTCAGGGATGCCAACTCTCATTACCTGATTTATACAATCGTATTGATGCGAAAAATCATTACCTATAAAACCGGTCCCATATTCGCTGAAACGGTGCCAGTTAAAATACCTTTTACGATCAAACTCATACCAGGGTGTATTTCCAAGAAATTCCTTCCAGTTTATATTGCCGGTGTTTCCCTGGTCGTCAAATTTTCTTTTTCTTATCCATGCGCCATCCAGTCCGTTTCTGTTTGTGTGGGTTTGAATCATCGAAACAGTACCGAGAACACCTTTATGAATCAACTCATTGGCTATTTTAAAGCTCATTTGCTGCCGATTTTCGTGGCCAAGTTGAAATACAACTCCTGTTGATCTTATTGTGTTTCTCAGTTCAATAGCTTCTTCAATACTATGGGTCATTGGCTTTTCGAGATACACATGCTTACCAGCTTTTGCAGCGGCAATAGCCATTGGTGCGTGCCAATGATCGGGAGTGCATATAACAACTGCATCTATCTCCTTGCTTTCAATCATTTCACGATAAGTAGGATAGATTTTAACCGGTTTCGTAGTTCCTTTGCCTCCGCCCGGTCGTACATCGTTCGTCGATATTTCCAGGCCCCGGTTAGAATGTAAAGTGAAAGTATCGCATACCCCGGCAAAGTCAACATTCAAATCTTCCTGCCCAAGAAAATCTGTAAGCCATTCATTATATTTTCCATTTACCGTATTTTTTTTAACCTGGTCAGGATGTATAAATCCGAAGGTTTGCAATAACTGATCGCCTCTCCATCCATTTCCTATGAAACCAAGTCTGATACGATTACTGCTATTACCGGTGGGAGGGAGCAATTTGATCTTTGGAGCCTCAAGGTTATCAACTCCAAGCAAGTTTAAATAATCCTTTTGATTAATCTTTGCATCCCTGAGGATATTCTCTTTAAAACTAAAAGCGAAATAGCCTAAAAATGGTAATGCTCCCAGTCCTTTCAAAAAATCTCTTCTGAAAATGTTTCTGCCTGAATTTTTCATTTACATTTTATTATTTAAACCTTAGAAGTGATTATCTATTTCTTAACCTCAAATTCTCCCTTTAATCTGATATCTTCGGAGGAACTTCCTACCATTACCTCAAAAGTACCAGGTTCAACCACGAAATTCATATTCCTGTCAAAAAGGGATAAATCTTCAGGAGACAATTTTAGTTTTACGGATTTTTTCTCTCCCGGCTCAAGAGATGTTTTCTCGTAACCCTTTAGTTCTTTAACAGGTTTCGATGTACTGCTTATAATATCATTTATATATAGCTGCACCACTTCATCTCCTTTAATTGCACCGGTATTTTTCACATCAAGGGTTATTTCAACATCCCCTTCGTTATTAATTTCCTTTGGAACAATGGTCAGATTACTATATTCAAAAGTTGTATAACTCAAACCAAATCCAAATTCGTAAAGTGGATTAGCCGGCAGATCAACATACCTGGCTCCTTCTTTTGTTATAGAGTGATTATAATAGAAGGGGAATTGTCCTACAGAACCAGGTATTGTAATTGGCAGTTTACCACTCGGATTATAATCGCCAAAAAGAACGTCTGCGATAGCATTTCCTCCCTGTTCACCGCACATCCAGGCTTCAACAATTGCAGGTACATTCTCCGATGCCCAACGGATAGAGAGGGGCCTTCCATTTATCAGTACGACAATTGTTGGTATTCCGGTGGAATAAACAGCTTTTAGAAGATCTTCCTGAAGACCTGTTAAATCGAGGCTGGCGACATCCCGCCCTTCGCCGTTAGTTATATAACCGCCCTCGCCAATAACAACAATTGCTATATCCGCATTTTTTGCTGCTGATTTGGCTTTTTCGATTTCATTAATCTTATTCCCTATTATTTCGCAACCTTTTACATAGGTTATCTTTGTCTTGGCAGAAACTTTATTCTTAATTCCTTTAAGAACAGTTACCACTTCCTGTGGAACATTATGTGGGAAATAATCTCCAAGCTGATCGACCGGCGCTTCAGCATTTGGTCCAATTACGGCAATCGACCTGATATCTTTTTTAAGGGGTAATAATTTCTTTTCATTCTTTAGCAGAACAATACTCTCTCTTGATGCCTGCAATGCAACTTCCTTATGTTCGTTAGAATTCACTATGGCTACAGCATATCCCGGATCAACGTAAGGATTTTCAAAGAGCCCCATTTGAAATTTGAGGCGTAAGATCCTTGAGACGGCCTGATCGACTTCCTTCATCGATATTTTACCCTCGTTTACATTTTCGATTAGTCCTCCCATATAGGCATCCTCAATTGATATCCCTACATCAACCCCGGCTTTGATTGCTAAAATTCCGGCCTCTTTTTGTGTTGCCGCATGTCTCTCAGTTACAATGGTGCCGAGGCCTCCGCCTTCGCATACAACGATACCTTTAAAACCTAATTCTTCTCTCAATATTTTTGTGAGTATTTTTTCTGAACTGTGTACTGCTTCTCCGTCAATTGCAGGATAAGTGGCCATAACTCCCAAGGCTCCATATTTTTTTATGCCGGTAGCAAATGAGGGCAAAAATACTTCTCTGAATTTTCTCTCTGAAATCTCCATGGCACCGCGTTCAAATCCGCTTACCGGCTGACTTTGACCCGGATAATGGCAAAGGAAAGCAACCAATTTGTCAGGTGCAGAAATATCAAATCCCTGAAGCGCCTGTACAATATTTGCAGCAATTTGTGAACACATGTATGGATCTTCGCTATATCCTTCCTCGTTCCTGCCCATCCTTGGGTCCCTGTTTGGCTCGATCACAAGTGTACATAATCCGTGAACTCCTATTGCTTTACCTTCCTGTGCAGCTACTGTATAAATTTCCCTTACAAGTTTTTTGTTCCATGTTGCGCCAATTGCAAGCCCTTCAGGAAAAATTGTTCCACCCGGACACATAAGTCCGTGTGTTCCCTCTTCGATTTGAAATAAAGGAATACCTAACCGGGTTTTTTCAATTGCAATCTTCTGAAGTTCATTCATTATTCTTGCCTGTCTTTCAGGACCTTCGTAGATAAGTCTGTCAGAAAGTGTAAAGAATCCACCACCTGGTCCAAAAACATCATTATGAGTCCCTTCAGCCCATTTTCTGCAACCATCCAGTTGCTTGTCCCTGACTTCTTTTGTGTCTTTCATATCCCATAAATAGGGAGCATCACTTTTAAGCCCCCATCCAAGTTCCGTTGAATAACATGTGGGGATATTCATCTGTCCGACTTTTTCCTTAAGTGTCATACGCGAAATAAGGTCACTAATTCTCTGCTCAATCGGGAAAAGTGGATTTTTATAAACAGGTGATTCCGCGAAGGGCAGTTCTCCCCTTTTTTCTTTTACATAAGCTGCAATATTATGAACGTTATCGATCCATATACCATTGGCCGGGTCGGATGCATATTTGCATATTGCTTCAATCGTCGCAAGCAGGGAGGTTTGATTTCCCCCATCGTTCATCTCGTGGCCGGCAAGAACAAGCCATAATCCCTTGTTTTTTGCTGATTCGATCAGGACTTTTATTTGTTCAAACGATTTTCCATCCAACTCCATACCTGTGAGTTGCGACATATCGCAAAAGGTAGGATCATTTGGACCTTCATTAAGCCAGCCCCTGGCTGACTCAAACTTTGACGCTATTACAGGAATATAGCTTCTTGTCATGTTACCTCTTCCAACAAATGTCTGCCCGCATGGATATGCAAAAGAGACCGGTTTAACGCCCAGCATATTTATAATAATTTTACCGGCCGAATCAAGCTCTGTGCCCATCTCCTGAAGAGTATAATCTTCCAGCGCTTTTTCCCTTGACCATTCAAAATTGCCGGTGCAGGGATGCAGAAGAGAATGATTGCCAATATCATGACCGCTGACGACTGCCTTTTTCCAGCTATCAATCCGCTGAATCATATTATCAGGGGACACATAGAATGTGCCTTTTATACCATATTTATCAAGTATTGGAATACCCTTGTCTATCTGGGTTAAACGGGCATCATCGAAAGTAAGGCTCAGACCCATCTTTTTTCCTTCAGGCCATTGAAAATCAGGTTTCTTATCAATTGTTTCAGCCTGATAAGATTGAGCCTTGCCTATGCTGATATATAAACTAAAAACGATTGTCACTAAGACAATTAACCTTTGCTGAAGAGTTTTCATATTACTTTCAAATATTTATTTACAGGAATTAATAAACTGTTTTGCAGCTGCCTCAATTTCAGCATCGGAAGAATTAATATTAATACCCCATCCGGCGCCAAGGCCCCCGTCAACCACACCCACGCTGATGTTCATTGCGCGACTCAGAATATCGTCGGTTTCAGGATACGATCCCTTTGTATGTGGCTGGCCCACACTTTTTAAATGATTCAAAACATGTTCCATGTTGGCATAAACGTGCCAGCCACTCTTGTCGATAGTTTTTGATCCCAATGCCTTCGAAACTTTTGCTGCCATTTCTTTGGTGTCGAAGATAATCGTGCATAAGGTGGCACAATCCCCTTTTGGGTCATTTAATATTCTGAATTTAAAACCTTTGACTTCAGAAATTAAATTCTTGAGTTTCTCTCTTTTTTCACGGAGGGTAGCTACTATTTTATCAAGTTTGCCTAACTGTGCCAGACCTACAGCCGCCGTAAGTTCGTTGATCCGGAAGTTTAATCCAAGCACACTGCGAGCTCCAACTTCTACGCCAAGCCGGCTTGGTTTATGTCCCTGATCGTGTACACCAAAAGCAGTTTCATAAAGTGACTTATCGTTAGTTACAACCAATCCTCCATCGCCGCTATTTATCGTTTTGAAAATGTTGAGCGAAAAAGCAGCTATATTGCCTATTGAACCTACTTTCTTCCCTTTGTACGAAGCGCCGGCGGCCTGGCAGCAATCTTCCAGAACAAGTAAATTATGCTTTTTAGCTATTCCCATAATCCTGTCCATATCGCATGGGTTACCCAGCATGTGAACCGGCATAATCGCTTTTGTGCGGGAAGTGATCCGGTGTTCGATATCATCCGGGTTAAGGGAAAGGCTTTCGTCTATCTCTGCAAGTACCGGGACCAGTCCGGCAAAAATAACCGATGTATAGCTCGCTACAAAAGTATATGCCGGAACGATAATTTCATCGCCCGGTTTTAATCCTAAAGCTATGGCAGATATCAGCAATGAGGATGTTCCTGATGAAGTTGCCAGCGCGAATTCAGCTCCGCTGTACCTGGCAAATTCTTTTTCCAAAGTTGATACTTTATGAAGAAACTTCGGATCGTCTTCGCTACCATAGCGAAAGAGATAGCCACTTTTCATAACTTCAACAACTGCATCCATTTCTTCTTTTCCAAACCAATATGCTCCCGGACCTGGCATGATAACCTCCTTTTTTATTTAAAATTTATAATTCAATATTTGCATTGACAATATAGCTCAAATAATTATTTCACAAATGAATAAGGATATGAAATGTTTGTACAAAATCTTTACAAAAGCATGATTAAAATTTTTTATATGACTTTAATACTTTCTATTGAGATGGATCATGATTTAGTCTATTTAGCATTTCCGAAAGAGGCATTGAACGGGACTGTTCGGGCTATTTTAGAAAAGATTCCCGGATTAAGATCAACAGCTGAAGTAATTAATTCAGGTACATTATAAGTTTTTAAAAATGTATTATAAAACCTGGGATCTTTTTGTGGCAATAAGAATGGTTTATGAGCCTTTCCATCCCTGTCAAAATAGGAAAAATACGGTCTGGCAAAAAGTCCATCGGTCCGACGGCTGCTAAAAACGATCCATCGACCTGTGGATGACCAGCAATGATAACTTTCTGCCTGATCACTATTAATATCAGGTTTTGTTATTTCATTCGTTTGGAGGTTCATCAGGTATAAGTCACTGTCTTTATGCCATATTGCAAAATTGCCATATTCTGACATACAAAATAACAGGTACTTGCCATCGGGCGAAATTCTTGGAAATGAAACACTCAAACCGGTACGTGATGAAGATATAACAGTATCTACAGCTCCAAACTGACGGCTTTCAGGGTCAAATGCTATTCTTAATAAGTCGTAATGGATCTGTTTATACATGTCGGGAGGCAACTTTACAGCACTGATAAAGTATAAATAACGACCATCCGGCGACCATGCAGGAAAAGTTTCAAGCCTGTTTTTTGATGCAATAGCGGCACAATTGCTGATTATATTAGTTTCAGTATCATAAAGGATAAGATCAGATAAAGAATCAATTGCCTCTCTCTGGTGATTAGAAGCCGCATAGAAAGCCTGGGCAATATGGTTTACCGAAAAAGCAACATACCGTCCGTTTGGATGCCATGCAGGGTAAACACCCGGTGATATTGTCTGACTGGTTTTCATATTAATTTTTGTTAACTTTCCGTTGCGATAAATAATAGTACCAGCCAAATTTCCCCTCATGTGAAACAACATAGTATTACTGCTGTTATTACAGAATGAATGGCAATTCATACAATTGCGGTCACTCATACTATTGAGCATGACCGGTGTCTCTTTGAAATTTTCGAGACATCGTTGGTAAATACCCATTTTATTCCATGTTAAGAATCCCTGATCAAACAACCTGTAAACAAGATAACTATCAATGGGTTCAGACGCAACATGGTTGATAATAGACTGAAATTTAATCCATTGCCCTTCCTTTTTAATAAATACTTCAATAAATAAATCTCCCCCTTTGCATTGTTCCAATAATTTTCCCCATACTCCTGAAGAGATTTGTATATTTCCTTTTGTCGATGAAATACTAATGACATTGCCCAATGAAGGGTGCAGTTTTACCAGATATTGTTCAGCTTTTTCGCAGATTGTGAAGTTTAAAGGCGCTATGTTAGGAGGTATTGTAATACCAGAATATTCAGGAACAATCAGTGGATCGCGTTTAACTTCGGTAAAATTTGTTCCGGGTCCGGAACATGAAAACAGCAGCCCGGTTAAAAGAATCAGACCGGCATATCTGAAGGTATTATTTAAAGTCAAAATCTTAATTAAAAGGATGGCTTGATTCATTGGATGATGGACGGTTATTAATAAAATGCAAATAAAACCAGTAGGTGTTACCATACGATTTATACAAGGTCTTTGGTAAGGTCTCAGGACTGCCGGAACGAGAGGAATAAGCTTTCGTGTATTGCTTAAAACGTTGAACTGTCGTCTTGCGAATTCCATAACCTTCAGGCACAACATTCTTTTTGACATACCCCATGTAAATCAGTAATGCCTCTTCGTAATGGACAGGCATTTCTGTGTATCCTAAATCTTTTATGCGGAAAATATTGGCAGCAAAATCAATTAGGTTTTTATTAAGTAAGAGCGATGACATGTAATATTCGAAAGCCATCCGGTTGTCCGGATGGTTATCGAGTACTTGTTTCAATGAAATATCCGTATCATTTGAACCTGTAACAAAATCAGAATTGATAAGTAAATTGCGTTTCTCAGCGATCTCAGCGTCTTTAAGCAATAAGTTATTATCGTTCAGATAGTTCCGATAATGTTTTGCCCATTTTCTATAAAATAAGCTCTCATCAAGGATATTAAGAAATTTTTCAGCAACTACGAGGTCTCCATTAATAAGTGAGATCATAATCAACTGTTTCAGAAGACGTGGAGAGGATTGTCCATTTGTCACCATTGAATCAAAGGCCCAGCGGTAAGCTTCGTTGAAACTTCCCAAATGGTAAAATATTTCACCACCCAGAAATAGGGAAATTTCATCTTTTTCCCGGTTAAGCAACAATCCGGTTACACCAATCTGATTAAAATAGAACATGCGGTCTCCAAGATGTCCGGTTTTATAAAGCGCCAGATTAGTATAATAAAGTATAAGACGATTGGCTTCCTGAGACCTTGAAGAAAGCTGAAGTACCTTATCCCATTTTGCTTGTTGAACATTATGATCAATTTCAAAAAACAGATTTAACTTAGGATTATAAGTATATTTTTTTAAAACGACTGCAAATGCAAAAATGACAATCACTCCGGCTAAGAGTGTTTTCAGGTTCCAGCCCGATAGAAGCCAGATCTTTTTTGAAGCTGCCGGTAATATCTTTATCACGATCAATAAAAGCGGAAAATATGCTATAAACAGGAGCAAAGTATATTTTGTGATTTTTCGCAAAACAAAAAATATTTGGTCGTACCATGCCTCCCTGATGGGAATATAATAGATATTCTTACAAGCATGGTATGGAAGAAGAAGAGCTATAATTGCAAATCCTGCAGCAACTAAAAACCGATAACGATTTTTTGTAAACAATAATTCATGGATGATGCAAATCAATACAGCAAGCAACGAAAAACCTCCGGCAGCCGGATACAGAAAAGCCAGGCCGATGAAACCGAATACATAACGAAGATAGTCATTCCGTACAGAAATATATACTGAAAAAAAGGTCAGGACAAGTAGTAATCCGATAGTATATCCGATATTAAACATATAATCGCATTGCAATGATCCAATCAATAATGCCGGGATTAATGACCACAACATCCCTGAGATCAAGTATTTTCTGAATATATACCTGGATAAAACATAAACAGCAAATACGGACAGTGTAACAATAAATGCTCCGGCTAAAGGGTTTAAATAAAACTGGATAAAAAAAGTGCCAATGTAATCTGCAAGACCTCCTGGTCTTGATAAAAATCCGATAAAATAATTCCAGTCGAAACGGAAAAGTTGAGTTTGTTCCTGATATGCCATCAGATATCGGTTGAATATGGCAAAATATAAGAAACAGGCTATAAAAAACACTCCGGGAATAATCAGGGAGAAGGAGACAATTCTTCTCGGATTTATCATAATAATATTCTGAAAAGAGAAATAAAAATAACTAAAAAAAAGAAGTTGCACCAATCTGGCGCAACTTCTTTCCAGTATTTAGCCATGAAAGCTATTAGAAACAACTACCATCCCGGATTTGGTGCACATTTTTTGTTTCTGTCTAATTCATCCTGTGGTATTGCAAACAGAAGGTTCTTGGGAAATTCCAGGGACTGATCTTTAAGTGTTACATCATCACCTAATCTCATTAAGATCGGTTTTCCATTTAATCCTGTACCAAAAATCTGTTCAAGATACGAACCCGAAACACCATCGTCTGCTGTCCATCTCATCATGTCGGCAAGCCGAAGGCCTTCCATGTTAAGCTCAATACGTCGTTCGTGACGTAATCTCTTTCTTGCATCGTTTTGACCGGCGGCAGTCAAAGGAGGCATATTCACTGAAGCCCTTGCGCGAACCCTGTTTATTTGAGCCATACCTTCAGCAACCTGGTTATTTTCAATCAGCGCTTCAGCATATATAAGTACAAGGTCGGCATATCGCATCAGCGGGATATCATATCCGTCCTGCTGCTCATCTATTACCAGCCAGGTACCATCTTTCATATCAGCCGACCAGATTTTTCTGGTATTTGTATTCGAATAAGACCATACATATTTGTAATAAATGTTATCACCTTGATGAATTAATGTATCGACACTACCATGTTCAGCATCCCCTGGTACAGTAAAATCTTCAGATTGATTATAAACGCCATAAAAATCACCCGGGAGCCACATTGAATATACCCTGCGCGGATCTCCCGGTTCGAATTCCTCAACCAGGTTACGGCTTGGAAGGGCATAACCCCAGCCTCCGCCATAAATATTTGCTATCTGGGCTGGCGCATCCCTGACACGTCTTTCGACCATCATCTCATTTTGGTTACTGGTCTGGGTTCCATTCAGAATAAATGGGAACGAGAAAATAAATTCTGTATTATCGCCATTTACCTGAGATTCATACGACATCATGTAAACATAATCAGGCATAAGGGTATATCCATCTGCATCGGCAATGGAAAGTGCGTTTGCTGCGGCAGTTGCAGCATTGGCAAAGTCCCTGTTATAAAGGTAGGCTTTTGCAAGCAATCCGGCAGCGGCAGCTCTTGTAGGAAGTCCTACATCATCGCCACTCCATGAAGGAGGTAAATTTTCTGTTGCATATTTCAAATCTTCAATGAAACTTGCCATTACCTCACTTTTTGGCTGTCTTGCTACATAGGCGCTGTCTGGAACTTCAAGAAAATGTGGCCAATAATTTGCATCTCCCCAATAGGTAGTCAGCTGAAGATAACAATAGCCTTTCCAAAGCTTAGCCACAGCAATGTAGGGTGCCTGTTGATCAGCGGTGAATGAAGCATCAGTTGATTTAGGTATCCCATCGATAGCAAAATTTGCACTGTTTATCGCTTGGTAAAAAGTAGAATACCACCAATAGAAGTTAGTCCAGGTTGGATCAGCGCTCCAGTTAAGTGCAGGAAGACGATCGCCCACATTTCTGGTGTAACTGTCATCCGTAAAGATATCGTTAAATGTTACCCAGTAACGCCTGAAACCATAGGCGCCCTGGCTCAATGCTGCCTGAGGGGAAATAGCAGCCTGTCTTGCAGATGTTGCATTGACAAAGAAATTATCCTCGTTTGGGGCATCCTTGGGATATTTTGTCAATAATTCATCTTCGGAACATCCATTGATAAAAGCTATTCCAAAGGAGAGTACAATGAATAACAATATTTTATTTTTCATATTTTATATTTTTATAGTAATAATAATAATTACATCAGAAGGAAACTTTTAACCCTAATATCCAGGTTCTGGGCTGTGGTATTTTTGTTACCGGCTGCATCCACATTCCCTGATCGGTAACATCTACTTCACCTCCGGGATATTTGGTAAAGGTGTGAAAGTTCTGCACGCTGGTATATACTTCCAGTTTTTTCATTTTCATTTTTTGACAAATATTTTCAGGAACAGCATATTGTAAGTTCACATTGCTTATTTTAAAATAAGATGCGTCTGAAAACCAAAAACTTGCCGTGCGTACAGCGTTTCCTGCATCGTCTGCTTTAGTTACTTTAGGCATATTGCCATTCGGGTTCAGCGTAGCATGCCATCTGTCAAGCACCCTGGTAATATCGTTACTGGTGTACTGAAAATAACCGTTTATGTCAACCATCGTATTCAGATCAATACCCTTAACGCCATAACCTACAATCTGAAGCGACCATCTTTTATAGGATACATTACCCGAAAGTCCATACGTGAAATCGGGATATTTTTTTCCTATAAAGCCACGGTCATCAGCAGTGATCTTACCGTCAGGTTTCCCTGTCAGTTTCCCATTTGCGTCGCGTCCGTTAACATCGATGGTCCAGATATCGCCAAGACCAATAGAAAAATCGTTATCGGGGTTGGTTAAATAAGGGTTTGCATCTAAAATGGCCTGGTTTTTAACAATCCCGTTTGAATTATAGCCAAAGTAACTCCAAATAGGTTGACCAACTTCAAGACCCCATTCCCGCATGTCGCGACCATTTAAATCAACAACTTCATTACGGTCTATAGAAAGATACCCATTAATACCGTATGTAAAAGCGCCTTTGGCATCATGGTATCCGAGAGTGAGCTCTATTCCATGGTTTTCGATTTCGCCGCCATTAATAGTTGGATCTGAAGGATTGAGCCAACCCATACCGTAAAATTTACCGGCGGCTAAAGGAAGTGGTTTGCCGTAAAGCAAATCTGTGGTGTTGGAGATATAATAATCAGCAGTTAATGTTACTTTTGATTTGAAAAAACTTGCATCAAATCCAATGTTTTTCTTAAGTGTTGATTCCCATTTAACATTTTTATTAATGGCCTCTCCTAATGCATAGCCTGGTACAGCATACTGAGCGTTCGTAGGACCCATTACTGCAAAATTCATATTTAATGTGGCATAGGTAGGATATAGTCCGACGTTGCTGTTCCCTAAAACCCCAACACTTCCCCTTATTTTAAAATCATTAACTATGTTGAGAAGCGGCTGAAAGAAATTTTCCTTTGAAATTCTCCATCCGGCTGATACTGATGGGAATACTCCCCATCGGTTATCTCCAACAAACCGGGAAGTACCATCACGACGAACAGACCCTTGCACAAAATATTTCTCACTGTAATTGTAACCAATCCTGCCGATATACGATACAAACGCCCAGTCCTGGAACCCGTTGTAAACACTTTGATTTGCAATCTGGCCTGCATCCAGGTATTGTATCTGGTTATTCGGCGTACCAAAACGCGTTCCATTCAGATATTCATATTTATACTCCTCCTGGGAATAAGCAAGCAATGCTGAAACATTGTGTACAGAATTAAACGTTTTCTCATAGTTCAACATATAATCAGCTATCCAGTGAAAGGAATAGTCCTGGCTCTTGGTAACATGATTAATGCTTTGTGTTTCCATACGTAATATATTAAGTTGAGGTACGAAACCGGTTCCCTGACTGCTCCCATAATCAATACTTACCCTTGGTGTAAAGGTCAATCCTGGCAAAATTTTAACTTTTAGGAAAATATTCCCTACAAAACCAAACAATCTGGTGGCATCTGAATACTCTTTTGCATAAATGAGGGGACCTACACTACCACCTTCCATAGTGTACCATCTGACATAATCATAATTGATTATCTTGCCGTTTGCATCTGTTTCATAAGGTCGCGAAAGAGGATTTTTACCCATAGCCAAAAAATAAGGATTGCCAACTCCTCCCTCACGGCTGTTGCTATAAATGTTCACAGAATTTCCGAATTCAATAAAGTCAGTGATTTTATGGTTGGAATTAAAACGGAAACTTATTCTGTCAGCACCGGTGTTAAGTATCAGACCATCCTGTTTAAAATATGAGGCAGATGTAAAATAGGTGGACTTCTCGTTACCGCCACTTATCGACAAGTCATAGTTCTGAATTCGACCCGGCTGGCTAACTGTTTTTAGCCAATCAGTATTAATTAATTTACCGCTAGAATCCTTAAACAGGTTCATGTCTACAGGGCTCTGTGTCCCATAAGGTGATTGGTCTAAAGCGGCTGGCCCTGCATTTTCGTAAGATTCCTTGTCTAACATCAGCCATTGTGTTGAATTCAGCAGCTTAGGCTTTAAGTCAGAATATTGCTGAACCCCCGCGTAAGTCTCAAAGGAAATGACCATTGCGCTGTTTTTGCTCCCTCTTTTTGTTGTGATCAGCACCACACCATTCGCAGCCCTGGCCCCGTAAATAGAACTGGAAGCAGCATCTTTTAAAATTGAAATGCTTTCGATATCATTAGGGCTAACGCTATTCATATTATCCATAGTTACCCCGTCAATAACATACAGCGGGTCAGTCGAAGCGCCCCATGATTGCACACCCCTGATTCTTACCATTTTATCAGCCCCGGGTTCTCCTGAATTTGAAATGATCGTAACTCCGGCTATTTTTCCCTGCATGGCCTGTACAGCATCAGTTACCGGGGCTTTATCAAATTCCTTGACCGACACAACTGAAACGGAACCTGTCAGATCTATTTTCTTCTGGGTTCCATAACCAACAACAACAACTTCATCCAGGCCAATTGCAGACTCCGCCATAGTTACGTTGATCTGGGTTAATTTGCCGATAATGATTTCCTGGGGTTCAAAACCGATAAACGTGAATGTCAGGCTTTTTGATCCCGGAGGTACTGCAATACTGTATTTGCCCGCAATATCGGTAATCGCACCCGTTGTAGTTCCGGTAACAACAACGTTTGCACCGGGAACAGGCGCACCATTCTTATCAGTAATGGTACCGGTTACTTTTTGTTGCTGCTGCATCGCGTCAGACAATGCTGCTAAATCACTTGGAGTGAGTATAACCTGCCGGTCATAAACAGCAAAATTTACTTTCTCATCAAAAACATCACTTAAAATGTCTTTAATAGATTCATTCTCTGCATAGACAGTCACTTTTCTATCAACATCGACCAGCTTAGGACTGTACAGGAAAAAAAACTCGCTCTGATTTTCAATTATTTTAAGTGCATCAGAGATTTTTACATCTTCAAGCTTCAGGGTAAGTTTTGTCAATTGAGAGTATGTTTCAGTTGCAAAGAGCTGAAAAATTGTAATCATCGATAAAAGAAGGGTTAGTTTCATTGCTCTGATTGTTTTTTTTGAAAGAATTCCTAATGGGATCCTTTCATAATAATCTCGAAATTTTTTCATAAGTTTGTAATGATTAAGTTTACTAAAGTTTTTAAAGAATCAGGTAATTAGTCGGGCGGGATAGTGGGCAAACACTTTCCCGCTTTTTTTCATAATCAGTTATGTTTCATAGGCTTATCTTTAATATTTATCGTTCTTTTTTGTACCTGAGGATGACTTCTCTTTTGGTAAAAGTTCCCGGGCTGACCATTTTCCTGTTTGATATTGAATAACTGACCGGGGAAACCAAAGCTATAAGTTCCATGACCTGAGGAAGAGTTTCCTGACTGAAAGTAGCAGTATATGTAAGCTCACGTAAGGCCGGATCTTTTATCCGGATATCAACATTAAACCATCTGCTTAGTTTCTTTACCACTTCGTCCATTGGTTCCGCATTGAATACCAGTTTACCGTCCTTCCATGAAAAATACCTGCCATCACCGATTGTACGGGTACTTATTTCAAAATTACTTTTCTTAAATACAGCCAGATCAGCCGGTTTCATTTTCAACAGGGGAATCATTTCCCCTTTCAGGTTCATCCGTTGTAATTCGACCTTCCCATCAATAAGCGAGGTCTCAATTCTGGCTTCATCAGTATAAGCCATAATATTAAAGGTTGTTCCAAGCGCTTTAATCTGAAGATCTCCTGCCTTTACAATAAAAGGTATCTTTAGATTATGAGCTACTTCAAAGTATCCCTCACCGTTAAGTTCCACTACCCGGGAATCTCCCCGGAAAATTGCAGGATATTTTAATGAACTGCTGTGATTGAGCCAGATTTTGGAACCATCGGGTAAGGTAACTTTAGTGATAGCATCAACTGAAGAATAAACTTCATTGTAAGCCATATTAACTGAAGCCTGACTATACCGTGCTGATTGATATTTAAATGACATATACAATCCGAAACCAAGAACAGGAAGCAGTAGAATTGCCGCTACCCTGGTAAGAATTGTAATAAAATTTGCTCTCCTTTTGTATGTTATCAGGACATGATCCGCTATTTGTAAGAGTTTTCCCGATTGGGCCAGATTCACTGCATGATGTATTTTGTCGAGCAAAAGGTCAAAATTAATTTTGAGATTGTCATCGTTGTCTGGTAATTCATCCCATACATTATATAAAAGGTACTTCCCCTCAAATGTTCCTGCAGATTCTTCGAACCATGCTAAAACAGAACTTAATTCTTTTTCAGTGCAAGAATTGCTGCAATACTTTTCTAATAGTTCTTTATTCATAAATCATTCTCAAATTATTTTGAATAACAAGCACTTCCGACAATATGCCGGAAGCGCTTTTTTACTCCAACCTAACTAACCAAACCCTAACCTAAGAATATCTAACCCATATCTTCACAAAAATAATACTGCCTTGAAATATTGAGTTATGCTTTTAATAGTAAGACGCAACAAACAATAATTACCACTACTTAAAAAAAGAAATCTTTATAAAATGATTTTGATTGCTTTGAATATCAATACTATGCAAAAAGATACCAAAAGAGTATGGCAATCAGGGAGTAACTGCCAAGTTTTTCGCGGATTGTTTTAAGCGCGTGCGACATGTGGTTTTCTATAGTATTAACAGAAATATTCATGCGTTCCGCGATTTCACAATATTTCAGTCCTTCAACTTTGTGCATAACATAAACCTCTCTTTGACGCTGAGGTAATACTTTAATAATTTCATCAAGCTTATTTGTCAGTTCCTTATATTCAAGTTCCACATTAACAGGCTCCTCTATAATTTCCTGCTGAGTCTTCAGATATTCAAAAAACTCAGATTTTCTCGCTTTCTTCCGGATAATGGAAATAGCCGAGTTATAAGTTATAGTGAATATATATGATTTAATTGATGAGTCCTTTTCAACTTTGTGGCGATTCTCCCATAAACTAAGGAAAACATCCTGTATGAGATTCTCTGACTCTTCTGTTGATTTAAGAATAGAATAACCAAATTTATATAACTTCCTGCTATATTTTTTATATAACATATCAAAAGCAAACATGTTGTCTGCCTTGATCTCCTGCATTAATTCTTCATCGCTATATAAAATAAAATCTTTCATAAAAGTTGACCCAAAGTCTCAAAGTTAGAATTATTTAGGATATAAGCTTATCTAACTAACACCTATTATCTCTCAAATTGATGCATTTTTTGCATAAATTTATTGATTGCTATCTGGCATACTGCAAAACAAATATATATTCTCATTTTTACTGTAATTCAATTATTCTATATGACTAATACAAAGAGTTGTCAAAAGATGTATTAAACATTTTTTGAATTCTAATGTCAACCTGATTCAGGATAAGACATCACCAGTGTCTCGTTAAAATGTTAAAATTCTCTTTGATATTATTGATAATCTATTATTTGCCACGGCTTTTATTACGTGACGATTTGGTTCGATTAATTATTTAATGAAATGGTTACCATTTTCTTTTGCTGTTTTATAACTTACCGTTGGCTTTAGCCAACGGATTAAAATACTCCAATGATTGGGGCTTTAGCCCAAACCTTATGGACTAAAGTCCCTTTAGATGAGGTTGTTATACCATTGGCTAAAGCCAACGGTAAGTTAAGTAACCCTTAAATTTCTCCAAATCCTGAGTTAATCGCTTCTAAACAAAGAAACTATAAAAGAGCTACTTACAAACCAAGATTACTGAGATGTCAAAGAACTAAATCTTATATAGTTGAAATTCAATTATATTTAAGTGGACACTTATGAAGTCAACTACAAAAGCTGAACCATCTCTTAAACTAATGCTTCTCGTGGGTGTCAATCCCATACTGCATATATATAGTGTGTTCAAGAGTTTTTAAAATCTCAGACATATACTCCTCAACAGCTTTTACCGAACCCGGAAGTGTATAAATAAGTGATTTACCGATTATTCCTGCCACTCCCCTGCTTAACAAGGCATTTGGCTTTTCCGTTCCATATTTGATCCTGATAAATTCCATAATTCCGGGAATCTCCTTTGTAAGAAGAGGAATTACTGTATCTACTGTGATGTCTCTTGGGCCGATACCGGTACCTCCGGTTGTTATGATAATATTATTCATACTTCCGGCGCTCTTTAACAGCTCCTTGAGGATAGCAGCATCGTCAGGAATAAGTGTTAGATTGACACTATATTTCCAATTAATTGAAGATAGATATCCTGATACAATTTCCCGAATTCTTGGGCCGCTGATATCCTCATACTCACCCCTGTGAGCTCTGTCGCTCAGAGTTATGACAAGTACTTCAAATTTTCCGGGAAGTTCCATCTCCTGATTTCTTCATTTAGATTTGCCTGACACTTACTATTTCTCCTTTTTCAATAGTTTTTTCCCCAGCTTTCACAGCAAATATCCCATCTGCTTCCGGCAAGGCTGAAACATGTGCAGATCCGTGATAATTTACCGGCATTACTTCCATCTTTTCGGTTATAGTAACCGGGAGCCATCCCATTCTGACAGTTGATTTTCGTTCATACTTTACGGCCATCGGAAGATTTTGTTCGACAGGTTTCCATTTGTAACCCATCATCTTGCTTATCAAAGGCCTGACAAGTGTTTCGAATTGTATAAATGAAGAAACCGGATTGCCCGGGAGTCCGAATACCATGGCTTTTGAATGTACCCCAAAGGTAGTTGGTTTACCGGGTTGAACATTTACCTGATCAAACAGGATGTTTACCCCCGCCCGTTTCATAATTGCCGGAACAAAGTCAAAATCACCCATTGAGACCCCGCCTGTTATAAGAACAATATCATTTTCAGAAATGGCTTTTTGTACCATTTCAAAAGTGATATCTTCCTCATCGGGTGCAATGCCATAATAACTACCCTTTCCCCCGGCTCTTCTGATCTGTGCCAGCAACTGATATGCATTGCTGTTTCTTATCTGTGAGGTTCCGGGTGAAGCTGATGGTTCAACAAGTTCATCGCCGGTACTAATAACCCCTACCGTGGGCATCTTTTTCACCCGTATATTTATGTGTCCAACAGAGGCAATCACAGCAATGTCCTGAGGCTTAATGAGCTTACCAGATCGAAGAACTTTATCTCCGGTTTTAACATCTTCTCCTTTAAATGATACGTTTATCTTTGGATTCTGACAATTAAATCTTACTTTACCTGAGGAGAGAGTTTCAGAATCTTCCACCATGATAACTATATCGCAACCATCGGGAACTATGGCTCCTGTCATTATCTTTGAACACTTATTTTTTCCAACACTTCTCAAAGGCTCTCTCCCTGCGGCAATCACCTCTATAACTTCCAGATCATTGTTTAAATCATTCCTGTGGCATGCATAACCATCAACTGCCGACCGGTTAAAAGGAGGCATATCAATATCGCTGAAAATATCTTCAGCAAGTATCCTTCCGTCAGAACCGGAAAACAGAATTGTCTCTGTTTCAGTTTCAAAGACCGATTCCATAACAATTCCGAAGGCTTCTTCAAACGATATCATATCAGTTTAAGACAAAAGATAAATGTAAAAAGATAAAAGCAGGAACATTGCAAGTCGCTTTGACCCGCTGATTTAATATATTTTTACTACCGGTAGCAAATGTAAATCTTTTGCATAATTTGGTTTTTCCAAATCCGTTCAGATGGTATTATGCTAACCGTTCCTATTCATGAACATATTTAATTCATTGTTTTCCTTTGTGTTACTTAGTGCTTCCCTTTGAGATACTTTGTGGTAAAACTCTTTAAACACAAAGGTACTCAAAGGATTACACAAAGGCTCACCAAGTTTATGAATTAATCAGACTAAATAGAATTTATTGAAATTTTTTAACGACCTCTATTACTTCAGGCAAATCCATCCCGATCTTTTTCAGGAATTCGATGGTGGGCACACCGTTGCTGTTCCATCCTCTTCTTTTATAAACAGCATCCATAAGTCGCTCAAATTGTTCTTCCCGGTATTTACGAAGCACCCTCATTTTCTCCTCTGTTGTTTTGCCTGATGGATCGAAACCGATTTTTTCCTTAAGTTGTTTGTCGTAACGCTCAACACGCGACTCATACTCCTCTTTTGTAACCGGACCGGCTGCGCGGTAAGGTTGCCTGTCGTGGAGACGCGTACCATAGCCTCGTCGGAGGTTGAAAACTCTTTGAAAGTTATATACCCGCTCTGAATCCTCCACAAGCCGTTTCTTATCAAATTCGCGACCGGTAACTGCCTTATAAATAGCTATATAATTATCAACATGCTCAGGAACTTTTGCCGGTTCATCGCTTAGGGCATTGCTTTCTGGTTCAACATCGTTCCAGGGTAGTTTGCACAAACCGACAAGACCAAACCATGTACGGAACATCGGGAAATAATGCAGGGCTTCAGCTTTATTCTCAAATGTTGGTATCTGGTTATTCACCATATCCATGAAAATAAGCCAGGCTTCATCGTGCTGCGGCCCCTTATTGGTCAGAGCGAACCCACCCTGTTGTGCAAGTGACTCCTTAGGCATATACTGCGAGTATTCGAGCCCTTTGTTTTCCATCCCGATATCGTTGAGGAATGCTGCATCGCCCCACCCGTTTTTTATAAAGAGCTCTTTCATTTTACGCACACCTGTTCCGGCTATCTTACCAAACCCTTCGCCACGTGCAAGCTGATGCAACAATTCGAGCGCAGCATCAGAGTTGCCAAAATTAAAATCAAGTCCACCCGTTCTTTCTTTGTTGAGAATACCATTCTGGAAACACTCCATTATGAATGCAGTACTTGTACTCCAGGTTATAGTACATATTCCGTAAGTATCGCAATAGAAATTTGTTTCAATTACATATTCCGGATCAAATATTCCACAATTGGAACCAAGTCCGGCAGCATTTTCGTATTCGGGACCATCGACAATTACTACCTGACCTTTATACGGACCTGTCTTAACTATATAATCATCAATGCCTTTGGTGCACGACATATTGCAGCCAATCCAGCAACCATCCGGAACATTTTGGGTGAAGCGTCTTTTCCATACCGATGAGTTGATCTTATAAGCATCGGGGTGGCTGCCAAATTTATAGTTCATTGTTGGAAGCAAATCATGATCGTTCATTATCTCCATCAGGTGAGCCGTCCCGGTTTGCTTCATCTGGCATTGTTTATCGTCGAGTTCGCGCATCTCCCTGTTGAATCTTTTGCCTCTCTCCATAATAGCCTCAAGATCAACTACATTATTGAGATTCCCTTTCACGCCTGGAATTTTACAAACAAGAGCTTTAATTTTTTTATTCCGAAATACGGACCCGATACCTCCTCTGCCTGCCTGCTTCAACCGCACTTTTTTACGTTTTGTGTCGTAAAAGCTGAAGTTAAGCATCCCTATCAAAGAATGTTCAGCAGCTAAACCTGTTGAAACAATTCCTATAGATTTTTTTTCATTATCATTGTCAGCAAAAATTTCTGTCAGTTGTTCTGCCAGGAGGTGACTGTCGGTGGCCTCGGCAGGAGCTTCGAATATCTCAACTTTATGGTTTATCCCATCAATAAAAACGATAACATCTTTTTCTGACTTACCCTGTATTTCGAGGGCATCAAACCCGGAAAACTTAAGGAACGGGCCGAAAAATCCACCCACGTTACTGTCTATTACAGAGTTCGTCTGAGGAGATAAGCTGACTACCAATGACTTCCCCGTTCCTGAGTATTGAGTTATCCCTCCAATTGGCCCCGAGGATATAATTATTTCATTTTCAGGGTCATCCCATTTGGTGTCAGGCCTGGTTGCATCCCAGAGAAGCCTGAGTCCATAACCTTTTCCTCCAATGAATTTTTCTTTCATAATGGCAGGAACATCTTTCTCAATTATTTCCGTGGTACCCACGTTAATATAAAGAATCTTGTCAGTATAACCCTTATCCAACGGAGTCCGGTTATAACCCCATTTCACAAGTAGTTTATGTTGATCTTTTATTGACTTAATGTCCATATCCCGGATATTTAGGTTTGTACCTTTAAGTTATTTACTTTATTCAAAGGTAAGACATTATGATGATTTATTATATGATATAAATCAATATATCACTCGCACTCTATACCCCTCATGATGATATAAATACAGGGAACAGAAAAGGTTAACCTAATATTTAAGATTATGTAAAACTCCGGATTGGATAATTTTATATTTGTAAGTATCTTTATACATTGGAAATGATGAAAAATATCGTTAAGAAGGTGAAGATTACATTAAATAACCGGGATGAAGAATTCGGTGAGGAGACGATGAGTGTAAGTGAAATGTTACTACTTAAAAAATTTTCATTTAAGATGAGGATTGTAAAGGTAAATAGTGTTTTGATTTCAAAAGAAAAGTATGATTCCACAATTATTCATGATGGCGATGATGTGCAAATGATTTACCTCATGAGTGGAGGTTAAAAAAAAATAGGTAGGTTTGTACAATTATGATAAGCTTTAAATTCACAGACAAAATTCCGGCGGTATTCAGGAATAAATATCTTCTGACTATCATTATTTTCCTTGTCTGGCTTTCACTTTTCGATTCAAACAATCTGATTACCAGATACAGGGAGATGAGGGAATTACATAAACTTAAAGCAGACAGGGAGTATTATATTAAGCGCATAGCGACTGACAGGCAAAAGCTTCGTGAATTAAAAACAGACAATCATAATCTTGAGAAATTTGCAAGAGAACAATACCTCATGAAGAAACCTGATGAGGATCTGTATATTATTCTTACTCCTGCAGAAGACCGGAAGATAACAAGAAAAAATAACTAAGAGATTTTTTCCATTTTTCTGTAATATAAAAGCAGATCCATCAGTACTTCAGATTCAAAGATAATTCCGGCATTTTTAAGTAATTCTGAAGCTGAGACATCAACCGGCTTTTTTTCAAAAATTTCCTTATGTACATAATTCAGATACTTAACTATTCTGAACATGTTAAACCATCCGAAAAACCGTTTTTTAAATGAAGGTAAACCTGATGTATTATTCTTTATCTCAACCATTTTATCTGTCCACTCTTTTTCTTTAAGAAATAATATTATGCTTTCAGGAAAAATTTTATACCACTTATGCAAATCTTCATGTTTGCAGTTAAAAATATTTTCTGCCATGCAAAAAAATGAACGTAGATCCTTAAATGCCAGAAAGTTATAAGTTAACAGTGCAGGCAATTTACCTTCAGAGAGCTTCCCTATAGAAGCACCGGTGCCGAAAGGGACCCTTGATGAAGTTCTTGGTGATGGATATACCGTTGTTGAATTAAGACTAAAATAGCCTCCTGCAGGAACAAGTTTCTGAATAAAGTAAAAGTCTTCACCTGCCCTCTTCCTGTTCATCCCTCCTGCTTTCACATATTGCTGTGCTTTTACTGCAAGAGCAGAACCTACTGTATGAAAAACATACGGAAAACCTGAATAGGCCAACCCCTGGAAATAATAACGAAGGTGCAACTCGTATAAAGTAATGTATTTGTATATATTTTTCGGAAAATCGCTCCCTGACAAAGGATGTTCAAAGTAGATTGAACAGGCTGAACGGTCTCTTTTTTTCAATAATTCATCGCATACCGATACAAAATAATTCTGTGCTACAAGGCAGTCAGCATCGAGGTTAAGGATTATACCGTCAGAATTGTCTATTCTGTTGAAGCGACGCACCGCTTCATCCATCCCTGTCTTTCTTGCCAGCCCTACACCCCATTTGTTTATTGATTGAAGCCCCGTGTCAAAAGCAAAAAGCCGGAAAAAGCAGCTATTGTTTTCTATTTTCCAGCTTTCAATATTTCTTATGGTTATAAAATTGTTTTCTAAACTCTCCTTTTCAGCATTTGCCGGAGCATTTACAACAATAATAACTTCAACCTTACATGGCGGTTTGTTGCATGCCGTGAGTGAATCGAGTAACTTTCTTATACCTGGTTCATCATAGGCCGGTATGACAACGATTATACCGGTATGTTCATCAGGCGCCTCTTTGATTATTTCAGGGAATAATTCCCTTTCTTCAAGATAGGTTGAGGCGAAACCCATTGGTCACTATTTTTTCTCTGTCTGATATTTTTTATTAAGAGCATCAAGTACTTTTTGTGTAATATCCGATGAAGCATCGCTGTACAGAACTACGCTGCCAAAGCTTTTTCCAAGGATATACTGGTAGTTGTAATCGTTTCTGTTTTCCTCCAGAAATTTAGTAATATACTCAAGTATCTGACGATTCATTACCTGTTCTTCTTCCATAAGGTTAGCCTGTAGTTTATCGCGAAGAGATACCAGTTCCTGTTGCTGCTGCCCAAGGGATTGCTCTATCTGCGCGGCAGTGGCTCTGGTTATAAGTCCTTTATTCACCTTATCCTGATAATCCCTGGCGCCTCTTTCATATTGACTTCCCTTCGAATTAAGTTCTGCTTCAGCGCTTTTCTGCTTTGTCATCAGATCATTTCTTCTGTCGAAGAACATATCAAATTTGAAGATAACTGTATCGATATTAATATAGGCAATACCCTGTGCGGAGACTCCGGTAACAGGAGCAGCCGAACCACTTTTCTTTTTACTGCCCGAGAAATGGAGGAAGTAAAGGCCTATTATGGATAGAAATAGAATTACATTCAGAATTATTGATATTTTCTTCATCTCAGATTAAATTTTTATTACACATTAGTCAGGCGCAAATATAAACAAATAAATAAATGTGGCTACTTCAGATAGAAATTTTAGTCTCTTAGAATTCAGGACAAGGAATTGCTCTGATCCGTCTTCGCTGCTGGCCGAGTGATAAGTTACTGAATTCATAAATCAGAGATATCTCATGAGCTCCTGATGTTGAGCTGATAAGATTGGAAACAGTAAAGTCGTAACTGTACCCGATATGAATCTTGTTGGTCTTTATTCCAACCAGAGCAATGATGGCATCGCCAGCCTGAGAAGTGATAAAAGGTATTCCCCTATACCATAATCCGAATATCAAAGGACTTTTACTATAGTATAAGCCAAGATCAGACTGGTAGAACTTACCCTGTTTCTGGAAATTAAAGGCAATTGAAAGGACTTCCGGCAATTTTTCGAGCAACCTGGATTTTTTCAGAACCTGCAGACCACCATAGAAATTAAACTTAACCGGAACGGATGCGTCATTTCCATAGAAAGAGGTTTTTGGTACGAGAAGATGATCAAGAGTAAAACCTGTCCAAATTCTCTCATTATAAACAAGAGCTGATGCTGCAAAATCTACATCAGCCACATTATCGAAGGGAGGAGGTGTAACCGATGGTGAAACTCCGCTACCTGTAATCTGGTGGTTGAAAATAAGTTTATTAATGTCAAGCCCAAGGTAATAGAACTTAAAATTAATTCCTGGTCTGATATGCCAAGTCTTGTTAATTTTAAAATCGTAGGAATAAACAAGCCCGATATTTGTTGTGCTAAGATTTCCAGATCCCGCAACATCATAAGTTGCAAGCACCCCAATACCCGAATTGAAGTTAGGCAGGGCTTTATCGAATGAAATGCTGTATGTATGGAACACCCCTGGTACGCCGGGCCACTGATTTCTGTAGTTCATTGCAAACCGGTATTGTTCAGTTGCGCCGGCAAAAGATGGTGAAAGATACAAAGCATTGGCATAAAACTGGGAGAATGTAGGATCCTGACCAAAACTATCACTGAAAATGCAGAAAGATAGCATGAGTAAGTATATAACCCTCTTCACCAATATCAATCCCATTATATTTACTCCGACGAAATTAGTTATTTGTAATGTATATTCATTACTATTTGGCAATATTTATCTCGAAGAGCACTACTGTCTGTCAAGGATTGATATAAACAGTACACTAGCTAAACATTTAAGAAAGAAATATTTACAAGATGGAAAGATAAGGTTTTAACAAATCACATTAATTTTTTAAGAAGAGTTACATCTCCCATTTTGATAAACGGCTCTCCATTTCTGAAATTTCCACGGACTTTCCAGATATAAACGCCCGGGGCGCTTAACTGACCATCGAGATAGCCATCCCAGCCAATATTAATATCACTGCTTTCAAAAATCAGGATACCCAATTTGCTGAAAATTTTTAACTGATAATCAGATACTCCGGAAAATACGGGATGAAATACCTGGGCAGTCTCATCACTTTTGGATGAATAATAACCACCTGTCGGTCCCTGATTATCAGGGATAAAAGCATTTGGGAAATTGATAAAATACTCTGAACCTGAAAGCGCGTTCGAAACAACAAGAGAATCAGAGCAACCATAATCAGAAGATACCATCAGCCGGACATTGTAATTTCCGGGTTTTGCATACCTGTGGCTTGGTTCAAAAATTTCAGAAGTATTGCCATCGCCAAAATCCCAGTTGAAATGTATCGCGTTCGCGGAGTAGTTATAAAATCGAATCTCATCCTCTGAAAGAACCGCCTTATCGGAAGCGATTTCAAATAGGGCAAGCGGTTTGGGATAGACAGTAATAATAACAGATGAACTTGCCTGCAAACCATCGGAACCAAACAGATTAAGTATAACTTTATATTCCCCTTCAACGTCAAATATCCATTCAGGATTCTTTTCATAAGAATAACCTCCATCACCAAAAGTCCATTTGCACGAGTCGAAAGAATCTGATTTATTATAAAAGCGTAATTTCAAAGGAGTACAACCTTCTTTAGCAGATGTCTCAAATAAAACATTTCCGGGTTTGATCATTCCCTGCAGCTCATTTTTTTCAGGTGATGCCTCGAAAAATAAACTCTTTTTAACAGAGGAGCCATTAATATCCATATAAGTAACGCTAGTATTTACGCGGGAACCAATATTTTGAGCAGGTTCTTCGGCTGACACGACCTTTGGTCTGATAACCGGCTTATTCTTTATTGGCTCAAAGGCCTTTTCATGTAACGAATCTGGTTTTTGAACTGCAGTTTGTTCACCCTGAACATTTCTATTTTCTTTACTTACATAACCGGAAATGTTAGCAGATGTGATCTGATCTGAATTTTTTGGCTCTGAAGAAAAAATTATTGCAACAATAGTCGCGGTAACAAGAATACCTCCAACGTAATAGATGTTAGGCCTTGCCGTGTTAAAACGCAGAAACTCCCGTATCGAAAGTTTCCGCATCAGCTTTGATCTTACTGAATCACCGGGAACAATCTCAGCGTTTTCAAGCTTCAGCCTGAACAACTCCATGAAACTTATATCATCCTTATTCACTTTCAACTTATTATTGATCTGTTAATCTCTTATCAATCATTTTCAGAATACCTGCTTCTTAACTTCCCCAGCTTTTCAAGTTTATCCCTGATTACACTTTTTGCCCTGCTATACTGCGACTTCGATGTATTTGTATCGATTCCCAGAATTTCTGCAATCTCTTTATGTTTATACCCTTCAACAGCGTAAAGATTAAACACCATCCTGTACCCTGTTGGCAACTCATTAAGAACTTTGAACAGTTCTTCGGAAGTAAAAAAGTCCTCCTCAAAACTCGATACCCCGGTCTCGACTGACACATACTCCTCAATATCAACATAATATCTGTATTTCAGATTTTTATGATAATGAGTTATGGCAGTATTTACCGCGACCTTTCTTAACCAACCTTTAAAAGAACCTGTTCCTGAAAAATCGTTAATGTTAAAAAATATCTTCAAAAAACTATCCTGCAAAATATCCTCTGCCTCAGCTTTATCACCGGCATACCTCAGGCAAACACCAAGCAGGAAACGCGAATACTTATCGTACAACACCTGTTGTGCTTTCCTTTCGCGATTAGCGCACCCTTCTATTATTTGCCGCTCGCTCATCATAAGCTGAGGACATTTTTAAGACATCGTATCGAAAAAAATGGTTGCATTATCTGAAAAATATTTTCAAAATAAATAAATTTATGCAATTTTCATGTTTTGTAAATGACAAAGGTCATTAAAAAATGAATTAAGATCAGTTTAATTTACATTTTTAACTTCTCTTATTCATAAACTTTGTGAGCCTTTGTGTAATCCTTTGTGCGACTTAGTGTTTAATATTTTTTTACCACGAAGGTACACAAAGTACATCACAAAGTAACACAAAGGAAAAGAGCACTTTAAGTATATATGTGAATAATTCAGGTTAAAAAGGAAAAAAGGAAATTTAACTTTTTTAGATATAAAACTATATTATGTTCAACAAGTTCATCGCGGCAATCCTGCCATGGTTCCCGAAAAAATTTATTTGGATATTTTCAAGACCTTATATTTCAGGTGAAACACTTGAAGATGCAATACGCGTATCTAAAGACCTGAACTGCAAAAATATAAAGGTAACCCTCGATGTTCTGGGGGAATTCATTAAAACACCCGGTGAAGCTGAGTTAAATAAAAAAGAGTATCTTAACCTGATTGATATTTCCTACAAAAATGGTATTGATGGAAATTTCTCGCTTAAGCCTACAAGCTTCGGCTTACTGATCGATAAAACCATCTGTTTTAATCACATTCATGAAATAGTTGCAAAAGCTGCCTCATACAATGGGTTCATCAGAATAGACATGGAGGACTCTCCATGCACTGATGTTGAAATTGAACTTTTCCGCAAACTGAAGAGTGAGTTTCCGGGAAATGTCGGGCTCGTAGTACAGGCATATCTGAAAAGAACCTTAAATGATATTGAAGGGATGATGGATCTTAACACTCCCGATGTTCCTTTGAGTTACAGGCTCTGCAAAGGGATTTATGTTGAACCTGAAGCTATTGCCTACAAAAAATATGAAGAGATTAACCTGCATTATCTTGAAGATCTTGAATTCCTGTTCAGGAATAAAGTACACGTTGGTATAGCAACTCACGACAAACCTCTTATTGATGGCGCGTACAAACTGATTAAGAAATATAACGTGCCGAAAGATATGTACGAATTCCAGATGCTTTACGGCGTTACTCCAAAACTTCGCGAAAGCATTGTAAATGAAGGACATATAATGAGAGTATATGTACCGTTCGGGAAACAATGGTTCGGCTATTCAACCCGTCGTCTAAAAGAAAATCCGAAGATGGCAAGCCACATCATAAAAGCGATTTTTTATAAGGGATAGATTGGCGAAGGGCGAAGGGCGAAGGGCGAAGGGCGAAGGGCGAAGGGCGAAGGGCGAAGGGCGAA
>JBAXXU010000002.1:0-85535 GCA_037127735.1 Bacteroidota bacterium
TGGATAAAGCTTCCGATTTTTGGGATGCAGAAACTACCACTTCTTCCAATTTGTTTAAACTTTGACTAAGTGTGACTTGAAGAGGTTGTATTTCGAATACAACAATTTCTTGTGTGCGCAATCCGGTAAAGCTCATTACTAATCTTACTGGCAAGGACTGATTAGTTTTCAGACTAAAATTACCCTTATCATCGGAAACAACTCCGGTTGCAGTTCCTTTAATAAGAACAAAAACACCAGTTATAGGTTGGTTTTGATCATCTACCACAGTCCCACTAATTGTATTAATGTTTTGTGCAAAAAGATTTGTCGAAATAAAGAATAGAAAAATAAAAACTGTTTTAGTTTTGTTTTTTAATGAACCCAGCAGGTTCTCTTTCTTTTTAATAGTTTGATTTTTCAATGTTCATTTCCCTTCAATGATGTAATCCCTCTGTTAAGATCTCCTTTCAATAATGAGTCTTCCCTCGTAATATCATAACGATATTTATTATCGCTTTTCTCTGAACCTCAACTATTTTGAGATTAGGATTTTTTTCTCCCTGATAATCTCCCACGACATTAATTAAAGAAGTTGCATCAATTTTTTATATAACCAAAATGGCTATAAGTAATATGCTGATTTTTCTTTCCCTAATTATAGGTGGCTTGTAAAAATTCATTTTCTGCCTACTGATTCAAGTTAACTCGCAGAACCCCTCAATTAATTTCTTAAATCATCATAAAAGTATAATCTTTATCCGAATATCTCTATCTGAGTTGCAAATGTAATATGTATAATCGAACAAATTGTTTGTTTTTGAAATACATATTATTTATTACCCTTAAACTTTACTAAGCTGAATAAAGGTATATTCCTTTTTTCAGATGGTTTGCAGGAGAACGGATGATTTCAGTTTATAGGAGAATAAAAACTTTGAAATCCATTGATTGGAAAGGGGCTGATGAAATTATTCGATTTTGACATCTGCAAAGCAACACCTATCGAAAAACTTCCGAAATTAAAAGTAGATCCAATGCTATAACTGCTTTTTGGGAGAGAATAACATGGAGAAGAATCTGTAAGTAATTTAATCCCGGTACCATATAAAGTCAACTGAGAATTAACATGATAGCTGGCTGATCCGTATACAGATACTTCGTTAAATGCTCCATACATTGCCCCTTCAGGGTAAAAATTCAATAAAGTAGAATAAAGACGTCCGGCAATAATTCCGCCATTAACCGAAAGCTTTGGAGATAAGGGAACGGATATAGAAGGGGATAGTGTAAAACCAGTAACACTACCCAAATGAGGAACAAACATAAAAGTGCTTCCAAACGAATAAACCAGACTGGGCTTTAAATTTACTTTTTGCGAATTATCCTCAGAGAGGCTATCACTGTAATTAATTTGTTGCGAAAAAGCCTGATTAGAAAATATTGAAACCAGGATAATAATTAAGCTTATGTTACATTTACATCCAGACATGGTAAATGATACTCCGTATAAAATTGTCAGGTAAAATTAACGAAAAAAATAATAGAATAGTATCTGTAATGAGGAAGGTATATTCAAAATGTCAGCTTCTCCTACTATCTTGATCTTTTTCAATTTGACCAATTAACTTGCTGGTTTCTTGCCGTGTTTTAGGGATAACAGGTATTAAATAATGGACAGGTAATTATTTTGTCTTTATACAGTACTATTGATATTCAATGTGTTAAGATAAGTGTTTTATATTCTCGTATTCTTCTGGATCAGAAGAGTTCAGGTTCGAGACCTGACGGGACAACCAGATACTCAATCACATACAATTATTTTTGTAGGTGATTTTTTAATTATTGCCAGGTTCTTGCCAGGTTTTTGGGTGGATTTTAAGATATCAGGTATGATATTTTGAAGGTTGGTGGTAGTTAAAACCATTCTGTTTGTTGTTTAGTCAAGTTTGCTAATTGTGATCTGATTTGCCAAATGTGATCAAGATGTCTGGTTTTTATACATGACAGTATCGTCCGTAATATTCAAATGACCTTTTCCAATATTTTTTTTGGTATTATCATTACTTATTATTATTTTTACTAAAACAGCTACAATAGATTAATTTTTACAGCTTTTGTACGGTTAAATATTTAATAATTAATGTGTTTTATCAATGTCCAAAGGGTATTAGATTGGAGGCGTGCAGTCAATATTAATATATGGTCTGGTGCATAATGAAGATTATTGGATTTTAAGAGTGGAGGGTTAATTCTATGGGAATGAAAGTGTTCATAACTGGCGCAGGAGGCTATCTCGGCAGTGTTCTTGCCGCCCAATTGGCAAAGATGCCAGATATTGACAGTATCACAGGCACTGTCAATAATACTTTGCCGAGATTTCCGCTCCCAGACAAGGTGAATCTCATCAAGATGGATATTCGCTCTCCAGAAATGGCAGATGCAATGTCTGGACATGATTTCGTGATTCATTCAGCGTTCTTAGTCCATTGGTCAGCCAAAATGCCTGCATCGGTTCGCGATGATATTAATTTCAACGGCACTCGGAATGTTGCTCAAGCGGCTGTTAAGAATAAGGTTCGCGGCTTTATCCACGCCAGCAGTATCTCACCATATGACTTCAGCAAAGCACAGGGAAAAGAGAATCTGAGTGAGGAATTACCTCTAGGAAAAGGCGATTCACCCATGTATTACTTGAATAGTAAAGCCATTGCCGAAAAGATATTATCTGAAGTTATATCGCCCTCAGGGATATCATTGACCTTTTTACGCATGAGTTACATCATTGGACCATGCAACTACGTAACAATACCATCGTTTCGTGAGAATGGGGTGTTATTCCCTGGTATTAATCCACGCGGTCAGTTCGTCCACGAAAATGATGTTGCTCAGGCTTTTGCACAAGCCATTCGATTAAATATGACTGGCGCTTTCAATGTTGTTTAAGATGATTTCATCCATTTTAGTGATTTTTATAGAATTATTGGAGTAAAACCAATGACCATTCCAGTGTGGCTAGCTCGTCTGGTTACATACATTCGTTGGCGTTACTTTGGCTCGCCCACCCATCCGTCTTGGGTTCTGTCAGCACTTTCTGATTTTTCTTTCAGCAATGCTAAACTGAGAGCTACAGGATGGTTACCACATTATAACAGCACAGAAGCTATTCGTTCCGCACTAGGCATGGAATGTAAATAAATACCACCACCCAAAACCTTCATTTTTTTCCTTTTTTGGCTGTCAGTTCAAATCTCTTTGTATGAATCCAATTAGTGGTTAGAACTACCTCTTTTCTCTCGATTTCAACCATTGCTCAAAATCGTTCATTTAATATAATGCAGTGCACTTGCCCAAATCTTGGTATTCAAAATCTTGCCAGATTTCTTGTCAGGTTTTTAGGGATTATTGATGACCTTTTTAAATTTAAACGAAGGTCGGTGACGTGTTGAGAGCTTCACGAAAAGGGAAAATAATAAAATGTATATATCGTATATATAAAATGTATTGTATATATTTGCTCAATAAAATAAAAAACTTTAAAAAAGAGATTATGCAAGCAATTAAAACAAAACGTAAAATTATTAACCTGAGACCTGAAACAGAGAAGAATTTAAGATTAATAGCAGTTAACTATGGCCAGAATTTAAAATCATACATTGAAAGTGTATTGGAAGAATTAGCAAATGAGGATGAAATGTTAATTGCGTTATCCAAGGCTCCGGGGACAGATGAAATTTTAAGCCAATCTGAAAAAACTGAATTTTTAAAATCTTTATCAATATGAAATTTGAAATTTCTAAAGCATTTGTTAAAGATACCGAACCGCTACCAAAAAAAGTAAAGTTGGTTATACTGGAGGTAATAAAAGAGATTCAATCAGCCAAAATGCCTGGTGAAGTTCATGATTGTACGAAACTAAAAGGAGTAGAGGATATATATCGAATTCGAAGAGGTCTTTACAGGATGACCTTTCAATATGATGGGACAACGGTCACATTAAGAAGAGTTTTACCAAGAGGCCGGATCTATAAAAAACATAACTTATGAATCTTGAAAATGATGACTTTAGATACCATAATCATTTAGCATTTTAGCTTACTTTCAAAGTTATTCTGAATAAAAAACAAAGGGCAGAGTTTTTTTGGTACTTTCCCTATTGCATTATAATTTTATACATATCGTCAAAAACATGTGTCTGGTTATCCCGGTCGTGTTGTGTAATATTGTCACGTCCATTTAATCTGGTACAGACATGGAGCTCTGAATCAATCATTTCGACTTCGATATTTGATCCATCATTGTTTTTAAGTCCTTTGTATATCAAAACAGCACTCACAGGATCCGCAGTGGGATCTTTAATCGACTTATATACTTTGACGCGGACGCCTGCAGGCAGACTAAATCCCGACTGAAGGTCTTTACGCGACTTTTCTATCAGCTCCAGCAATTGTTTCATTGTTTCCTGTGGCCTGAAATGGTACCAATGACCTTCTTCGGCTGTGGTATTTATACTTTCCAGAAAACCCATCATCGGGCCAACCAGTCCGATAATGGTCAGCAATTTATCTGAAGGAATAACTATAGGATCAACCATAAAGATATGTTTCATGCCATTATCGCCGATTTTACCCTTTTTAATAAGGTCCATCACCAATGGACATGCTGTGGAAGATCCGGCAAAGTTGATGTTGGCATACCCTTTGGCGCGAAGGGCATTGTATTCAGCCAGAATTGGTTCCTGCCAGTCTTCCCAGCTTGAATTTTTGAAATCGTCATAGGTACGGCCATGTCCTCCCAAAAGGACCTGTGAAACCAGAATGTTGGCTTTTGCATCACAATAGGTACGAAATTCATCCCATTCAAAAGTCGTTGCCGAATAACCATGTGTCGCAATAATAACTGGCGTGTTTTTTTGAATTTCACTCGGATTGGTAATGGCAACCGATGCCAGGTATAGTTCCGGATTATAGAGTGACGGGTCAAAAATCTGGTCCCCATCGAGCATAGTTGCATTGTCGATATCAGGAGTTTTGGAACAGGCCGGTAAAATCAAAATAAAAATTATAAGTAGCCTGAAAAACTTATCTTTGGATGTCATCTTATTTCTTTTTTAATATGGTATAGAAGATACTCATCTGGTAATAAAAAGGATACAAAGTTCCCGGCCCGGAGATTCCACTTCCGGACTTCAAATTATATCCGGCGCTTAAACTGGCAGTAACGGGAATTTTGAATTCATATGAAAATCCCGCATCCACTGAAAACAAGAGAGAAGTGTTTGGCAAAACATCAAAAATATCCTCCTCATAATCAGCATGGAAGTACCCTGTATTTAATCGGGTAAAAGGCTGAAATTGTTTTTGATGACGAAAGTAATAACCCCCACTAATGAAATAGTTATCCTGCTTAATGGCATTGGAGCCTATGGCGCTTCCCAGCCTGGTCGTAACATAACTCACACCAAAATGAATACGGCTGTCAGCGATTTTAGGACTGGTATAATCAAAAGAAAATCCATTTTCCCAATAGAGCTTTTGGGCTTTTTGAATCCGGATACCTCCCTTTAATTCTCCCAGCCATCCATCATTTGTACCGGAGGATTGAGCTTGCGAGCATAAAACGGAGGAAATGAAAAGAACAGATAAGACGAATTTTTTCTGCATATCAATAATTTACAAGGTTGGATATTTAAAAATAGGTATGTCTTTGAACCAATTTGTATTGGCTAGTGTCATAATATAAAGGTTGTTTTAAATTTTATGATAATTATTTAGCTGCTAAGTTAAAAGTATTATGAATCACCCGGCTATCGATTGAGTAAAAATTTCAAAATCCATGGGTTGTAAACAATTCTGCGTTGTTGTTGTTAATATTACATGACAACCTGATTTCACCTCTTTTACATTCTGTCAATATTATATCTTTACATAATAAAAGGTATTTCCTGATGAGTGTTATTGGTGAATGTTCCATAAATGCTGAATCAAATGAAAAAGCCAAAAGCGCTATTAATATTTCTGCTGGTTTTCGGCAGCCTGTTTTCTTTGTTAATTATGGGTTGTAGAAAAAACAGTGAAGATCCCTTGCTTCCTGATACTGCAGGAAAGGTAGAGGTGTATGCGCATCGCGGAGCAAGAAGCTATGCGCCGGAAAATACGATCCCCGGTTACATTACAGGTTTAGCCATTGGAACTGATTGGGTTGATATGGATATTGTAATGTCAAAAGAGGGCGAGGTGATTGTATCACATGATATAAGGCTCAATCCTGATATCGTCAGGGGTACGGATGGAAAATTCATAACCGAGAGATTGCTTGTGAAATCATTATCACTGGAAGAGATAAAAAAATATGATGTTGGACGCATGAATACAGCCAGTGCCTACAGTAAATTCTTTCCTGCCCAAATTGGAATGGATGGAGTAAGTATGCCTACCCTGCGTGAAGTGATCCGGTATGTGGTCAGTAAAACAAATAAACGGGTAGGCTTCCAGATCGAATTTAAAACGGATCCGGAACATCCCGATTGGACCTTCACCCCGGCTGAGTTTGCCAGCGCACTTTCAAAGATACTGAAGGAGGAAAATATTGAACGCAATTGTGAGATCCAGTCGTTTGACTGGAGGTGCCTTTACGAACTTCAAAAATTGAATCCCCTGGTAAAGACTGCTTATCTTACCGAGTGGGACAATGAACCGGATTGTCCATACAGTTTCAGTGATCCTGATCCGGCCATAGCGGGACTATGGACAGGGGGAGTCTTAGTTAAGGATCATAAGAATTCGATTCCGCAAATGGTCAAAGATATGGGAGGAGCCTGCTGGGAACCTGAGGATGTTGAGCTGACTAAAGCAACGCTGGATGAGGCTCATAGTCTCGGCCTGAAAGTTGTAGTCTGGACCTGGCCCGAACACAGCGGTACAGTATTTAATACCGATCTGGTATCAACACTTATCGACTGGGGAGTGGACGGGATTATCACAGATGATCCCGGAATGCTGATTTCCATGCTTGCGGCCCTAAACTATTCGCTGCCGGCGAGATATTAATAATTTCGCAAAAGGCACGGCCGCGCTTTACGATAATTTCAATTTAACTGGCCAAGTATGGTCAATCTGTCCTGCTTTTGCAACGGGAGAAAGATTTTACACTCTTCCTAGGTACAGGTCTTCAACTGGGAAAATCATATCATAATCATTCCAATTTAGATTTCCATCTATAATTTGATACTCCTTAAACCTGGATTCATCTAAATACTTGCGGATTGATGGATGTAATGATGATTCTAAAAATGGTCTAAAGTCAACAAGCTTATTAACTCCATCACTAAAGTATATTCTAATAGCAAAATCCCCAATATACCGGCCAGATTTAATCTCAATAAAATCAACGTTATAGTGCGTATATTCTTCAGTTATTTTCACTTGATCCGAGTATTAATTTTTTCAAACTCAATATCCTTATGGTAAACAAAATAGTCAATCCACTTTTGAACTATTTTCTCTGCATACTCTTTCAGGAACACTTTAAAATCTTTGAGTTTACTTCCACTTAAGGGTTTTCTGTCTTTTATTGACTTTATCTTAATCTCAACAATCTTGCCATCGACTATATAAAACTCTGCCTTACTTTCAAACCCATCATATTTCCCATGAACATGAATTGGCTCATGCTCATTGGAATAGAAGAATATCAAAATCCCTAAGTATTCAAAGATCTTTGGCATTATCTTTTTTTACAAAATTAATATTTTTGAGCCAGTAATACAACTTTCCTGAAAAACCTGTATCAGAAATGATGAGGCATTCTACCTCCCAGGTCACTGAACACTATCTGGCAAGTCTGGATATGGATAAACATGGGAGATTAATGAGAGTCTGTTTTAGAATTAAAAACGCAAATTATTTATGGAACGAATTCTTGGGAAGCTTCATCAAAGAAATCAGCATCTTTGTGTAAATCTCATTTATAAAACCGAAGTTCTCAATTATATTGAATATCTTTAATAGTGTTATTCCCTTCTGCACTCGTATGTAATAAATTATTAGTTATTTATCTAACTATGGAAAAGTCAATTACAATTTTTCAGCATTTTCCCGGACAAATTGACCCCTTTGCCGGAGGCAAAATCCCAGAAGGGCAATCGAGCGGTGTGTGTGTGTGTCAAGTTGCTAAAAGGTAAAAATACTGAGCTGATTTTACTATGAAAAAATGTTGGCTTTGATCAAATAATTAAGAAGTCACAGCTTTTTAATCATTCCCGGTACTTTTTTTTAATTATATATGCTTATTATTATAATCAACAATATCGATAAAAGAAAATTCAACCATGCAACAAAATCCCGAGAGCAAAATTAACTTGTATTGGAAACGTTTATTCTATAGTGAAAAAGATGTCAATGATCAGTTCTTGCATAATATTGATGAATTAATAAAGCTCACCAATCTGAATCCCAAATTATCAATATGTGTTGGCGATCTTAATTATGCGAAAAGTAAATTTAACCAAGGTATTGAAAACAAGAATTCCAATTATTTTCTGGCACCAAGTGTTAACACCGCTATAAAAATTAATGAAATTCTAACAGAGTCATTTCCAGCAGAGTCTTTCTGGGTAAGCAATACTTTTGCTGAAATTTGTAAAATTCTAATTTCACGCAATTCTGAAAAATATAAACCCATATTTGAACGTCTGCTACTTCAGGCATGCACTGCTATTAGCAACCAATGGCTTTCTAATTCTAATTCTCAACAAGAGGGAATACCCAAACAAATTGAAAATGAAATCAATAAATTATCTCATCGTCTGCACAATATACTTTCCGAGGCAATGGGTACATTTTTTAGTTCTAAGAATAATAAATTTTTTCGATCAAACAGTCCTGACACATCTCTTCAAGATAAGATAGTAAACAAAATACTTATAAAACACTTTGAAAGACAATTATATTATTTACTTGAACATGATCGCCCTCGATTGACTCAATATATCAGAGAAAATATGCCTATTGTTTATAAAAATAAAGTTTCGGACGAAGATGCTGTTTGTCGTAAACAATGGGAAAAAAGATTATCTGAAGCTGGTTATGAAGACGTACTGCATACTTTAAGAGATATGGGTGATCTGATAAGTCCTGATGAGGTAGGACAATTAGGGCAGGATAGAAGGAATGAGGTAATGAGGGCAGCCGCCAATAATGAATTTGATAGAGTGTGTGATTTATTAACGGAGAGTTCAAAAGAGATTAGGTCTTATATATATCTCGAAGCACAAAGGAGGTTAGAATATCGGGAACCAATTTGGCAAAATTTTCCTGGCGGAATAAAGTCTCAATTGGAAAGGGGTAAAAAATTATCAAAAACTGGGGATCCTGAAAAAATAAAGGAAGCTCTTAAATTAGCACAAGAAGTATGGCAGGAGGATATAAACAATCTTGATTTACGTGATTGGGTAGCATATCTACATGCAAAAACTGGAAATTTACCTGCTGCAGAGCAGATGCTCGATCAGATTCGTAAAAGAAGAATGCCTAAACGAAATTTTATCACTGATTGGAATCTGGCTGTTGTTGCTTATGAGAGGGATGATGAAGCGGAAGCATATAAACTGTTAGTTCCTTTGATGGATGATGGAAGTATTGATGAAAGCTTAAGAATTATAGTTCTTGCGTTCTCGTTAAAATTGGAAGATCTTGAAAGATTTTTGTCTACCATTCCTAAAACATTAACACTAAGATTTCATCCATTAGCTATTGTTGAAGCTCAAAAAATAAACGAAAAACAAAGAGTAGAAGATTTATTAGCTCAATTACTAAGTCAATGGCGTGCAAAGTGGGAATTACCATCAGTTAATGAACGATTCAGTAATGATGGTTTTAAGCAAGTTTTAAATCGAGCTATTGTAGAAGGGCAAACAGAATTATTAATAAATTGGTTAAAAGCAAGAATCCAATCCGATAAAAATTGGAAACCTAACTACATAGAACTAGCAAGAGTTCTTGAAGATGAGTTACAGGATATTGAAGGAGCCTTTAATGCATTAAAGGATTGTTACAATGTGGCCAGAAATAGTAAAGATCAAATTTCTATCGATAATTCGGCCCGATCTTTATTAGAGTTTTGCAAAAAAAATCTTGCAAAAAACCAGAAATTGGCAAAACAACTTGGGGAGAGAGCTTACCAAATTGTAAAAACTAAAGCAAATGAGACGTTATTACGCTCTTTCAAAATGTTTGAAAAAGAAGGGAAAGGAAATGGAGAAATTGACATTAATAAAGAAGAGGAAAAACCAATTTTCTCACCAAACTTTTCTAGTCTTCCTCGTGATCCGCAATTAGCAGAGCGATTAGCATGGGTAACAGCACGCCTCACTAATATAAGAACAGTATCGTCCTACATGGAAGAGATTAAGGCAATTGAGGAGTTTGGGAAAATTGTTGTTGAAATAAATCCTCAAGAAAGCACTGTTGCTATTGAATTGATTCGTGTTATTTCTGAAGCGATACAATCATTTTCTCGTGCAAAAGTTGATGATAATGATACAAGGCGTATATTATATAATAAAGTTGCCAATAATGAAAAGCGGCTTACGCAAATACTTGCAGGAGGAGCGCTTACCCGACACATATCTGACGTGCTTACACCTTATTCCCAGGCAATTCAACAGGTTGTTGTTGATATACGTAGGAAGGTTGGTGTTGGCCCAAATGTTGAAGCAATAATTGAAAATCCATTTATTAGTCTAGAAATTGAAAGGACGACTTTGGTTCTCCATGTTACAAATAAATCTGAGAGAATAATTACCGATGTTTTAATTGAATTGTTAATTGAGAATCCGATTGTGTTAGCTACTGGAAAAAGGGAAAGGGTTATTTCAAAATTGGATTCTTATCAAAGTTGTTTGATTAGTATCCCAATTGAGCGAAATAATTCCTCAACCATAGAAAACGCTACAGAAGTTGTTTTTGGAATATCTATAAGAGCCTCGGCAGAAGGAGTCCCAATAGATTTGGGAATCATTAAGAAAACGATACCAATAAAGAAATTTAGTGAAGCGATTGGAATGAGTCAAATTCCTAAACTATTTCAACCTGGAAGACCACTTAACCCGGTAGAATCAGATCTCTTTCAGGGAAGAGACGATATTTTGAATAAAATCAAAAGTAGTTTCTTTGAAGGAATTCAGAGGGAAAGGTATTTTATTGATGGTATACGTCGTATAGGAAAAACTTCTATATTAAATTTCCTTCCATTAAATCTGCCTGAAAATGTTATTCCGGTTCTTATTAATTTGGACAAACTTGGTCTCAATAGTACAATAAATTCTGCAGGAATTCTTTTTGAATTCTGTCGATTAATTTGTAATAGTACTTCAAAGTTAGCTAATGTAAATCTTGAACTTCCTGACGAAATTACTTTTAACGAACATCCTGCTAGAACTTTTGACAACTTTCTATCTATATTTAAAAAAGAGCTTCCCGGTAAGAAACCGTTTTTAATGATAGATGAATTTCAAGTTCTCTTGACTGCAATTGAGAAAACAGGCTCTGGTCCGACCCGAGATACTTTGGTGTTAGATTTATTACGTGGTTATTTAGATGAAGGTGAAATAAATGCAATTTTTACAGGTTCAGTTAGATTTGACAGATTGTCAGGCATAATTGATCATCGCATTTTTGGATCTTTGACACGATTACGTGTTTCTTTTTTATCTGAAAATGGTGTAAGTAGTGTACTTAAAGCGGGTATAAAAAATTGGGGTAACGTTACATCCGAAACAGTTAAACGGGTATATGAGCTAACAGGTGGATATTCATGGCTTGTTCAAACTTATGGTTCTGGTCTTGTTGAAATACTTAACAAAGAATGTCGTAATATTACAACAATTGATGACGTAGATTTAATAACTAATGAGATGGTATTGTCAAACAATGAACTTTTCAAGTTCTGGTGGCCTATTGAACAATTAAGTAATGATGAAGAACGATTTATTGAACTGTTTTTAAGAAAGTATTCCGAGGATCACGTAGTATCTACCCGTGATTTCTTTTCTAATATTCATAGCCGTGATCAGGCTACTTTTAGAAGAGCTTTCGATAATTTGCGAGCATGTGAAGTCCTTGAGTCTACCCAAAATGAATTTTTAAAATTTGGAGGCAGTGTTCTAAGACGATGGCTTGAGCAACAGATGCATGAAGGTAAATTAAAAATAAGAGTATTTAATCAAGAACCTAATGAAAAAAAAGGTCAGGCTGGTATTTTTATTGATCACGAAAACCTTTTAAAAGGAGTTGAAACCATAGGTATCAATCGAGGTACGCCAATGCCTACTCAAGAAAAGGAAAAGCTCGATTGGTTCAATAAAATAATAACAAGCCTCTTGGAAGAAGCAGAAAAAAGAGTAGGTTTTCTTTCATATAAGGTAACGGTTGCCTTTTGGGATCGTCCTCAAGAGGCACGATTGCTTCGTGCATATAAATCTCATGGATTTAGTACAGAATTGCCCGAAGAAATGAAAATGGAAAATGCAGTTGATTTAAAAGTTGCTGATGAAGTTCGCCGTGCTAGAGAACGGGCTATGAGGGAGGGAACTAATCTTGGCCGTGCAATAATAGTTTCTGCTGATGGCGATTTATCTCATGCTGTTCGTGCATTAGTAAACGATGGCGTAACCGTGGAGGTATGGGGCGGTAGTAATAATATCAGTAAGAAATATATTGAGATTGTTGGAGCAGAGAATTATGTTGCATTAGATGATGTTTGTGGACTTTAATGAAATTTCGATATTCTAATTGGTCTAAAATTATTGGTGAATATATTGTCTCTACCCGCATGAAGAAGTAAAACACCTGAAAAAACAATGTAAAAGATATCGTGGTCCCAATTTCTCCTGGTCTCCAGAAACTAATAAACAAACATGGGGTAAAGAACAGCCCATTCGTATTGGGTATTCTAAATGCCAGGTTCTTACCAGGTTTTTGATGGTTTTAAGATAATTTATATAAAAATAAACGAAGTTCGGTGATAATTAACACCATTCTTATGATATAACCCTTTAGATTAGATTATTAAACACCATCAGATAGAGCTACTTTTCTAAACTTTAGCCCCTCTTACTCCACGGATCTTCCTGATTGACACCCTGGAGTTAAACACTCTTAGTACTTCAACTCGTCTGGGAGTGATACGATAAATAATTAGGTAATTGCCTTGAATTATGTTGCGATACATCTTGCTCTTGGTAGGTAAGAACCTACATTCCGGGTACATATTGAACTGATAATCCAAGCCCCATATGCTCATGTATACCTCAGCAACAAATGCTTTTGCAGCAATGAAACCGAACGTTTCAGCCCCATACTCAAAGACCGCTTTGATATCGGTTTGCGCCAATGAGGTTAGGACAATTTCTTTTGCCAGGATTTCAGCCATTGCTCAAAGTCGTTCATTGCTTCCTGAACCGTCATAAATGGCCCTTTTTCGGCACTCTTTATTGTAGTCTGAATCTCTTCCAGAGAAACCACCTGATCGGGGATAGCCCAGTTCCGTTCTCTCGGCTCTTTATCTGCTTTTGTCGTGATGGCCTTCGTTGTGTTCATACACTAACATTTTTTACAAATTTAACATAATATTTTCTATTATTGAAATGTAGTGCTCTTGCCCAAATCCTGGGATCCAAAATCTTGCCAGATTTCTTGCCAGGGTTTGGGGATAACAGGTATTAAATAATGGAAATGTAATGATTTTGTCTTTATACAAGAGGGTTAATAATTAATGTGTTAAGGTAAGATTATTTAATAATTAGTGGTTGTCAAAAATGACATTCCTATTCCCTATCTGTGCTCCTATAATTGAAACAATTAGAGTTAAAGCCCACCCACTGAAAACAATACACCACCCTGATGGTGGGGTTTTCCAAAATCCAGGTTCTGTTATAGCAGCAAGAATAAACAGTAAATTGCAAATAATGGGTACATACCAGATGCTTCCTGGGTTTTCCCTAACTATGAAGAAACAACATGTGGCAGTTACTAAATCAAATATGATATAGACTATTATTTCTTTCCCTTCAGAAGAGGTTAATATTAATAGTGATGTTGCAACAAATGTTAGTATAGCTAATGCCACACTTGGGGTTGACGATAAAGCACTTAGGATTGTCGATAAAAATGACTTCTTCTCTTTTGGTTTTATTGTTTCATTATACGGGTAATTCTTTTCTCGTTCAACAGACGGAATTGCTAATGATTTTCTTTTCTTATCACTTTTAATTTTAAATCTGATGATAATTAAAAAAAGAATTACAACTATTGCTAAAGAAATTAATGCTTTTATTGTAGTTCCCATATTGCTTTGTTTTAAATTCCCATATTATATCTCTCATCTGTTATCAAAGTTACACTACAAAGAAACCAAAGTCAAAAAAATTATTACTTCTCCCAAATTGATCCTACCAAATCTCTGCTATCGTTCAGGTCATTATCACCTACTATGACAGCCACCCATGGTTCATCAGAATGTTCTGTTTTGCCTTGCCATTTCAGAGTTACTTTTTTGCCCGGTTTAAGATTTACCTGTTTAACAGGATCTTTTATTGACAGGTTACCGGTTCTGATATTAAAGCTATGTGATCCATTCCCATTGATGACAGCCGTTATAGTAACAGCGCCACCGGGAGAAGTAGTCCCTGAGATCTCAAGGTCATAGTTATTATCAGGTTTGTGATCAGCATCATAACTTCCCTTAAGACCTTCTATATCACGCATTATACCTATCCACTGACTCACCGGATGTACCCACACTTCCTTGTATGTCCAGGTGTTTTGCACAGGCCAGTAAGGTATATCACTTTCGGCACGTGTCTGGATACCTACAGGAAGAGCCCCTGCGATATCCCCCGAGGAGGGTGAATACAGTGGAGGAAAGTCGTACCCTTCCCCATACATTGTACTCTGTGAAAATGGATTGCGTCCGACAACCCATTCAAGCTGACGAATAGCCAGTTTTCTGCAATCGTCATCGCCTCTTAGCCGGGCAGCATAGGTAAGAGACTGTGCCTGAGGAAGGATAGTTCCAAAATGTCCGCGATAGTCCATCCAAACAGGGAATATTCGAAGATAATATCCATTACCCAGGGGTATTCCGTTCAGAACCTGTTTCCGGAAGAATTCCCTTCTGCTTTCAGGTACCAGCAGATAGTCTTTGTCTTCATAAATGGATGAAGGTATTACGCCATAGGGTTCAGTGTATTTTGAAATAGTTTTAAGGTATTCCGAATGTAAAGTTACAGCAGAGTACCATTTCATCCAGTCGGGATGATCGGGTAACGCTTCGCATAGCATAGTGAGTGCGGCAATTGGTTCCTGCTCTCTTCCGTTATGACAATAATGAAGGATGTATTTTCTTGAAGGACCGGTGTAAAAGAAGCCGGTAAGCGGAACATCCATAACGGGGCGTTTTCGCTGCTGGGATTCTGTTATTATATTGGCCAGTTCAGCAGCTTTGTCAGCATATCGCTTATCGCCTGTAGCATACCACAACTCAACTGATGCCAGAATACCGGCTGATGCTACTTCGTGTAAAACCTCACCCGAATCGAATGATACACTCCACACTGCTGTTGAATCATTCTCTCTGACCAACACCAGCTTGTCAACAGCAAACTGCCAATCGGTCTGAGCCATTTTCAGAGAATAATTGGCAAGCCGGGGATCTTTTTCTTTAAGAGCCCTGAAGGCTATTGCCTCGGCCGAGGAAGCAATGAAGTTCGTTTTGGGATTGTTCCTCGCTATGGATATAACATCATCGTAATCACCTATTATTCCATTGGTTCTCCGGCTGTTTACAGACCCTTCATTGCGGAATCCGTCACCGAAGCTTGTCTTTAGTATCCAGTCAAGACCCCATTGCGCTTCATCAAGCAGACGTTCATAAAGTTCAGGTTTATTCCCTTTTGCATGGAGCCGTTCAGCAAGGCTGAACATTGCGTAAACAGCCTCAGATGTATTCCGAAGTCCCTGGGTAAAATCTCCTGCATCATGCCATCCTCCGTTAATTACAATTCTCTTGTCGTCATGAACACAGGTCCAGTCGCGGTGACATGATGCGTGAATCCCGGGAATTGGAGTGCCACATCGCTCCACATAGAAAAAGTTCAAAGTCTTCCAGATAGTCTGTTCCCATACATCAGGTTCAACTCGGAATGGCGGGGTAACAGTATTGCCTGCTTCAATATGATATGAACCGCTCTCGAGAATTTCGGAAAAATCGAGAACCTGAAAAGTTCCCAGGTGAGATGTTACCGTACTGATTGGCTTGGTGAGTACTGCTTGTCCTGATTTCTCATCCACTATTTTGAATTCAGTTGCATTCAGGTTATTGGCAATGGCGGTTTTTGGATCATCAGACCGGTAGCCTGTATGGCTGTAAGATATTCTTCCGTTCCACACAGGCCATCCTTCAATGTAGTCAGGATCAACTCTTTCGAGTTGCAGGTCATCAATATAAAAAGATGTAGTATCGCAGGCTTCAGGTTCATTGCCCGACATAATTGTAGATATTTCAAGCTTCGCAATTTTATCGCGTGCTACATTACCAATTTCCCATACCACATTATTCCATTCATGATTTTTCAGGTTGAAAATCGATTCGCCCTCCTGTCCGAAAAGTGCAGGCAGCTTCTCATTACCTTCATTAAATACCCTGAGTTCAAGCCAGTTCTGGTATGCCCCCGGATTGTCGGGATATATCCATACAGATATCCTGTTGAATTTGGTCCATTCTTCATTCTGAACATTATACCATACCCCGGCATTTCCCCAGCCCCGACCGCTTTTTGGTCCGGGAACCTCTATCTTTGAAGGGAACCTGATCATCAGAGATTTTTTTCCTGTGTGGGATCTATTTTCAGAAGAAGTAGCTTCCACATAATTCTTTTTTGATTCAGCGGCTTTGTTATCACTTCTTGAATCGACAAGTGCAATTGCTCCTCCGGTAAATGGAGTCCATTTGACATTATCCTCCATATTGTCGAGAATATGAAATTCGTACACTTCCTTGTTAAGCCATCGGTATTGCGCTGAATTCATAAAATCAATTTTCATTGGCTCCTGTGCCCTAACATGCAAGGCAAAAAACAACATAACGGAAAGCAAAATGTATTTCATTGATAATATGATTATTATGACACCGCGAAATACTATTTTTCTGGTGCCGTTGTTTAAAACAAATATACTGTTTGGTTTTCGAAAAACCTAATTTTACCCCCTTCACAAATTTTTATATTGTTAATTATCAGACACCTACAAAATTTCGTCTTTTAGGTCTGAAGATATATATGGGAGCCCGGTCAGGAGACCATGTCTGGAGGTTGTTTTAGATGCAATATCAAGAGGGCAACCCGATCGCCTCACTCCCTGTTGCTGATAATCTGGGTACTGAATAAATTCCAGGTCGGTATCATAGAGGAATTCAACTCATACATTGAAATTGATGTTCCGTTCATGTAGGATCCTTTCTGATCATTATTTGTTATTTCTTCTTTAATGATAATAGGTTCGTCTTTTTTACAACTATCTGATTTCAGAGTTAAAATAATTTTTAATAAAAGGAAAACAAGAATAAAGCTTTTTATCTTCATATATTAATCAATTTTTCGGGTTGTATTTTGTTATTAGTCAATAGTAGTATTAATCTAAATGAGATGGGGGCCTCCAAAGTTCTCGGACCTGTATGGTGATATATTCTTTACCATCAAGGATTGGTAATCGGACTTAATTTAAAAAAAAGGTAGCGGTATAAATACATCCGTTTTCGCGTAACCACCAGCGTAATGCTTTAGCTATTTTTCTTCTTTTTAGTAAGACCTCTCCAATTTCATGTGAATTAATCCGGTAAAATGGTTTCATGACTGTATTATTAAAATTTATCCTTTATTACTCCTGATTAAAAGATTAAGAAATTTCCTTATCTGTTCAAGAGTTTAAATATCGCTGTAAAGGTAGAGCTTAAATGTCTTGCATTAAAGTATCAAATGCCCAATTACAGTACAAATGAGCCGTGATAAATATTTCTTATCGCAGAAATATAGATGAATAATTATAGTAATCAATGATTGATAAACGAATAGAGTGGATTCGTCAAAAAGAGGGTAAAATTTACCATCAAAATAGTGTAATTGTGAATAATCATAATAATTATTGAAACTAAAGCAAAGAAACCCAGAGTAATAAAAAATTATAAGTAACTATTATTCAGTATTATTTCTAAATATGAGATTTTGACTAAGTGATAATTTATAAGGATAAGAAATCAGGTAACTCTTATTTAACTACTTTTTTGTTTCATGAACTCACCCCCTTTTATCCTTCTTTCTGCTTCGCAAAGAGGGGGTAGGGGGGTGAATTCGTTGGAAAAGTTACTCTTTTTGGGGCCATATTATCCTATCCTGAGATCCATTATTGATACTGCCATAAAAAATAATCAAAATGTGTTGCAAGCATTAAATGTCATAGGTGATTATAAAAGAATATGATTTATCTTATTACTTTTAACTTTAGGCACTTTAGGCACTTTAGGCACTCCAAACTTTAGGCACTGATTAGTAACCTATATCATTATTTATTATTATCTTTGCACCTTAAATCGAAATGATATATTCAGGGAGGTAAATGGAAAGCAGGAAGGTATTATTCATTTCACAAGAGATCACTCCATACTTAGGTGAGACGAAGTTATCGAAGATCGGAAGATTTCTCCCGCAAGGCATTCAGGAAAGGGGAAAAGAGATCCGGACTTTCATGCCGAGGTATGGTTGTATTAATGAAAGAAGGAATCAGCTTCATGAAGTTATCAGGCTTTCGGGGATGAATCTTATTATTGACGACACTGATCATCCTCTCATAATTAAAGTTGCTTCAATTCAATCGGCCCGAATGCAGGTCTATTTTATTGATAATGACGACTATTTCCAGCGAAAACATATTATAAGCGACACTTCAGGACAAGAATTTGAAGATAATGATGAACGTGCATTATTCTTTGCCCGGGGTGTAATTGAAACGGTTAAGAAACTGCGATGGGCTCCCGATATTGTTCATTGCCTTGGATGGATGTCAGCCCTGGCGCCTGTTTATCTCAGGAGTATCTACCATGATGATCCCCTGTTCCATAATTACAAAATTATCTATTCGATTTACAATAATGATTTCAAAACTCCGTTTAGATCAACATTCGCCGATAAACTGCGTTTCGACGGAATAGATGGAGAAAACCTTAAAATGATTAAGAAACCCGATTTTGTCAATGTCTCAAAACTGGCTATCAAATATTCTGACGGGATCATTATCGGTAGTGAAGATATAAATGAAGAATTGACCAAATATATTAGTACAATTAACAAACCGGTTCTTACATACAAGGATGAGACCGAATATATTGATGCCTATAATGATTTTTATGACAAGATATTATCATAGTTCCAAACTCCCCAACAGATTTATTTCTGTTTCATATACTAACTTTTACATATTTCGTCTGATATTCTTTGCTCTAATGGTTTTTTTTGTAACCTCTTGTGAGGAGGGACCAACAAAAATTGGATCCGATCTGCTGCCGGGAAGTGATTTTGTTAATATAAAATCGATCGATACTATAAGTGTAAAGTCTTATACCATGTATGATGATTCAATACGGACAGATAATTCCAGTGTTTCTTACCTGGGGCAAATTTATGATCCCTACTTTGGCACAACAACGGCGAATTTTGTTACGCAGATAAGAATGGGTTCAAAATGGGATGGATTGTCATATACCGTTGACTCAGTAAAATTATTTCTCTCGCTTCTCGATGTTGAGGGAGGAACTAATGTTACTCATTCAATAAGTATTTCTGAGATATCTGACCAGCTTGATACAGATTCGGCATACTATTCAAATAAACCGGTTCCACTGACAGGATGGGAGCTTACAAATATTGACCTTCCTCAACTTCAGGCTGATACAATAAATAATATAGTAGTAAGGATACCTGTTGATTTCGGCAATTACCTTATACGCGACACTTCAAAATTGTTTTATAGCAATACTAAAAGTGATTTCAGGTCTTATTTCAAAGGCATTTACTTCCAGATGGACCCCAGCCCCGATCCGTTGCTCGTATCCCTGACCCTTCAGCTATCATCAACTTCGACCGGTTACAGCAACCGTTTTGTTCTGTATATGCATGACATCGATGGTCTCGCGAGCGAATTCTATTTTATTCTTGATGCTGTAAACAGAAACGCTTCTTTTAACCGATTCTCTCATAATTTCAGTACCGCCAGCCTGGGGAATAAGATGTTACATAGAAATACAACGTACAAAGACACTCTCTCGTATCTTCAGTACCTTAATGGAGTATATATCAAAATATCATTACCAGGCCTCGAAAATCTGAAAAACGATCCTTCTTTTGACAATATTGCAGTGAATAAAGTCAGGCTCACCGTTCCTGTATATTTAGATGGTGATCTTTATAAAACAACAACCGTTCCTTCTTCGTTGTTTCTCAGGTATAAAACTAACAGCGGAACCAAATATGTTGTACCTGACTATAATATAGATACTTATCATTCCTTCTTTGATGGAACACTCGATACAACAGCTCTTGTTTATAATTTCAATATACCTTCTTTTGTTCAGGGATATCTTGAGGATGATAAAAATAATATACAACCGGAACTTGAAATTTTTCAGGGAACAGGTACAAAAAACGTTATTCTAAAAGCTAATAACAATAAAACTCCGGTAAAATTTCAATTTACCTATACCAAGTTCTAAATTTTTTGAACCAAAATTGTTACTTTCGTGCATAGTATTCTAAAACGCGTATATTATGTGTGGAATTATTGGCTATATAGGATCAAAACCTGCCCGTGAAATAATCATTAATGGCCTTAAACGACTTGAATACCGCGGATATGATTCTGCCGGAATGGCTCTTGTAAATGGTGAGACCAGGATCTTCAAATGTGCAGGCAGAGTGAAAGATCTTGAGGAAGTGGTTAATAAATCAAACTTTGATGGAACAACCGGTATGGGTCATACGCGGTGGGCAACGCACGGAGAACCCAACGAGCTGAATGCCCATCCTCAGGTATCATACAAAGGCAACTTTATTGTTGTCCATAATGGGATTATTGAGAATTATTCCCGTCTCAAAAAACACCTCGAGAGCAGAGGAATAGTATTTACAAGTCAGACCGATACCGAAGTTCTTGCCAATCTTATTGAACACCTTTATCTTGAAGGCGATCTGACAGCTGAACAGGCAATTACAATGGCGCTTAACAGAGTTGAAGGTGCATACGGTCTGGTAATACTTTGTACTCAGGAAGCCAATAAACTATTCGCTGCCAAAAAAGGCAGTCCGCTCGTCATCGGGGTAGGAGAGGGTGAAAACTTTATTGCTTCCGATGCAACACCGATTGTCGAATATACCCAGAGGGTTATCTATCTGAACGATGATGATATTGCCATTATTAAGAAAGATGAGCTTATTCTCAAAACAATAAGAAGTGAAAAGATTCAACCGGTGGTAAAAGAGCTTGACCTTAAGATCGGTGAGATAGACAAAGAGGGTTTTCCCCATTTCATGCTGAAGGAAATATTTGAGCAGCCCAGGGCAATTCACGATACTTTCAGGGGCAGGGTCTTGCCCGATTATTCAGGTATAATGTTAGGCGGCCTTCATAATATCCTTGAATCGTTGGCCCAATCAGAGAAAATAATTATAATAGCCTGTGGAACTTCGTGGCATGCAGGGCTTCTTGGCGAATATATCTTTGAGGAGTACACCCGTATTCCTGTTGAGGTGGAATACGCTTCCGAATTCCGGTACCGGAATCCAATAATTAATATGGGGGATTTAGTAATTGCCATAAGCCAGAGCGGCGAAACTGCCGATACCCTCGCAGCTATCAAACTTGCAAAATCCAAAGGGGCTAAAGTCATAGGGATATGCAATGTAGTAGGCAGCAGCATCCCCCGCGAAACCGATGCAGGTGTTTATACCCACGCCGGTCCGGAGATTGGTGTTGCATCAACAAAAGCTTTTACAAGCCAGGTCACGGTACTGGCAATGATGGCATTTGAAATAGGGCACAAAAAGGGAATTCTATCCGATTCGGCATACAAAGAGCTGATAACGGAACTGGTATCAATCCCGGGGAAAATTGAAAAGGCACTGGGAGTTAATGATCAGGCACTGGAGCTTGCAAAAATATTTCAAAATACACACAATGCCCTATATCTCGGAAGGGGATATCTTTTCCCGGTTGCTCTTGAAGGCGCTTTGAAGCTGAAGGAGATTTCGTATATACATGCCGAAGGTTATCCTGCTGCTGAAATGAAACACGGACCTATTGCCCTCATCGATGAGAATATGCCTGTTGTAGTAGTTGCCACAAAAGATGACACCTATGAAAAGATCATAAGTAATATTCAGGAGATTAAAGCGAGAAAGGGGAATGTAATTGCTATTGTCACCCAAGGGGATGAAATAATCAGGAAAATGGCCGATTATGTTCTTGAAGTACCTGAAACACTACCGGTATTTTCGGGTCTGCTTGCCGTAATTCCTCTTCAGTTGCTATCATATCATATTGCAGTTTTGAGAGGGTGTAATGTTGACCAGCCCAGGAATCTGGCAAAGTCTGTTACCGTCGAATAAAAAAACTTAGAGTGTTCCGGGATGAACCTGACTGACAACTATAGAGACATAAGCGGGCCTGAAATCGCGATACTGAAATCGAATGGTTGCCATTGCGACAACTGGGGCAGGGTCAAGGTAAAAGAAGAATTTGATCCCTCGCGTTGCACAAATGTTATCTTTTCAGGCGATATCCGACTTGGTGTTTTCAATGAACCTTTTATTGATGAATCGGGGGTTAGCATACCAAGCGGTATTCTGAATGCGAGATTACATAATTGTTCCATAGGATCAAATGTAATAATTAATAATATCGGTGATTATATTGCAAATTATAATATTGAAGATAAGGTTGTTATAAAAAATTGCGGGAAAATACATACCGAAGGTATTTCCTCTTTTGGAAACGGAACATCTGTTGCTGTCCTCAATGAAACCGGAGCCAGGGCAGTTAAGATGTGGGACAGGCTTTCTGCTCACGAAGCCTATATAATAGCGCTCTACAGGCATCGTGGGAATGCTATTAATGAAATTGAAAAGTTGGTTGATGACTATGCTTTATCACATTCCGGTGGAACAGGAACTATAGGACAAAATTCAAGAATATTCAATTGCAACAACATACGGAATGTAAAATTGGGTCCGTGCAGCCGTATTGAAGGAGCTATGACTCTGAATGAAGGATCGGTAAATAGTTGCGAGGCTGATCCTGTTTTTATCGGCCCGGGAGTTATAATGGAACATTTTATTGTCTGTTCCGGCTCTGTAGTTACTGAATCAACGCTGATTGATAAATGCTTCATCGGGCAGGGCTGTGTACTTGCCAAACATTATTCAGCAGAAAACTCCCTGTTTTTTGCAAACTGCGGTGGTTATCATGGTGAAGCCTGTTCAATATTTGCCGGCCCCTATACAGTTACTCATCATAAGTCAACACTTCTTATTGCCGGGATCTTTTCATTCATGAATGCAGGCAGCGGATCGAACCAGAGTAACCACATGTACAAACTTGGCCCTATTCACCAGGGAATTATGGAGCGCGGTTCCAAGACAACCAGTAACTCATACCTGTTATGGCCGGCGCGCATTGGGCCTTTTACCCTGGTTATGGGCCGTCATTATAAGAATATGGATACCTCTTTACTTCCATTCTCATATCTTATTGAAAGTAACGATGAAAGCATCCTTGTTCCCGGAATCAACCTCAGAAGTGTCGGCACGATAAGGGATGCTCAGAAATGGCCCGTCCGCGACAGGAGGAAAGATCCTTTAAAGATCGATCAGGTTAACTTTAACCTGCTTAGTCCATATACAATAAGGAAGATGTTTGACGGCAGGAATCTTTTACGTAAAATTAAGGCAGAATCTGCTGAAGAAACATCAATTTATTCTTACAATAACATGCTGATAAAAAGAGCTTCCCTTGAGCGGGGTATAGAACTTTATCAGACAGGCATCAATAAATTTCTTGGCAACTCATTAATAAAAAGGGTTGAAAAGATAGATTTCCAAACAAATGAGGAGCTGAGAAAACGACTTATTCCTGACCGGCAGCAGGGAAAAGGAGAATGGGTTGATCTGGCTGGATTGATTGCTCCAAAGAATGAAGTTGACAACCTTCTCGATGAGGTTGAATCTGGTAAGATAAATTCGGTTGAAAGATTGTCAGAAGCATTTGTTGAAATGCACGATTCATATTACGATTGGGAATGGACATGGTCATGCGAAAGGGTAGAGGAAGAATATGGAACCACTGTTAATAAATTAACAGCAGGCGATGTGATAAGGATAGTTGAAAGATGGGAAAAGAGTGTTGTTGATCTGGACAATCTTCTTTATGAAGATGCCCGGAAAGAGTTTACATTATCATCTATGACCGGATTTGGAATTGACGGTGGAGATGATATCAAAAAGCTTGATTATGAGCAGGTAAGGGGAGAATTTGAATCAAACAGAGTTGTTGCTGCTATTAAGGAGCATATAAAAATAAAATCAGCTCTTGGAAATGAGCTGATTGAACGGATGAAAAGGATAAATTGATGAGATTCGCTATCTGCCTGAATACATCAGATCGTAATACTTGCCATAATCACCTGACAATACCCTTTCGAGCCATTTTTCGTTTGTAAGATACCATTCAACGGTTTTTTCAAGACCATCAGCAAACTCAGGTATCGGAGACCAGCCAAGTTCTTTCTGTAACTTCGAGGAGTCAATAGCATACCTCAGGTCATGGCCCGGACGGTCCTTAACATAGGTTATGAGCTTCGCGGATGTTCCGGCAGGACGGTTGAGTTTTTTATCCATTATCCTGCAGAGAAGATTTATGAGATCAATATTTGTCCATTCATTATTTCCGCCGATGTTATAAGTTTCGCCCATATTTCCGCGGTGAAAGATAAGATCTATAGCCGAAGCATGATCTTCAACATATAGCCAGTCGCGTATATTTTCACCTTTTCCGTACACTGGGATAGGTTTGCTGTTTTTAATATTATTTATTGCAAGCGGAATAAGTTTTTCAGGGAACTGGTTGGGCCCGTAATTATTTGAACAGTTAGATATTATAACAGGAATTCCGAAGGTGTGGTTATAAGCTCTGACAAGATGGTCGGAACTTGCCTTGGATGCTGAGTAAGGACTTTTTGGGTCGTATGCAGTCTGTTCCGTGAAGAGACCCTCTTTTCCCAGTGATCCGTAAACCTCGTCGGTTGAAATATGATAAAACAGTTTTCCTTCAGGAGAATTTTTCCAACAGTTACATGCAGCATTAAGAAGGTTAACAGTGCCCACAATATTTGTAAATACAAATTCATCGGGAGCGGTTATGGAACGATCTACATGCGATTCGGCAGCAAGATGTATTATCCCGTCAAGGTTATACTTCTTAAAAAGTTCCAGAACAGATTGCTTGTCAACGATATCAACCTTTTCAAAAAGGTAATTGTTCTTTTTATCAATATCTGTCAGGTTTTCAAGGTTCCCTGCATAGGTAAGCTTATCAGCATTCACAATAAGATAATCGGGATAATTGTTAACGAACCTTCTTACCACATGCGAGCCAATAAATCCGGCGCCACCGGTTATAAGAACAGTTTTCTTCATAATCATTCAATTTTATTCCTGATTTTCCTTTCCCAGGCCCAGGCTGTTTTCATAGCTTCATCGAGGGAGCTTAAAGTTTTCCAGCCGAGCTCTTTATTTGCAAATGACGGATCGGCCCATATCTTTTCAATATCACCCGGTCTTCTTCCTGTTACCCTGTATTTTAATTTAATGCCGGAAACCCGTTCAAATGATCTTATAGCCTCAAGAACAGATACTCCTGTGCCTGTTCCCAGGTTAAAAACTTCATAATTGGTCTTGTTTCTTCCTTCAATAAGTCTTTTTACAGCAATTACATGGGCTTTAGCGAGATCGACAACATGCAAATAATCTCTTACGCAATAGCCATCGGGAGTATCAAAATCGTTTCCGAATACTCTGAGTTCATCTCTTAAGCCGTACGCGGTTTGTGTAATATATGGCACAAGATTTTCGGGAACTCCTCTCGGCAGTTCTCCTATCAGGGCGGATGGATGAGCTCCTATCGGATTGAAGTACCTTAAGGAAATTGCATTGATATTTTTATCGGAGAAGGTAGTATCCCTGATAATTGCTTCACCAATTTGTTTGGTATTTCCGTAGGGTGAAGCTGCAGGTTGGAATGGAGTATCTTCAGTGACCGGTAATTTTTCGGGCTGCCCGTAAACTGTACATGAAGATGAAAAGACCAGGGCAGGAACATTGTACCTTTTCATTGAACTGAGGATATTTACCAGCGATAGAAGATTATTCCGGTAATACTCCAACGGCTTTGTAACTGACTCCCCCACAGCTTTATAGGCCGCAAAATGAATGATAGCTGATATATCCTTATTCTTACTGAAAAACTGGTCAAGTTTTTCCTGATTGCACAGGTCAAATACTTCAAGCGCGGGCTTAACTCCGGTTATCTCATATATTCTGTCAACAACCTCTGCTTCAGAGTTGTAGAGGTTGTCGATCATTACAACATCGAATCCCTCCTTAATAAGTTCAACTGATGTATGCGAACCGATATATCCGGTTCCACCGGTAACAAGGATTTTCTTTCTCATTTACAGGCTCCAGTAAGTATGATTTTTAATTTTTCCGCGAAGAACCCCTTTTACATCAACAAGGATTCCATCCTTATTTAGTAAAGGAGTAAAAAATGATTCATCCAGTTTTAAATAATCTTTATGACTGACAGCCAGTATTACAGCATCGTATTTGCCTGACGGATGGTCTTTCATGTCAATGCCATATTCTTCTTTAACCTCATGTTTTCCTGCTCCGGGATCAATTACATCCACCTTGATTCCAAAATCAGCAAGCTCTTTTATTACATCAACTACTTTTGAATTACGGATATCTGTAACATCCTCTTTGAAGGTAATGCCCATGATAAGTACGCGTACATCTTTAAGGTTCTTGCCGGATGCAATTATTTTTTTTACAGTCTGTTTTCCAATATACCCGCCCATACTGTCGTTAATGAACCTCCCCGAATCAATCATCTGCGGGTGATAACCCAGAGACTTTGCTTTGAACGACAGATAGTAAGGATCGACACCAATACAATGGCCTCCGACAAGCCCGGGATAGAACTTAAGGAAGTTCCATTTTGTTCCGGCAGCTTCAAGAACTTCATAAGTGTTTACACCAAGTCTGTTAAAAATAATTGACAGTTCATTCATAAAGGCTATGTTAATATCGCGCTGGGTGTTTTCAATGATTTTTGCAGCCTCGGCAACTTTTATTGAGCTTGCCCTGTGAATACCGGCCTTAATGATCAGTTCGTAGGTTTTTGCTATGTTTTCAGCCGATTCGGCATCGCAACCGCTTGTAACTTTCACGATTTTTGTAAGGGTATGATTAGTATCTCCCGGGTTTATTCTTTCGGGTGAGAAACCAACCTTAAAGTCAGTGCCGCATTTCAATTCTGAATATCTCTCGAGCACCGGGATACAGTCATCCTCGGTACATCCGGGGTAAACGGTTGATTCATAGACAACATAATCTCCTTTTTTAAGGACTCTTCCAACTGTTTCTGAAGCCCTGAGAACCGGTGTCAGATCGGGTAAGTTATTCCTGTTTGTAGGAGTGGGTACAGCGATGATATGAAATGATGCCTCTTTTAAGTCAGCCTGATCACTGGTAAAAACGATATCAGCATCCTTAAACGCATCAGAGGTGAGTTCATTACTGGGGTCGATACCGTTTCTCATTAGTTCAACCCGGTCAGGTTTTATATCAAACCCGACTACTCTGATTTGTTTTGCAAACTCAAGTGCGATTGGCAGGCCAACATATCCGAGGCCTATGACAGAAAGTTTTGTCTCCTTATTGATTAGCTTCTTGTACATTGTTATATTGTTTTTATTAATGGATGATAGTCTCCCTGAAGTCCGACAGGTTTTGAATTTCTGATTGTGTATGCAATATCTACTGACCGGCGCACTTCTTTAAGTCCGAATCCCCTTCCTGCAAGTATCTCTTTGTATGTAGTTGTATGCAGGTCGGCAAATCCTTCGCTGAATTCGATCTCTTCTCCTTCAATAATTATTGACCTGAATGTTCTCTGACCCGTTTTTTTAACTGAATCCGGGATATCATTATAATCGAGGCTGAGGAACCATCTGACCCTGGCATTCTCAAGTTCGAGATATCCGGCAGCCTTATCGGGTTCGGAGAGATGAACAATATTTTTCTTTGTTTCACCAAAAATCCAGCCCAGCATATCGAAAAAATGAATGCCTATGTTAGTAGCCACTCCACCCGATTTCTGGATATCGCCTTTCCATGATATTGAATACCAGTTTCCACGGGCGGTGATGTACGACAAATCAACATCATATATCTTTCCTTTGGCTCCATTCCGGATTTTCTCCCGTAGTTCAATTATCTTAGGATGAAGACGAAGCTGAAGAACAGTATTGATTTTATAGCCGGTCTCATTCTCAATCTCCTGCAACGCTTCAACATTCCATGGGTTAAGCACTATGGGTTTTTCGCAAATTGCTTCAGCCTGATGACGCAGGGCAAACCTGATATGAGAATCGTGAAGATAATTCGGCGAGCAGATACTTACATAATCAATCTTTGTTCCTGTTCGTTTCAGTTTGTCAAAATGTCTGTCGAAGCGTTCAAACTCAACAAAAAAATCACTTTTAGGAAAAAAGCCGTCAATACGACCAACACTGTCAAACCTGTCGAGGCTGGCAAGGAGGTTGTTCCCTGTTTCCTTAATGGCATTCAGATGCTTAACGGCAATATATCCGGCAACACCTATAATCCCGAAATTTTTTGGGCTCTCTGTCATCATCAAATATTTACAGCGGGATAAAACTACAAAATTATTTTAAAAACTTTACCATCTTCAAGCTTGTATCTCTCTCTGCTTTCAGGACAGATAGCTACGCCATGGTTATCAAAAAGCAGTTTATGCCCATATTCACTCATCCATCCGGTTTGCCTGGCTGGATTTCCGACAACAAGGGAATATGGTTTTACATCTTTAGTAACAACAGCGCCGGCCCCTATAAATGAAAAGGTTCCGATATTATTTCCACATACAATTGTAGAATTTGCACCAATGGAAGCTCCTTTTTCCACGGTGGTTTTGTAGTAGCTGTCCTTGCGGATTATTGCACTTCGCGGATTAATGACATTGGTAAAGACCATTGATGGCCCAAGGAATACGTCATCTTCACAAGTGACTCCTGTATAAATAGATACATTATTCTGGACTTTAACATTTCTCCCGAGTTTCACCCCGGGTAAGATGACAACATTCTGACCGATATTGCAGTTTTCCCCGATTTCCGAACCTGACATGATATGACTGAAATGCCAGATTTTTGTTCCTTTTCCAATTTTACAGCCATCATCTACAACAGCAGTTTCGTGAGCAAAATACTCTTTCTCCATATTGGTTATTTATCGAAGAAATTTAAGACATTAAGTATAATATAATCAAGTTGTTCCTGTTCCATTTCAGGATGAATGGGCAAAGAAAGAACCTCTTTGCACAGAGCTGTTGTAACCTGGAATTCATTATCCCTGTATCCAAGGTATTTGTAAGCTTCCTGAATATGAAGCGGGCCAGGGTAATAGATCATTGAAGGTATTTTTTTCGATTCGAGGAACTTTTTCAATTCATCTCTTTTACCGTTTTTTACCCTGATAGTATATTGATGAAATATGTGAGAAGAATAACTGACTCTTTCCGGAATAGTTATTGAATGGCATCCGGTAAATGCTTCATCATATTGATCAGCAACTGCTCTTCTTGCTGCATTGAATTGAGAAAGATACTTTAGTTTTACCCTGAGGATAGCTGCCTGAATTGTATCCAGCCTTGAATTGATACCGATATTATCATGATGATACCTGATTTTCATACCGTGGTTGGCAATGCTTCGGATCTTTTCTGCAAGAGAATCATCATTGGTATAAAGCGCCCCGCCATCGCCATAACATCCCAGGTTCTTAGATGGGAAAAAGGAAGTTGTACCGACATGTCCGATGGTTCCTGCCTTCCTGGTAGTACCATCGCGAAAGATATAATCAGCCCCGGTTGCCTGAGCGGCATCCTCAATAACAAAAAGATTATGTTTTTTTGCAAGTTGCATAATGCTCTCCATGTCGGCACACTGGCCAAAAAGATGGACAGGAACAATTGCTTTTGTTTTTGGGGTAATCGCTTTTCGTATCTCTTCAACGGAAATGTTGAAACTTCCCGCTTCGGGGTCAACAATTACCGGCTTACACCCAAGCAGCGCTACAACCTCAACTGTTGCAATAAATGTGAAATTTGGAGTAATAACCTTATCTCCGGGTTTCAACCCGAGGGCCATTATGGCAAGCTGAAGGGCATCTGTCCCATTCGCGCAGGAAACCACATGTTTTACCCCCATATATGTTTGCAAATCTTCCTCAAATAACATAACATCAGGGCCTTTAATGAAGGCTGCTGATTCAAGGACGAATCTAATAGCGGGATCTATTTCTGACCCATACTTCGCGTATTGTGCTTTCAGGTCAACCATCCGGATCTCTCTCATAAGGAGTTTACTTTTGGAAATACGAAGATAATATTTTTTTGGCAAGACTATTTTTCTTATTTTTGTAATTATTACAACAAAGACATTTTGGATATTACAGCTTTCATACGGGAATTATTATTCGGGCACGATTGTGTTATTGTCCCGGGTTTTGGTGGTTTCATCGGGAACTATACTCCGGCGCGTATTGACAAGAATTCCGGTACGTTTTATCCTCCTGTTAAGCAGATATCATTCAACAGGAACCTGAATCACAATGATGGTCTTCTTGTCGGGAAGATTTCGGGATCTTCGAACATCAACTATGGCGATACAAGGAATTTGGTTGAAGAGTTTGTTAGTGAGCTTCGCGAAAAACTGGGGAAAGGCGAAAAAATTGTTTTCGATAATATTGGAAGTTTTGTCAATAATCAGGAAGGCAATATTCAGTTTGAACCTGACAGAAGTGCGAACTATCATCTGGATTCTTACGGGCTGGAGTCTTTTCAATGTTTGCCTCTTGAAGGATATGATGTTAGAAAAAGAATCCTCCGGCATGACGGGAAAGATCCTGTAAAACAGGCTTCGATGAAAAAAAATCTTTGGAGGGCAGCTGTAATCGTTCCTCTTCTTTCCCTTATTGTTGCAGGTTCCCTGAAAACTGACCTTTTTAAAACGAAGATAGAATCAACAACTTTGAACCCGCTCGCCACGTATGAGTTTGAGAACAATAAACAGGCTGTGGATGGAGGTCTTAAAGATGAGTCAACGAAGATTGAAGAGAATATAAATCCAATATCTGAAAAGTCAGCCTCACTATCTGTTGTTATACCTGTCGAAGTTGAAGGGAAGGCCTATTTTCTTATTACCGGCAGTTTCAAATCAGAAGAAAATGCAGTTTCACAGGTAAATATCCTGAAATCAGAAGGCTTTACTCCTGAAATTGTAACTGCTCCAAATGGTTTTTACAGGGTAAGTGCAATGATGTGTAAAGATATGAATACTGCTTTAAACATGAAAGACAGCATCGCTACAAGATTTCCCGGAACCTGGATTTCAAGAAAGAGATAATATTATTTTATCATGCTTCCGTTACTCACTTTATCAAAAGGAGTAACCATCACTAACTTCCCATCTTTGTCCTCAGCCATAAGTATCATCCCTTTTGACTCAATACCTTTTATCTTCCGTGGTTCAAGATTGGCAACAATTGATATCTGTTTGCCGATTATAGATTCCGGTGCATAGTATTCTGCAATACCTGATACTATGGTTCGGATATCGAGACCTGTGTCTATTTTGAGTTTAAGCAGTTTGGTGGTTTTTGGAACTTTTTCGGCTTCAAGAATTGTAGCTGTTCTGATATCTATTTTTGTGAAATCATCAAAAGTTATGGTATCTTTTCCGGGAGCTGTTTTTGCTGCTGCCTTTTCATTGGCTCTTTTTGTTGTAAGAAGTTTGTCTATCTGCCTGATTATCTCTTCATCTTCAATCTTTTCAAAAAGTAATCCTGGTTTATTGATAACATGTCCCGGAGCCAGCAGGCCTGTTTTTCCTGCTTCGCTCCATTTTAACTCGTTGAAATTGATCCAACCGCGCAATTTCTTCATTGAGAAAGGCAGAAAAGGTTCACAAATAATTGTCAGGTTGGCGGTTATCTGGAGGGCAATATTCATTATAGTTTTTACCCTTTCAGTATTAGTCTTTACAACCCTCCAGGGTTCAGCATCGGCAAGATATTTATTGCCAAGTCGCGCAAGATTCATTGCCTCTTTGAGGGCTTCACGGAACCTGAATGATTCAAGGCTGGTCTCCACATTTTCCTTTATCCGGTCAATTTCTTTCAAAACAGAATCATCATTTGAATCTGTTTTTCCTCTTTCAGGGACTATTCCATCGTAATAATTGTTGGTAAGCACGAGGGTCCGGTTAACAAAGTTCCCGAGAATAGCAACCAGTTCATTGTTATTTCGTGCCTGAAAATCTTTCCATGTGAAGTCGTTATCTTTTGTCTCAGGAGCGCTGGCACAAAGGGAATATCTTAATACATCCTGTTTTCCGGGAAAATCTTCAAGATATTCGTGAAGCCATACTGCCCAGTTTCTTGAAGTTGATATCTTGTCGTTTTCGAGATTAAGGAATTCGTTGGCAGGAACATTTTCAGGAAGAATATAACTTCCCTCAGCTTTTAGCATTGCCGGGAATATTATGCAATGGAATACAATATTATCTTTCCCTATGAAGTGGATCATCTTGGTCTCTTTATCCTTCCAATATTTTTCCCAGTCGGGTGTAAGTTCTTTTGTAGCAGAGATATAACCTATCGGAGCATCGAACCACACGTAGAGAACTTTTCCATCTGCGCCCTCAACAGGCACAGGTACTCCCCAGTCGAGATCGCGGCTTACTGCCCGTGGCTGCAAACCCTGGTCGAGCCATGATTTGCACTGTCCATATACATTTGCCTTCCACTCCTTATGATCATCGAGGATCCATTTTTTGAGCCAGGGTTCGTATTTGTCGAGCGGGAGATACCAATGCAGTGTATCGCGTAGTATCGGCTTGCTGCCACTGACAGTTGAGTGTGGATTAATGAGTTCATTGGGGCTGAGCGAAGTACCACATTTTTCACACTGGTCGCCATAGGCATTCTCATTGCCGCAATGTGGGCAGGTGCCAGTAATGTACCTGTCGGCCAGGAAACAACCGGCTTCTTCATCATAATACTGTTCAGAAGATTTTTCAGTGAATTCTCCTTTGTCATAAAGAGTCTTGAAAAAGCCGGATGCAGTTTCGTAATGAATTTTATTTGAAGTGCGTGAATAGATATCGAAAGCAATTCCAAAATCTTCAAAGGCTTTTTTATTTATTGAGTGATATCTGTCAACGATCTCCTGTGGTGTAACACCTTCTTTGCGGGCCTTAAGTGTGATGGGAACACCATGTTCGTCCGATCCGCATACCGATATCACGTCAACACCCTTCATTCTCAGGTACCTGGTATAAATATCTGAAGGAACATAAACCCCTGCAAGATGGCCGATATGTATTGGTCCGTTGGCATAGGGAAGAGCAGAAGTGACAAGATATCGTTTGAAATTCTTCATGATTCTGATAATGATGTGTTAGCAATTTGTAAAATTGAACAAAGATAATAAATTAAAAGACTTTGTGATCCTTAACACCTTGTGTATTAGTGGCCTTTTTTCTGAAAACGGGTATTGAAAGCGCGTGTGGGTAAATATGCCCTGAAGTTCAAAACGCTGAGATAAGCAAATCGAGGTCTTTTGATATTATTCCGAACTTCTGTCCCAATGTTTCATTTGTCAGCATACCGTTATATAGATATGCTCCGTTGCGCAACCCCTGATCGTATTTCAGTAATTGGGTAATTCCACCTGCATCAGCCATACTCTGAAGCAAAGGAGTGAAAATATTACTGAGCGCTATTGATGCTGTACGGGCAACGCGCGATGGAAGATTCCATGCTGAAAAATGTATTACGCCATGTTTCTCATAAACAGGATCGCACAGGGCGCGACATTCAGTTGTTTCGATGCAGCCGCCGCGGTCAATGCTCAGGTCGATAACCACAGCCCCCTTTTTCATATTACGTATCATGTCTTCTGTTATGTAATACCATGGTTTCAGATCTTCAAGCTCAATAGCGCCAATAAGCACATCGGCCGATTTAAGAGCTTTTCTTAAAACCTGGGGATGGAATACAGATGTCTGGAGCCGTTGTCCGAGCAGATTCTGAAATCTTCTTAACCTGTGGAGCGAATTATCGAATATTTTAACGGTGGATCCGAGCCCGATAGCTGCTCTGGCAGCATATTCCCCTGCAGTATTTGCACCTATTATAACGACCTCTGTCGGAGTAACACCGGTAATTCCGCCAAGCATCACTCCTTTGCCGCCATGCAGATTGCTTAGATATTCTGAAGCAATAAGCAGAGATGTTATACCGGATATCTCGCTCATTGATTCCACTACCGGCATAACCCCGTTGTTGTCGCGGATCTTTTCAAATGCTATTGCAGTTACTTTTTTTCTGATCAGCTTCCCAAGTGTTTCTTCATTAAGCTTTAGGATATTAAGGTAGGAGAACACTACCTGATTGCCTTTAAGATATTCGGTTTCTTCTTCTGAAAAGGGGGCAACCTTAATTACTGCATCGGCGCTATAAACCCTTGCAGGAGAATCGGTTATTAATGCTCCGTTCTCACTGTAATCCTTATCAGTGTAATTGGCCCCGAGCCCGGCGCCTTTCTGAACAATAACCTCATTGTTGCTTTCAACAAGCAGATTGATTGCCTCAGGAGTCAGAGCCACCCTCTTCTCATCATCTTTATTGTCACTGGGTATTCCGATCGAAATCCTCCGGTTCTTAACAGCAGTTTCGAGGAGTTCTTCTTTTGGCATGAAAGCTGTATTTCCAAAACTTACTTTTCCGCTATTACTTTTGTCGTTCATCATCAGGAGGAGGATATTTCTTCAAAGGTAAAAAAATTGCGGTACTGCACAAAATCAGATATTATTTTGATATTAAAAGGGTACGCTGTTCATCGTCATCAACTGTAATTGTGACTTTCACGGTTCCGGGAGGTAGAATTTCTTCAACAAGCTCAGGCCACTCCATAAAACAGAACGTATCGCCGGTAAGGTACTCCTCAACCCCAAAGTCAAACACCTCTTCTTTTTTCTTTATTCTGAAGAAATCGATATGATAAATTGATTCTTCTTTGGAAGTACGGTATTCATTTACAAGAGTGAAAGTAGGACTACTGATAATATCTATGGCGCCCAATACTTTGCAGATAGCTTTAATGATTGTTGTTTTGCCGGCACCCATTGACCCGTAAAAGGCAAATATTTTATTCTCTCCGGTATATTTCAGAAGTTTTTTTGCTGCAGCAAACAAATGCCTTTTATCCTTTATTAAGATCTTCATCGGGATAAAAAAACTACTATTTCACACGGGTTCAAGACAGGCAACCGGTAACATTATTTCCTGCATTGAAATTCCTCCATGCTGGAATGTATCTTTGTAATAACCTGCATAATAGTTATAATTATTCTGATAAACAAGGTAGTCTTTGTTGAGAGCAAAAATATATCTCGAGCTGATATTTGATTTAGGGAGCATCGCTTTTTCAGGATTTATCAGTTCGAACACTTTTTTTGGATCGTAATTGAGATTCCTGCCCATTTTATACCTGAGGTTGGAGGAGGTATTCCTGTCGCCTATTATTTTAATCGGATTCTGTACTCTGATGGTACCATGGTCGGTGCTGAAAATTACTTTAACAGAATGTGATGCAAGGGTTTTCAGCAATTCGAACAGGGATGAATGTATAAACCATGAGCGGGTCAGGCTTCTGTAGGCAGGCTCATCGCTTGCAAGATCGCGGATCACACCTACCTCGGTTCTGGCGTGAGAAAGCATATCAACAAAATTAAAGACAAGAATGTTTATATCATTTTCAAGCATCGATCTTACCTTCTCATTCACCTTTTTACCTTGCTGACCGCTGCTGATTTTATTATACGACCACTTATATTTCAGCCCTTTACGGTTTAATTGGTTTCTAAATAACTCTTCTTCAAAATTATTTTTACCTTCATCTTCATCATCATTTACCCAGAACTCGGGCATGGTTTCTGCAATTTTGGATGGCATCAATCCTGCAAAAATTGAGTTCCGGCTGAATTGTGTTGCAGTAGGCAAAATACTGAAATAAATGTCTTCCTCGATGACCCTGTACATTCCGGATAGTTCAGCAGAAATAGTCTTCCATTGATCATACCTCATATTATCAATAAGTATAAAAAACAGAGGTTTATGTTCATGAATCTGAGGGAATATTTTATTCTGAAAAAGGGCAGGCGATAGCAATGGCTTATTAGTACTTTCAGGCATAAGCCATCCGGAATAATTGTTAATCATAAATTTGGAGAACGAATTATTAGCTTCGTTCTCCTGCATTTTCAGGATTTCAGACATTCCCGGGTCGGACGATTTTTCAAGTTCTGATTCCCAGAATACTAACTTTTTATAGAGCTCTGTCCAGTCGGTAAATGTTGAGGCTCTTGATATCATGTCGCTGATCCGGCTAAATTCCATCCTGTAGTCGGTTGTTGTTTTTTCCGTTACCAGTCGTCGCTGGTCGAGTATTTTTTTTATTGCAAGCAGTACCTGTTTTGGCTTCACGGGTTTAATCAGATAATCAGCTATCTCCGATCCGATTGCAGCCTCCATTAACTCTTCTTCATCACTCTTGGTGACCATTACTACAGGGATATCAGCCCTTACTTGTTTAATAAGCCTGAGAGTCTCAATCCCACTTAGCCCCGGCATATTTTCATCGAGAAAGATAAGATCATATCCATTATGTCTGACAAGGTCAATTGTATCATTACCATTTGAGCAGGTATCTATCTCATAACCTTTTTCTTTAAGAAAAAAGATGTGCGGTGTCAAAGCCTCTATCTCATCATCTGTCCAAAGGATTCTTATTTTTCTCATTTTAAATAATTTTCCATGAAGAAAAGCTTATAACGTGCAGGATTTTTATCGTTGGCAAGGACTTTAAGGTTAGAGTCGCTTATTATGAAAGTCATCATCTTCGCGGCAGAAGCATTCCTGACAATTTTATCGGAGCTGAAAGCATTGAAATATTTGAATGCCTCTACATAATCTGAAAAGCCTGAAACGGTTATTATTATATATTTCTTATCGACAAGCAACCCTTCGGTGCGATAGTTTTTATTAGTGTAAGTATCAATATTATAACTGATTACATCAAAAGTCGCCAGGTTAATATTAAATGTCGGATCGGGTATGATCAACGCGAAAACATGAGTTACAGTTGTATCAGCCATATATAACTCCCCGGCTATCTTTTTATCTTCTTCAATTTTGAGTTCAGGAGTTTTCTGGTTAAGGAATGTAATAACCTCCAGTGCCTTTTTGCTTTCGATGCTTTCCGGCCATGCTTTGATTAGTTTATTCAGTTCTTCCTTAAAGCTTCTTTCATCACTTATCCGGGCTACGGAATAGGCGCGAAGGAGCAGGAATTTTGGCGCAAGAAGATCCTGAGGGTATTTTTTATAAGCATCATCGCAGAGTGTTATCACATCGTTAAACTTCTCACCAATGTAAGCATTATATGACTCCTGGTACAGTTTTTCGGCCATTTTCAGATCGGCCATCTTTTTTTCGTAATAGGATGGATCTGACAGTATCTTTGCAAACTCACTTTCGGGATACTTCTCGAGTAGCCGTTGCCTGTAAGCTTCAGATTTAGAACTGTTCTTTTCCTTATTGACATTACATAGATTGTATAATGCTTCAGGAACAAGTTCACTGCCGGGGAAACGGTTAATAAGCGACTCAAATGTTTCAGTGGCTTTTACCGGATCGTGGATTTTTTCGGAATACGCTTTTCCGGCGTTCAGCAAAGCAGTAGCTATCTTATCCTTAGAAATAGTGATTAAGGAATCATTTAACGGCAGGTTTTTAAGATAAAACGCGGGTTTTTTGTAATCGAGTAACGCGGCTGAAGTATCAGACCCGTTCTTTGACGATTCATCCGGATTGGCAGCTATCTGCCCTGTACTTGCTCTTGCTTTGTTCGGCCTTCTCCAGTTGTCTTCAAGTTTTCTGTCTCCCCACCGTCTCCGGAATTCTGTACGTCCGAATGTAAGAGCCGACTGATTATAGAAATACCATTTGCCTTCCTGATTAATATTCCCCTGAAAGCGTCTTTCATTCTCATAAAACTGGCCCATATTATATCTGTCGGAATATTCTGAAACTTTTCCTTCACTTTCAGCTTTAATTATTTTATCGATTATTGATGAAATCAGTGCATTCCTTTGGGGCTCAGTCAGCGATGCCACTCTTTGCAGACTGTCTTCAGTCTGGATAACAGTTAATTGTGAAACAAGAGCATTCAGGTTCTGTGATTTGGTTTTTAATGCCTGGTAATCGGGGTATTTCTGGTCAAGGAAAAAGATAGCGCTATCATAAAACTTCCCGGCTTTCATATAATCGGGTTTTTCATAATAATGGATAGCAAGGGCAAGGTAGGATCTTCCTTTCTGATTTGGATTACGGGAAACAGTGGTAGCTGATTTTCTGAAGAATTCCAGAGCCTCTGTCTCATTTCCCTCTTTCATCGACATTTCCCCCAGGGCAAAATAAATCTGATCCTGAAAATCTATGTTCTTTGAATCTTTCAGCATTTTTTCAAGCTCTTTCCTTATTTCACGGGGATTACCGGAGTTAATATCAAAAACACCGGCAATATTTATCCTGGCGTTGAATTCGACATCATAAGGAGGGTTCATTTTAACAACTTCGCGGAAATAAGATGTTGCCCTGGTTCCATCTCCTGTTTGCTTATATAACTGAGCCAGAAGGTAGGTCAACCTGTATTTTGTCCTTTTCCCCGAAACCAAATCAATTGATTTACTTAGCGGATCAATAGCTTCAGAATATCTTTTCTGTTTTATGAAGAGATCTGCAAAGGTTGTATAGTACATTGATTTTAAAGCTTTTGTGAAACCTGTAGTTATTTCAAGCTCACTAAGTAATCTTAACGATTCACTGTAGTTGCCGGTTTCATTAAAAATTCTTGCCAGCCAGATAGTAGCTTCTGCTTTTATTAACGAATCGTTTGCCTCGGCTATGCAATAATTGAAGACAGAGGTTGCTTCTTTTAACTCGCGTTTATAGAAACGAGCTTTACCAATAAGGAGATAACTGTCATCAACCCACTCATTATATTCCTTCCTGTCAAGTAATTCCTTCTCTTTTTCAGAGGGTTCGCGATTCCCCTTTATTTCAGGTTTGGAAGTAATGGATTTTAATGTAATTACTTTTGAGGCTTTCTGTATTGCTCTTTCCATATCGGAGGAGCAGAGAGAAGCTGTTGAAGGATCACTATATTCAAATACCTTCAGTATTTCTGCATAGTCATCCTGATAACCATTGTTTATTTTAATTAGACCTGCCTTAAAGCTCTCATAACCATTAAAATAGATATTATATTTTGAGGTCAGGCTATGATAAAACCTTGTTGTGTCCGTGTTTTTTTCAACCGAACAGTTAGTCAGGATCATGGACAATCCTAATAACAACAGATATTTATATGATGCTTTTCGTGAAGCCAATAAATGACTTTTAATACTATAACTGACTATATTTGTGTATAGTATTTCAAAGGTAGATAAAATTGAGATGATCTGCTTTCTCAGGCTGAAATAACTCTCTTTATTTCGGGAACTTCCTTCATAATAGCCTGTTCAACGCCGGCTTTTAAGGTTTGCATGCTGTATGGGCAACCATGGCAAGCGCCGGTTAGTTTTACCTTAACGGTCATATCGTCAGTTACATCTATTAGGTCTATATCTCCTCCATCAGACTGAAGATAAGGTCTGACTCTTTCAAGGGCTTTCAAAACGCGGTCTTTAATGCTTAATATTTCTGCCATATCTATTTAAAATTTATTTAGTTATATGAAGTTTAACAGTTGGACTATGATCTTTGTTTCGTTTATCGGCTTTCTTAATGAGCTCTACGGCCAGTTCCGAAAATGCATTTCCTGAAATTGAATCTCCGAGTGACACAGGCTTACCATTATCACTTCCTTCGCATATACTCTGGACCAGAGGAATTTGTCCAAGAAAAGGCACATTCATTTTTTCAGCGAGTTTTTTACCTCCATCTTTTCCGAAAATGTAATATTTGTTGTCAGGAAGTTCAGCAGGAGTAAACCACGACATGTTCTCAATAAGGCCGAGTACGGGTACGTTAATTTTATCGCTTCGGAACATTGAAATTCCTTTAACAGCATCGGCCAGAGCAACATTCTGAGGTGTGGTTACAACAATTGCACCGGTAACAGGAACCTCTTGCACCAGTGTCAGATGAATATCGCTTGTTCCGGGAGGAAGGTCAACAAGCAGATAATCGAGAGTTCCCCATTCGCCCTGGGTTATGAGTTGCTTTAAGAAATTTGAAGCCATTGGTCCTCTCCAGATAACCGCATCTGCAGGATCAACAAAAAATCCTGTTGAAAGAACTTTAACCCCATATTTTAATAAAGGGATAATATGATCAGCATTATTTTCCCTTCTTACTTCAGGCCTGTATTTTTCGGAATCGAACATTTTGGGAACAGAAGGTCCATAAACGTCAGCATCGAGAAGTCCGACATTATATCCTTTTCGTGCCAGAGAAATTGCCAGGTTTACAGCGATTGTTGTTTTTCCCACGCCTCCCTTTCCCGAAGCGACAGCAATAATATTTGTAACTCCCGGTAAGACATCAGGTTGTTTTTCCTGTAGTTTTCCAACCATGACCTTTGGCTGAACTTTAATTTCGTTAATAACCGCATCGGATCCAAGAACCTCTTTTATTGTCCTTACAATTGTGCTCCTGATTGATGAGATAAAAGGGTCGTTCGACTTCTCCGGTTCTATTGTAAGCGAGATCCCGTTATCATCAGAATAAATTTCCGATATCATCCCCAGAGTAACTATGTCTTTTCCTTTCTCAGGGTGGATTATTCTGGAAAGGGCTTTTAAAATCTGTTCTTTGGGAAACATTATATTTGTTATTTTTATTTAAATTAAATATAAACAAGGTGCAATTTTAGTAATTTTCCGGGAGACTGCAAAATTTCTATAATGATATTTCCCTAAACAAGGAAGCGTGCGATGGCGCCATACGATGTGATCCTTCCGTGAGGTATCATTTTCGTGATCTCATATACCCGCGAGAAAAAGTCGTTATTTACTTTTTGCTTTCCGTGGGACATCTTCGATAATCTTTTCTTTTTTAAGTCTGAAAGAGAGGTAATTGATTTTTAGCCCTTCATTCAGGAAAATCTTTTCATAGTGAGTTTTTATAGAAAGGATATCATCAGGAATGGCTTTTTTCACCCCCGGATCCCCTAAAGCAGACTTATTATGAGAGGTAATTGTTTCAATGGCAATATTTTCCGCGTAAAGATCATTCGTGGCAAAGATCATTTCAAGATTGTTATGGCTGACAACAGTTTTTGTATAGTTATACAGTTCAGTATTATCTGTTTTCAGATGTATTAACCCATTGTTTTTCAGGAATAAACGAAAGGTATTCAGGAACCATGGAGATGTAAGTCTCTTATTTGATTTTCTTCCCCCGGGATGTGGGTCAGGGAAAGTGATCCATATCTCATCAACCTCATCAGCCGCGAAAAACGAATTAATAAACTCAATTCTTGTGCGGAGGAAGGCAACATTAAACAAATTCTGTTGGTTGGCTGTTTTGGCTCCCCGCCACATACGGGCTCCCTTTATATCAATACCGACATAATTGTTATCAGTAAACCTAGCAGCAAGTCCGGTTGTATATTCCCCTTTACCGCATCCAAGTTCAAGAATAACCGGATTTTTATTCTTGAACATCTCCGTGTTCCATCTGCCTTTTACAGGGTGGTCTTTAGCGGAAACATCTCTGATTTCGGGCTGGATAACATTATCGAATGCTCCCAATTCTGTCCATCTGGCAAGTTTATTCTTTCCCACGTAAGAAAATTTATTTGCTGATCTTTTCTATTCTCAACCCGAAATCATAAACGCCTTTAAGATCTTCAACCCGCATACCATGCTGAATTTTAAATTGGTATGTGCCTTTCGAAGGGAAGTAAACATTTGATTTATATGGAAGATAAAGCTCGTGAATATCTCCGAAACCTTTCCCGTACCAGTTTCCCTTTTCATCGGCAAGATTATATTGAAGGGTATCTGTAATAGTTTTTCCATCGGGTGAGATTGCACTAACGAAAAGGTAGATATTGCGAAAGGGGTATGATGAACCGGTTCTGATAGTAAAAAAGACATTATTGCTGTTAACAGTATCATTCACCGGGATTCTGAAAGCAGAAATATCGGACAGTCTCCAGATTTTTTCAGCCATCACTTTAGAATCGGTGTACACAACATTACTGTTGCAGGATGATAGTAATAATAAGGATGTCAGTATTATAATGAATGGATATCTACTTATTCCTTTTATCATTGAATCTTTTGTTTTTTCTTTTGTTTTGGTTCTTGTTCTGCCGGCTTTTATTGTCAGGCGGATCGAATCGCGTGAGACTGTTATTCTTTAAAAGGTCCTGAGAAACGGGAGCAGATTCCCATGATTCATCAATTATCTGAAGCCGATCGACCTTTTCCCCATTTTTATTAATTGATTGTATCTCCTTTACTCTTTGAACCGGCAGAGCTACAAGGTTGGCTGTTGAATGAGGATCTGTTGAATACCAGTAAAGACCTTTGTGTACTTCCATTTTCTGGAACCAGGCAGTACAGTCGAGCGCTTGAAGAGGGATATCTTTTGGAGGGAATGACCTCTGTGCATCAACGTAGCAATCGAGCTCAAAATTGAGGCAACATTTCAGTTTACTGCATTGTCCGGCGAGTTTCTGCGGGTTCAGAGATAACTCCTGGTATTTTGCATGAGTTGTTGTAACAGAAATAAAATTAGTTATATAGGTAGAACAGCAGAGCTCTCTTCCACATGAGCCGATTCCCCCGATCCTTCCTGCTTCCTGACGAGCGCCAATCTGGCGCATCTCAATCCTTACCCTGAACTCATCGGCAAGGACTTTAATCAGCTGGCGGAAATCAACCCTTTCATCGGCAATGTAGTAAAAGATTGCTTTTGTTTTATCTCCCTGGTATTCAACATCCCCGATCTTCATATTAAGTTTGAGCTCTTCAGAAATCTTTCTTGACCGCAGCATTGTGGTGGTTTCAAGTTTTTTTGCTTCTTCCCACTTCTGTATATCAGCAGCTTTTGCTTTACGGTACACTTTTTTCAGGTCATCAGGTGATGAATGGACTTTAAGTTTTTTCAGTTGTTCATCAATCAGAGCTCCTAACATCGAAACTCTTCCAATATCATGCCCTGGCGAGGCTTCAACCGCTACAACATCGCCGATCTCAAGCCTGAGTCCATTGACATTCCTGAAAAATCCTTTTCTTGTATTCTTGAAGCGGATTTCCACAATATCATTTTCATCAGTAACGGCTGGAAGATCTTTCAGCCAGTTGAATGAATCCAGTTTATTATATCCGGGTTTATATGTTATATCCGGCATCCGGATCTCTTCACCGGGTTGCCATTGAACATCTTCATTATCTGTCATAAAACTATTAAGCTATCGAAATTACCCCGCAAAAGTAGTGAATAAAAGCATTAAATTCAACATTAGGTTTCAGGATCAGCGGATGAGTCTTGTTACTTTCAGTGCAAGGTCAAGAAATATGATTTTGGCATTACCGTTTGCTTCAACATGCGAATAGACCAGATTAAGCTCTTCCGTAAGCGGATAGATATTTTTCTGATTGATGAAAGGATGGAAATTTCCTGAGAAGATTGCCTCTTCACCGGTAAGAAATACCAGACTGTTTTTTTTCTGATCAAGAGACAGCATAAGGTTTTCACGAAGTATTCTCAGAGAAAAAGAGATAAAGTTCTTCTGCGCTTCCCTGCCGGTTGCTGCAATCTCCTCCGACCAGGTGATGATTGAAATGATGTCGCGTTTCCATGCATATCTCATAAGACTTTTAAAACGTCCAAGATTAGCGAGTGAGGAATCTTCGTTTTCGCATAGTTCAATAGCCCTGGTGATATTCCCATTGGAAACACGCGATATATCTGCAGCTTTGTCAGTAGCAGTATTAAACCGTTCTACAAGATATTTTTCAATATCATGATCGGTGAAGGATGGAATTTTCACAAGCTGACATCTCGAAAGTATGGTAGGGATCACCTTATCCGGCTCTTCTGAAACAAGGAGAAAGAGAGTTTTTTCGGGTGGCTCCTCAATCATTTTCAGAAGCTTATTAGAAGTTGCCTGATGCATTTTTTCGGGAAGCCAGATGATCATTATTTTAAAATCCGATTCGAATGTTTTAAGGTTAAGCTTTTTTATTATCTCAGAAGCTTCAGAAGCGAATATCATCCCCTGAGCGTTACCAACTTCGATTGAATCGAGCCAGTTATTAATAGTAAAGTAGGGAGTCTTTTTTACAAAGTCACGCCATTCTTCTATATAATTATCACTTACAGGGTCTGTAGTTTTTTTCCCTTTTATCACAGGAAAGACAAAATGCAGATCGGGGTGGATCATTTTCTCATATTTGACGCACGACTTGCATGTGCCGCATGAGTCATGTTCCGTCCGGTTCTCGCAACTGACATAACCGGCATAGGCCAAAGCCAGGGCCATACTGCCACATCCTTCAGGACCGGTAAACAACTGGGCATGGCTTACTCTTTCTTCCTGAACGGAACGTAGAAGCTTACTGATTATTTCTTTTTGACCAGGTATCCGCGAGAAATTCATCCTGCAATTGTTTTTTCTGCAAATTATAACGCTGCAAGCGCTGCATCATAATCAGGCTCCTGAGTTATCTCCGGAACAAGCTGTGTATAAGTTACTTTCCCGGTTTCATCAACAACTACAATACTCCGGGCATAAACCCCGGCAAGCGGGCCATCTATTATGTCGATGCCATACGATTTTCCAAAAGCCTGATCGCGGAATCCTGAAAGAGTGGTAACATTTGTTATTCCTTCAGTAGAGCAAAACCGGCCATGGGCAAATGGAAGATCCTTTGAAATTGCGAGGACTACCGTATTATTTTTCCCTGCTGCCAGCTGGTTGAATTTTCGGATCGAGGTAGCACACACCGCAGTGTCAAGACTCGGGAATATGTTCAGTATGAGTTTTTTCCCCTGGAGATCTGACAGGGAAAGGTTTGAAAGATCAGATTTTACAAGCGTAAATTCAGGAGCGTTACTTCCTTTTGAAGGAAGGTTTCCGCATGTATTTACAAGGTTTCCTTTTAATGTAATTTTTGCCATAACTTTTTTTTCAAAATTAATCAATCTTTTTAAATTCTATCAATTATCCAAATTCGATACATGCAGACCAATCCATGTTTAAGCTCCTGATTGAAATAGTATGTAAACCAGCTTAGTTACCCAAAAACATATTGATTTTCTTCGTTTACCCCGGCCCCAAGGGGAGCGAAGAACCGACGATGCGAAGCGAGGAGCTCGACGAAGTCAAAATCAATTTACTCCCCCCTCGCCTTCGCGTAGCCGCTACGGCAGAGCAAGGTTGGGGATGGGGTAAATAAATTGATTTTCAAGCGACATGGGATAGGCTGCTATTTAATGTTGATACTCATTAGAATATTTCTAAAAAAAATGTAGGTTTGCAAAAGAAAAGTTATCCATTTCAATATAAATATTTAATCTATGAAAATGATTCAGGATTTTAACTTCAGGGGAAAGAAAGCAATTGTCAGGGTGGATTTTAATGTCCCCCTCGACAAAAAAACTTTTACAGTAACCGATGATACCCGGATAAGGGGAGCATTACTGACAATCAATAAGATTATCAACGATGGTGGTTCGCTGATTCTCATGTCTCATTTGGGAAGACCGGAGGGGAGGATGGAAAAATATTCACTTAAGCCTGTCCTTCCTGTTCTTGAGAAACTTCTTGGCAGAAGTGTTCTCTTTGCCGATGATTGCCTTGGGGAACCTACAGTAAAAATGGCTGCGGCATTGAAACCGGGAGAGATACTGCTTCTTGAGAACGTAAGGTTTTATCCTGAAGAGGAAGGGAAACCCATTCTGCCTGAGACAGTAACAGAAGAAGAGAAAAAAGCAGCAAAAGCCGACATGAAGATAAGACAGAAAGAGATGGCGAAAAAACTGGCAGGTTATGCTGAAATTTATGTTAATGATGCATTCGGGACAGCGCACCGAGCTCATGCTACAACTGCCGTCATGGCTGATTATTTCCCGAAAGAGAATATCATGTTCGGGTATCTCATTAACAGTGAGCTGGCTGCAATGGATAAGGTGTTAAATAATTCACAAAGACCCTTTACAGCCATAATGGGAGGAGCAAAAGTATCAGATAAGATTATGCTTATTGAGAATCTGCTTAACAGGGTAGATAATCTGATTATCGGTGGCGGAATGACCTATACCTTTATTAAAGCCATGGGTGGCAAAATCGGTAAATCGCTTTGTGAAGAGGATAAACTTGATCTTGCTTTGAGACTTATTGAAAAGGCTAAAGAAAAAAATGTGAATCTTTACCTTCCTGTTGACAGCCTGAATGCCGATAAGTTTGATAATGATGCCAATACATCTGTTACTGCCGTTGATGCTGTCGAAGACGGATGGCTGGGCCTGGATATTGCAGAAAAATCCATTCAACAATTTTCAACCGTCATTGAAAATTCAAAAACAATTTTATGGAATGGACCGATGGGTGTATTCGAGATGGAAAAATTCTCAAAGGGCACAACGGCTGTTGCTAAAGCAATAGCTGCTGCCACGGCGAAAGGAGCCTTTAGTCTTATCGGTGGCGGCGACTCTGTTGCTGCTATCAACAAAAACGGTCTTTCTGATAAAGTCAGTTATGTTTCAACCGGTGGTGGAGCCATGCTTGAGTACATGGAAGGGAAAAAACTTCCGGGTATAACCGCGATTCGGGGAGAATAGAAGATTAAGAAGGGGAGAGGGGGAGAAAAGGAGAAAGGGAGAAAAGGAGAAAGGGAGAGGGGGAGAAAAGGAGAAAGGGAGATATACCTTATATTATTGTTAACAGGCTGCATTCAGGTGCGGCCTTTTTTTTATCTTTGTATTAATTATGAAGAGAACATCATTTATTTTACTTGCAACATTCTCACTGCTGACAGGTTGCACGAAAGTCGAATCAACACGTACATCGGGCATTGATACAATTGATAATACTACTTACGAGTCAACTACTTATTACGTTTATGGTTTTTCATTTTCCAAGGCAAGCCTTGTTTCAACTATTGGTAAACCAGAGCCGGATATTACTTTATATGTTAATTTTGACAATCTGCCCCACAGATTAACATTACAGGCTAATAATCTAAAACCATCATTTTTTAAGTACGGAGAATTTGCCGATGAGGCAGCAGCTAAATTAGCCTTTGGCAATCTGAAAACATTTTCCGCCTCGTCCTGGCAGGATATGGCAGATCCGATAAGTGATAATCAGGTCTGGATATACAGGTCCGGAAGCGAAAGCTACGCGAAGATCAGGGTAATTAGTACAGTCAATGAGATGAGGAATAACCTCCCATACGGAGAATGTAAATTCGAATGGGTTTATCAGCCCGATGGGTCCTCAACTTTTCCGGGTAAATGAAAACGGATTTACGGGATAGAATTTTCAACATTAAAAATCAGTCAGACTTTTTGCAAACAGCTCTGGAAATATTTGATTTTCAGTATTTAAAAAACACTGTTTATCAAATATTTACAGATAGTCTGGGAAGGAAGCGGAAGGCAGTTGATACTCTTGCAAGAATACCATTCCTTCCCGTGGAATTTTTCAGGAATCATAAAATTGTTACCGGCAACCTTCCTGTCGAAATGATCTTTGAAAGCAGCGGCACAACCGGATTTTCACCGGGAAGACATTTCATAAATGATTTAAGTTTATATGAGAAAAGTTTCTTAAAAACTTTTAATCTATTTTTTGGAGACCCCGTGCAATATTTAATTATGGCTTTGCTACCATCATATTCTGAAAGAAAAGGTTCTTCTCTTGTTTATATGGCTGATAAACTTATAAAAAGAAGCGGGCATCCACTCAGTGGCTTCTATAATGGAAACATTGAGGATCTTATGTATGTGATTAAGAGATCAAAGGAAGAAAACCAGAAAACATTATTTCTCGGAGTCAGTTTCGCCCTTCTTGATCTGGCTGAAAAACATTCACCCGATCTGTCAGAGTTCATTGTTATGGAGACAGGAGGCATGAAAGGCAGGAGAAAGGAGTTAACCCGTCTGGAGCTTCATAATATTCTGAAAGAGAAATTCAATATGACTTCAATACATTCAGAATATGGAATGACTGAACTGATAAGCCAGGCCTATTCGAAAGGTAACGGTATATTTTATTGTCCGCCCTGGATGAAAATACTGATAAGGGACCCTCAGGATCCTCTCTCTCTTTATACTGAAACAGGTAAAACAGGTGGGATCAACATTATTGATCTGGCAAATATAAATTCATGTTCATTTATTGCCACAAGTGATCTCGGAAGGCTTCATGAAGACGGTGGCTTTGAAGTTCTGGGCAGGTTCGACAACAGCGATATCAGGGGTTGTAATCTGTTGGTTGAATAGTATTTAACCCCCCAATCCCATAAGGAGGTTTGGGGGTGAAAAACACCGGGCAGGGAAAAATAATCTCTTAAAGCCCCAGTTTTGTTTTGATTCCGGCAGGGATAGCGTTTTTGTGAACCATGATCGCAATTGTCTTGGCACGAACATAATTCTCAGACATATTAAGATTTCCTCCAAAAGGATTTCTTTCAGTTCCCCATGAGTTCTTTGTAATATAATATCTGTTACCGTCCTGATCTTTAACAATACCGGTCAGGTGCATCAGGTGATCGTCTGTGGTGGTTTTATTATCGTAACCTGCTTCACGCGATTCCTGCGTTACTTTTATTTCAGGAAAAGGGCTGCTGAATTTGTAGGCTTCAGCTGTGCGTTCCTCATTGGTCATTTTACCAAACCTGGCCTTGTCGGCAGCAGAGTACCGGTCAATATTTTCAACATCAGGTATAATTGCAACACCTTTAGAATGAGAGAAGCCCTTTTCGCTTACATCGCCATCCCAGGCAACAGTATATCCTTTTGTGAGGGAAGAATCCATAATTGCTATAAGTTCATCGAGAGGGACATTGTAATAATTCATTTTCCTCCAGTTGTCTGGAATAGGAACGACTCCCTGTGTGTAAAATGGGAAAAATGTGAACGAAGTGATCTCAACATAATCATCGGGATTAATTCCGAGGCTTGCCGAGAATGATTTTGGAGTATAACCGACTCCTTTATATGTAAAGGTTTGGGGAACTTTTCCAAGATAAGTGTCGAGTACTGCATCAACTATACTGAAATACTGATCGCTTTCCTTGTTTCTCTTGAGAGGCACAGCAGCGATTGCATTTACAAAAGCATTAAGCTCACCGTGGTTATGGTTAGGCATGCTGTAATTCAGACCCGTATATACTTCATCCGGAATAATTCCATTTTTAACAAATTCTACGATCCAGTCATGTCCGACACTTCCCTGTCCCAGGTTTCCTTTACCTTGTTGCATGAAGTTGTCTTTCAGCCTGTCGGCATAGTTATATCTTACTATATACATTTCTGACAAATCATATTCTCCTTTTCCCATACGAAGGAGTTCTGATTCAATGAACGAAGTCGTGGCGAAACACCAGCAGGTTCCGGTTCCAGCCTGATTTTTGACAGGAGTGGCTTTTAATTCAATCACCGGAGTAAACTTGTAACCCTCTTCATTTTTCTGAAGGGCTTTATTTTTATTTTGGGCAAAGGAGGGTAAAATTGAAATAGAAATAGAAAGAATAATTGAAAGAAGAATACGGTTTTTCATATAGTTGTAATTTTAATTTCTATTTAACCTGATTATCGTCTGAACATTTTTTCCGAGGAGTAAAGCTATGAAAAAACCAAAACCAAAATTAATTAAGATCAGTTATTTTGATTAAAGATCCATCCTGCGCAATAAAAATTGCTACGGCTGGCAAAGCATTTGAACAAACGAATTAAGAGTGCAGAAGTTACTATAGAAGGAAACAGTTCTGATTTCTGACTTCGATTGTTCTATTGTTCGTTTGTTACCTTACAATTTTTTCTTTCCGAAAACAAGGCTATATGAATGGTCGATCCACGAAAAAACCTCTTTATCAGGAACTGTCCCATCAAGATTTATTGTGTTCCAGTGTTTCTTATTCATGTGGTAACCAGGTGTTACTGAAGAGTATCTTTCTCTCAGATCGATTGCAAGTACGGGATCACATTTCAGGTTAATACTCAGATCGTCGTTGAGATTTACCAGAGCAAAGATTTTCCCCCCCGCTTTAAATACAAGTGTATCATCACCGAAAGGGAAACTTTCTGTAACGTCTTTTTTCGAGATGCAATATTCTCTTAATGTTTCGATGTCCATAATAAGTTTTATCTCAGTGTTGGATAAAAGGCTCCTTCGATATGGTCTATATCGTATGTCTCGCCTGTTTTTATTATTGTGATTACATCAAACCGGCCCTCCTTATTTACATTAAACTTTTGAAGGTAGCCATCGGCAGCATAAATAATTGATTTTTGTTTTTCGTTGGTTACCGCTGTTACAGGATGCATCTGGTAATCGTCAGTGCGGGTTTTTACTTCCACGAAAACGATAATATCCTTATTATCAGCAATGATATCAATTTCATGTTTCCCCCATTTCCAGTTTCGGAACAGGATATTAAAGCCGGCATTTTTCAGATAATCGTTTGCCAGATCTTCCCCTTTTTGACCCAGAATATGTGATTCGGCCATATAGATTGATGTTCTTTACTTAACCTGTATTATTAATTCAGAAGATAAAAGACAAAAGTAAAAAGATAAAAGTCATTCATTTACAGCCATTTGCAATATTTTTTATGTAAAGTTGATTTTTATGGTTGTTTTTCATAATGTCTTTTTCCTTTTGTCTTTTTCCTTTTGTCTTTTTCCTTTTGTCTTTTGTCTTTTTCTTTTTGTCTTTTGTCTTTTTCTTTTTGTCTTTTCAGAAGTTTAATAATTAAACAGGTAAATGAGTGTTAAATGGTGATAAGTTTATTTCTTATTGCAAAAAGTATAAGGCTTGCTGTATTTTTGGAATTGGTTTTTCCCAGAAGGTTAGCTCTGTGTTTATCAACAGTTCTTTTACTGATAAAAAGGGTTTCAGCTATCTCCTGGTTAGAGAAACCTTCGCATATTTTAAACAGAATTTCTTTTTCTCTTTTTGACAGGTTGGCAGTTTTACTCTCATTTTCGCGATGTTTGATCTTCTGAATGACATGATAAAGCAGCTCCTGCGAGAAATAGCTGCCTCCTTTTCTCACTGTAAGGATGGCTTCTTTAACTTCGGAAATATCTGAATCTTTTAGCAGAAATCCTTTCGCTCCTGCATCCACCATTTTATAATAATACTCTTCCTCTCCGTACATTGAAAGAGCGATAATGTCAATTCCCGGACAAAGTTTAAGGCCTTTCCTTGTAGCTTCAATACCATCCATCAACGGCATGTTGATGTCCATAAGAGCAACATCTGCCCCGGTATTATTCAGAATTTTGAGAAACTCTTCCCCGTTTGATGCTTCACCGGTCACTTCAAATTCGGGGAAAGCATTAAGAAGTATTTTTAATCCGTTACGAAAGAGCTGGTGATCGTCTGCTATTATTATACGTATTTTCTCCATTGCAAGTAATTCTGATATACAAAGACTCAATCAATCATTTTGATAAGGGCGCTGGTTCCTTTTCCCGCGGCACTTTCCAGAATAAATACTCCTTCAACAGTTTTCACGCGTGTCTCAATGTTTGACAATCCCATTCCTTTAGTTTCTTCCTTGCTCAGAGTGGATGTGTCAAAACCACGGCCATTATCATAAAACTGCAAGGTAATAAATTTTTGTTGTTTGTTCAATTCTATCTCAATCCTCGAAGCTCCCGAGTGGAGAATAGAGTTATTTATAAGCTCACAGACAGCCCTGTAGATAACCACTTCCTTTTCATTTTCAAGTCGTTGGTTTTCCATATTTGTCTTAAAATCAATTTCAACTGCTTTTGTCTGATTTATTTTGGCGCTAAAAGCGCTTATTGCGCTGGCCAGTCCAAAATTCGACAGCATATGCGGACTCAGATTATTTGATATTTCTTTAATAGTATTAATAGCTTCGTTTACAAGATGGTTGGTATTATTGAGGATCACCATTCCTGAAGGATCCTTTATTCTGTCATTTAGCGCTGAAAGAGACATTTTCACTGTTGAGAGGATTGGTCCAAGTCCATCGTGCAGATCTTTTGCGAACCTTTTCCTCTCATTTTCCTCCGTGTTAATTATAGCATTTATTACCCTTTTTTCAGAACGCACCCTGTCTGTTTCTGCACGTTTAAGTGAGTAGAATAGTTCACGGATGAGGACAACACCGCTAATTATCATAACTGCAACAAGAACTCCTGTCCATTCATCGATCATCCGCCAGGTATAAGAAGGTGTTCCTCTGAAATATTCAAAAAGCTGGATGATTGAACGCACAGTCATGAAAACAAAAGAGAGAGAAAGTAATATCCACGAGAGCCTGTATTTGGTAAGCTTCATGAATCCCAATGCAATTGATGCGGCAATGATCTGCAGAACAATTGAGATAATAAGGGCAATAAGTCTTACCATGGGGATTAAGATATTCTCATACAAAAATAGAAGTTAATTTATCTATAGCATCAACATGAAGATATAAAATAAAGGCACATCGGCACAACGGCGCCCGTAGGGACAGGTCGCGACCTTGTAGGGACAGGTCGCGACCTTGTAGGGACAGGTCGCGACCTGTCCCTACAGTATGCCATTATCCTATTTTTATTACCTTTGGCTATTCAAATGCAGCCATAATGAAAGTACTATACAATATTGGAATTGTGATTTTTTCGGTTCTGGCGTATCTTATTTCTCCATTTAATTCCAAAGCTTCATTATGGGTTAAAGGCAGGAAAAACTGGGCCGAAAAAATTTCAGCAAAGATAAAACCCGGGGATCGGACTATTTGGATCCATTGTGCCTCGCTAGGAGAGTTTGAACAGGGAAGGCCGGTAATTGAAGCCATAAAACAAGAGAGACCGGACTTTAAAATTGTGCTTACATTTTTTTCACCTTCAGGATTTGAGATCAGAAAGAACTATCCTGATGCTGACTGCATAAGCTATTTGCCTGTCGATACTCCGCGAAATGCAGAAAAATTCATCGGTTTAGTGAAACCCGAATTTGTTATTTTCGTGAAATATGAGTTCTGGAACAATTATATATCAGCGCTTTACAAGAATAGTATTCCGCTCTATTTAGTCTCGGCTATTTTTAGACCAGACCAGCATTTTTTCAGATGGTACGGGTCATTTTTCATAGGCATGCTGCGAAAGTTTGAAAGGATATTTGTCCAGGATCAGGGGTCGTTTAATTTACTTTCAGGTATCGGCATGAAAAATGTATTGCTTGCCGGCGATACAAGGTTTGACAGGGTTATTCAGATAACCGGTACTGCAAAAGATATTCCGCGTTTAGGAAAGTTCAGAGGAGATGAAAAGTTATTTCTCGCGGGTAGCAGCTGGAAACAGGATGAAGAGATTATTGCACGATATATAAACAAGTTCCCCGGCAGGATGAAGTGGGTTTTCGCCCCGCATGAAATTGATAAGCAAAATATCGAAAGACTTGAAAAACTTTTTACTGTCAGCCATGTCAGATTTTCTGAATTAAGTGAAGCTTCAGCTGATGCGAGAGTTATGATTATTGATAATATCGGGATGCTCTCTTCGGCGTATAAATATGCATATATTGCAGCAATTGGCGGAGGTTTCGGGAAAGGTATCCACAATATACTCGAGCCGGCATGCTGGGGAATACCTGTCATGTTTGGTCCAAGGTATAAAAAATTCAGAGAGGCAGTTGATTTAATTAATGAAAAGGGAGCAATGACTTTCGATTCATTTGAATTTTTTTCAGTTATTCTTGACAAATGGTTGACAGATGAGCAATTTTACTTAAAATCAGCAAAAGCAGCAGTCGGTTATATTGATAAAAATGCCGGAGCAACTGCCAGATTTTTACAGGAAATTTCACAATAAGATATTAACAAATTAAGCTCATAAATTGTTAAAAACTAATCATTTCTAAATTGATAAGGTTGATTTAAAGTGACGTAATTTGATCGCTCGGATTTAAAATTTTTGTATTTCCGGTGTAACCAAACTATCAATTAATTACGCTAACCTTATCGAAAAATTCTTAATCCTTAAACCTAAATTCATTTATATGAAAAAACTTTTTCTTAATCTAAGTCTTACAATTCTGCTGGCTGTGGCACTTGTGTCGAATACATTCAGTCAGGTTACAACAGCCGGTCTTAAAGGGCGTGTTGTTGACGAAAAGAATGAAACCCTTCCTGGTGCTTCTGTTGTTGCTATTCATCTTCCTTCAGGCACTCAGTACGGTGTTCTTACAAGTGGAGATGGGCGTTTTGTAATTCCCAACATGAGAGTTGGAGGACCATACCAGATCACTCTTTCTTTTATCGGTTATAAAGCGCAGGTTTACAATGATATTAATTTAAGCCTGGGTAACGTAGTCGATATGGCAATTAATCTTTCCCCTTTGGTAACAGAACTAAGTGAAGTTATCGTTTCTGCCGGGAAGAACAGCATTATCAATTCGGATAGAACAGGCGCATCTATTAACCTTTCAAACGAAACCGTTAATGCTGTACCTACTATTTCAAGAGGTCTGAGAGACTTTACAAAAATAAGTCCGCTTGCAAATACCTCCGGATCCGGTACCTCTTTTGCAGGAAGCAATAACAGGTACAATCAATTCTCCATTGACGGACTGGTAAACAATGACGTTTTTGGTCTCACCTCATCGGGTACCAATGGTGGTCAGGCAGGGATTGAGCCAATAAGTCTCGATGCAATCGAAGAGTTCCAGATCAACATTGCTCCTTATGATGTACGGCAGGGTGGCTTTACAGGTGGTGGGATAAATGCAGTAACAAAAAGCGGAACAAACAATTTTAAGGGAACTGCGTATTTTTTTGGCAATAATCAAAAATTTGTCGGAAAAAATGAACCAAAAACAAATACAAGTCTTGCAGTTGCAACACAAAAAGATTGGCAAGGTGGATTCACACTTGGTGGCCCAATTGTTAAAAACAAACTGTTTTTCTTTTTAAGCGGTGAAATTACAAGACAATCTTACCCATTGGCAAATGTACCCGGAACGGCTACCTCTAATATCACTCTTGAAGAAGTCGACAGGATTCTTGCAGTTGTGAACAGAGTTGCTCCCGGTTACAATCCCGGGAGTTATCTGGATATCAATAATGAAACAAACAGCAATAAAATTCTTGCTAAGGTTAACTGGAATATAAGCAACAAGCATAAATTAACTCTCAGACATAGTTACACGTATGGCGAAAACATCAGTAACAGCCGTTCTCCTAATGCTTTACGGTTTTATAACAATGGTATATTCTTTCCAAGTACCACTAATTCAACAGGTTTAGAACTTAACAGTATATTAGGTAATAAAATGTCCAATCGGCTTATGCTGGGATATACAACCGTTCTTGACGATCGCGAACCTTTAGGTGCTAATTTCCCAACAGTATTAATAAATCTCGGAAGTGGTAAGACCGCAACCCTTGGAAGTGAGTACTCATCCGTTGCCAATTTGCTTAAACAGAAGATTTTTTCATTGGATGATGAATTCAGCATTTTCAAAGGAAAACATACAATTACAGTTGGCACCCATAATGAATTCTATTCATTTTATAATCTTTTTGTCCAGAATATTTACGGAAGTTATGCCTATAAAACTCTTCCTAACTGGGAATCTGTGGGAACAGCTGACGAAGTTGCCCCGACTTATTATGCAATAAGTTATTCTTTTGATAACACAGATAATCCATCACAAAGTAAGGGTGCGGCTAGTTTTAATGCTATGCAATTAGGGTTTTATGGACAGGATGAATACCAGTTAACAAACAGAATGCAGGTAACGGGTGGTTTACGCATAGATGTTCCGGTATTTCCTGATTCACCTGTAGCAAATAACGCGTTTAACACAGCATATGCTGCAGAAGGAGTTGCAACAGGCTCTCTTCCAAAAACGAAGATCATGTGGTCTCCTCGTCTGGGATTCAACTGGGATGTTTTAGGAAATAAGACCTCACAGGTAAGAGGCGGCACAGGTCTGTTCACGGGAAGAGTACCTTTTGTATGGATTTCAAACCAATTTGCCAACAACGGGGAACTTAACGGGACTTACAGTACCGGGAACTCATCCTCAAGTGGAAACCCGATAACCAATCCTGCCGGATTGAATTTTGTAGCAGATCCTTATTCTCAGAAACTTGCCGAAGATCTTGGAAAAATCGCGGGGAGGGGAGCTATAAATGTTGTTGATAAAAATTTGAAATTTCCACAGGTATTCAGAACCAATCTTGCAATTGATCAAAAACTTCCTTATGGTATAATTGCAACAGTAGAAGGAATTTTCAGTAAAACTTACAACAATGTAAATTTTATTAATCTGAACAGGCAGGTCGACCCAGCCTTTGCATTTGTCGGAGTTGATCAACGGCCACGATATGTTTCAGGTAGAATCGATCCAAATTTTGAAGAGATCATTAGGTTTGAAAACACCAGCAAGGGGTATTCCTATAACTTTGTTTTCATGTTGCAGAAACAATTTACTAATGGGTTCAATGCCCAGGCGTCATATACATATGGAAAGTCGATGGATCTCAATTCGGGGACTTCTAGTGTAGCTTACTCGAACTGGCGTTATGTCAACAATGTTTATGGCCTGAATGATCTTCGCCTTACCAGATCAAACTTCGACCTGGGATCAAGAATTACAGGTCTTGTATCATACAGGAAAGAATATCTGAATGGATTGTTGGCTACGCAGGTATCTCTGTACTATAGCGGACAGTCAGGGCAGACTCATTCATACATTTATAACGGGGATATGAATAATGATGGCTCTTCTAATGATATGATCTTTATCCCTGCCACACAATCAGATATTAATCTGATTACTATTCCTGCCACAGGTTCTGCTCCTGCCGTGACTCCTGATGAACAATGGGCTGCTCTTGATGCCTTTATTGCTAAAGATAAATATCTTAGCAAACACAGGGGAGAGTATGCAGAACGCAATGCTGCGCGTCTGCCCTTCCAGGATCAGTTTGATTTCCGTTTACTCCAGGAGATTAAGGTTAAAGTCGGGAGTTCAACAAATAAGTTACAGATAAGTTTCGATATTCTTAATCTGGGTAACATGCTAAATAAGGAGTGGGGTCATGTGATCTACGCTTCAAACCAGCAATTCAGTCTTATAAACTATAAAGGACAGAGTTCCGCTTCAGCCTCCACCCCAACATTTACATACGATGGAGCCGGGATGACCAATCGTAATGCATATTATTTGTCTGATTATGTATCACGCTGGAGAGGCCAGATCGGCTTAAGATACATTTTTAACTAATAAATTTCTTTTTGTTTCAGGAGGCTGTCAGATTCTGACAGCCTCTTTTTTATTAAAGCGGAGCGGTTTCATAAATGTTGTTGAGTAGAACAGAACGCCTGGAGGTGTTAATAAATTAACACTATAAAAACTATCTAAATAACAGATTATCAGATATTAAGCAAATAGTTCATAACTATATCATCAAATGTTAATAAAGTTAAATTTTTACTCTTGCATTGAAATGCGCACTTTCTTAATTTAGCATTTACCCGCTTAAATAGTCAGTGGTCATTTAATCTCATTATAATCAGAGAGTAACAAAAATTTATGGAAGAATTATTTGTCCGGGAATCATCTATCGCTATAGAAAAGATATCGAAAGAACAATCAGCGACCGCGGTACGGAAAACAGTGGAAGGGAAAGATATTACCAGATCAAAAGAAAAAGCTGTTTATTCTCACGAGGAAGCTGTGGAAGCAAGTATTCAGTACTTCAGGGGAGATGAGCTGGCTGCACGGGTATGGGCAAATAAATATGCATTAAAGGATTCATTCGGGAACCTGTATGAAAAAACACCTGACGATATGCATCGCAGGCTGGCCCGCGAAATACACCGGGTGGAAAAGAAATATATAAACCCGCTTTCTGAAGATCTGATTTACAACGTCCTGAAAGATTTCAAATATATTGTTCCCCAGGGCGGACCAATGACAGGTATTGGAAATGGCTACCAGATAGCCTCATTATCCAATTGTTTCGTCATTGGTAACGAGGGATCTTCAGACTCCTATGGGGGGATAATGAAAATTGACCAGGAACAGGTACAACTTATGAAACGCCGTGGAGGAGTTGGTCACGATCTTTCGCATATCAGACCAAAAGGAACTCCTGTACTAAATAGCGCGCTTACCTCAACAGGAGTAGTCCCATTCATGGAAAGATATTCCAACTCAACACGCGAAGTGGCACAGGACGGCAGGAGAGGGGCACTTATGCTTTCAATCTCCATCAAACATCCCGATTCAGGTAAATTTATTGATGCAAAACTTGAAAGCGGAAAGGTTACCGGGGCAAACATCTCGGTTAAGCTTACCGACGATTTCATGAAAGCGGTTGAAAATAAATCGCTATTCAGACAGCAATATCCGATTAAATCTGATAATCCGAAGTTTGCAAAAGACATCGATGCAGTTAATTTATGGACCAAGATTATCCATAATGCATGGAAGTCGGCCGAACCGGGTGTATTATTTTGGGATACAATAATAAAGGAGAGCGTTCCCGATTGTTATGCCGATCTCGGGTATGCCACAGTCTCTACAAATCCTTGCGGAGAAATTCCTTTGTGCCCGTACGATAGCTGCCGTCTGCTGGCAATTAACCTGTTCAGCTATGTCAACAATCCATTTACCGATAAATCTGAATTTGACCTTGAATTATATAAAGAGCATGTAGGACTTGCACAACGTATAATGGATGACATTATTGATCTTGAACTGGAAAAGATCGATGCAATTCTTGTAAAAATAGATGCGGATCCCGAAATTGAAGAATTGAAACGCGTTGAAAGAAACCTCTGGAAAAATATCAGGATAAAAGCGGAAGAGGGAAGAAGAACAGGAATAGGTATAACGGCTGAAGGAGATATGCTTGCCGGTCTTGGACTGAGATATGGCAGTGAAGATGCTACAAATTTCTCAGTTGAAGTTCATAAAACCCTTGCGCTCGAAACATACAAATCTTCAACCTATCTTGCAAAAGAGAGGGGTGCATTTGCAATTTATGATGAGGAACGTGAAAAAAACAATCCTTTCATACTGAGGATGAAGGAAGCCGATCCGGTTATGTATAATAACATGGTTAAGTATGGCCGCAGGAATATTGCCCTTCTGACGATTGCTCCAACAGGAACCACCAGCCTTATGACCCAGACAACTTCCGGGATTGAACCAATCTTTTCAACTTTCTATAAAAGAAGAAGAAAGGTTAATCCAAATGACAAGGATGTTAAAGTGGCATTTAAGGATGATGTTGGCGATTCGTGGGAAGAATTCAATGTATTTCATCATAAATTTGTTGACTGGCTGAAGCTGAATGGATACGATTCGGATGAAGTTACGAGGATGAAAGATGAGGAAATTGAATCCATAATCGCGAAGTCGCCATATTATAAAGCCACTGCAAATGATGTTGACTGGATCGCGAAGGTTAAGATGCAGGGTGCAATCCAGAAATGGGTTGACCATTCAATAAGCGTTACCATAAACCTTCCTGCAGATGCAAAAGAAGAGCTGGTGAGCGAACTTTACATGACCGCCTGGAAATCGGGATGCAAAGGAGCAACGGTATATCGCGATGGATCAAGAACCGGAGTACTTATCGCGGGAAAGACCGAGGATCGTCCTGAAAGACCGAAACGTCCTAAAATTCTGGATTGTGACGTGATAAGGTTTAACATTAATGAAGAGAAGTGGGTTGCTTTTGTCGGACTGAAAGAAAGCAGACCTTATGAGATATTCACAGGTATAGCCGAAGAGGAGATATTCCCTATTCCAAAAAGCATAATGAAGGGGAAAATTATCAAAATTAAAGATGATGATGGTAAGACGCGCTATGACTTTCAGTTTACCGACAAATATGGGTATAAGAAAAATATTGAAGGCCTTTCGCACATGTTCAAACCGGAGTTCTGGAATTATGCAAAGCTTATTTCAGGAGTGTTGAGACATGAGATGCCAATACAAGATGTTGTTAATCTTGTTCAGTCGCTTAAGCTTGACAGTGAGTCAATTAACAACTGGAAAAACGGCGTGGAACGAGCCATGAAAAAATATATTCCAAACGGAACAAAAGCAAAAGGTAAATGTGGTGAGTGCGGTTCGGATAACCTGGTTTATCAGGAAGGGTGTCTCATCTGTAAAGACTGTGGGTCATCGAAATGTGGCTAGTTTAATGTAATTGATCCTTCGTTCAGGGAATATGTAATATATTAAACGACAACAAACAGGTATTTTAGCTTGGAGCAATTTTCTGGTCCTTTTTTGCACTGGTAGAATTCTCTTCATTCTTTCCTTTATAAACAAAGATCAGATTGTGGTAAAAATGAATTGAGATAATATTCCTGTCAAAAAAGACCGGCTGGTATTCAGGGTTTAAAAAATCTTTGAAGTTAAGACCGTCAGTTAGTTTTTTAAAAAAATTCATTGATGTATCAGGATTGTCAAATTTAGTACTGTCACCACCATAATCTGGCCAGTAAGAAGTGCAGGTATCTTCTATAACATAAATTCCTCCGTCACTCAATTTTGGGAACAATATTTTAAATGATTCAATTACGTGTTCATTAATATGACTGCCATCATCGATAATGATATCTATATTACCTATCTCTGAACACACCTTATCAAGAAAAATTTTATCTACCTGACTTCCCTGAAAAATTTTTATCCGATCCTCCTGAAGAGCAGACTTATCATAAATATCTATAGAGTAAATATTTCCAAGCTGAAAATATTTCTTCCACATTTTTAATGATTTTCCACCCGAATATGGTTTTTCATATCCACCGACACCAATTTCAAGCAGATTGATCTTCTTGTCTCTGAATCTATTAAAATGTAATTGATAATGAGTTGTATAAGAATGGTTTGCTGCCTTATCTGTTCCATAAATCTTCCCTAACTTATCCAAATCATCAGTGGAATACTTTGCTCTCAGTTCATTGATGGGATTCAGGATATGATTTTTAAATTTACGTAATCTGTTAAGTGCTTTCATAAAGGTGAAATTGTATTGTAAAACTATATCTGACGAAGGGTCATAAGGTCGATGGTAAAATAAGCATTTTATCGATAAAAGTTATTCATTGTTATAATTTCTTAATGGTTTAAGCATAATTGCGCACAATTTGTTTCCTCTGTCTTTACAAACAATTACATTTGGACTAAGTAATTTTCTTGATTTTCCGTAAATCCTTTTTGTGTATTCTTGTAATTTTCCGGCAGCTTTGTTCAAATAGTGAAATTTGATTAAAAGCAATTGGAGTGAGAATTTTAGATCCCCTTTTGAAGCAGCATGTTTAATCAACTCGCCGTTTTTATTGAAAAACGGTTTTGGTAAATTATTGTCATTTAATGATCGTATGCCAATAACACGATAATTCATCTTGAAGTACTCCCTGAAGTTGATGAAGCTGATACCAATATTAAGTTTTTCGGCAATGAAATTCATTGATTCCTCACCTAGCCACCAGCAATGGACAGGTGGAAGGTCTGAGGCCCAAACTACTTCTAAAGGATAAAAAGATTTATTTGGAGTTGTAATAATTGCCCGGCCACCTGGTTTAAGTAATCTTATGATGGAATCAATAAAATCCAAAGGCTTATTTACATGTTCTATAACTTCTGTTAAGATCACTATATCATATGATTCAGGGTGGGACTCAGCATATTCAAATAAATCTTTACAAATAAAATGATCACCAAAGGTATTAGCTGCTAAAGTGACAGCCGTTTGAGATACATCCAGCCCAATAACCTTATAATCTGCCTTTATTAATGAATACGTTAAATAGCCCAACCCACTTCCGATCTCCAGAATTTTTGTTGATGTTTTGTCTTTTACAAACATTTCCAAAGCTTTCTTTACACTCCAATAATCATCATCATTTCGTGCAAGGTAATCCAAAGGTTGAGAGATTTTTTTAATATTCTTAGCATACCTCCAATAACGGTTATACCCCGGTACTTTATCTCCGTTTTTATAGATGTTTTCATAAATAACAGTGCTATCATCCATGGGCAAAGAAAAACCGGTATTGCAGGTATGACAGTGATAAATTTTGTAAGTCAATGGCTCCTGGTAACCGGGATATTTATTATGTTTCAGTTTAGCTGTGCCTCTGCACAGAAGACATTCTGTTTCATTATTTTCCATGTGACATCTTTAGAATTTACTACTTCAATATATCTAGTTCTCTTCCGATCTTTCCAAATGCCTTTATAGCTTTGTTGAGATGCTTTTCTTCATGGGCAGCTGATAATTGCACTCTTATTCTTGCCTGATCCTTTGGTACAACAGGAAAATAAAACCCGATAACATAAATTCCTTCTTTAAGAAGCCGGGCAGCAAATTCCTGAGATAGTTTGGCATCATAAAGCATTACTGCGCAAATTGCCGATTTAGTGGGTTTAATGTCAAACCCAAGATTTTTCAGCCCGGCAATAAAATATTCTGCATTCCGGTGGAGCTTCTCCTGCAACTCATTATTCTCAGTCATCATTTCAACCATCCTTATACCGGCAGCTGCAACCATTGGCGGTATTGAATTTGAAAACAGATAAGGTCGCGATCTCTGTCTGAGAAGCTCAATTATCTCTTTTTTACCGGTTGTAAACCCGCCGATTGCTCCACCAAACGCTTTCCCGAGGGTGCCGGTTATAATTTCAACCTTTCCTGTAATATTATAAAGTTCAGTAACTCCTCTTCCTGTTTTCCCGACAACCCCTGCTGAGTGTGATTCGTCAACCATCACCATCGCGTTATACTTATTTGCCAGCTCTACGATTTTATCAAGAGGAGCTACATTACCATCCATTGAGAAAACACCATCTGTTACGATAAGTCTGAACCTTTGTTCCTGGGCGAGTTGCAGTTGTGCTTCCAGATCGTCCATATCGGCATTTTCGTACCTGTAGCGCTGAGCTTTGCAAAGCCTAACCCCATCAATTATTGAAGCATGATTCAGAGCATCAGAAATAATCGCATCTTCGCTTGTAAGCAAAGGTTCAAAAACACCTCCGTTAGCGTCAAAACAGGCAGCATAGAGAATTGTCTCTTCTGTTCCGAAAAATTCAGAGATTTTAGTCTCAAGTTCTTTATGCAGGTCAGTGGTACCGCAAATAAATCTGACAGATGACATTCCATAGCCATAATTGTCAAGAGAAGTTTTTGCTGCTTCAATCAGTGATGGATTGTTTGAAAGGCCGAGGTAGTTATTGGCACAGAAATTCAGAACTTTTTGACCTGTATTAAGTTCAATTTCAGCGCCCTGTGGTGAAACAATTACTCTTTCATTTTTGTAAAGACCGGCCTCTTTAATTTCTTTCAGCTGGGTATTGAGATGATTCTTATAGGCTTTATACATCTATATTCTTTTGCATTACAAATAAAATGCAAAATTGGCGATTTCTGAGCAAACAAAGCATGATGATAATCATCAATTGAAATAATCACAGTCCGTATTTTGCCACGATCTGTTCCCTGGTTATCCCCAGAATACCATATTTTTTTCCGACTTTAATGAATGAAGCCAGAGCTTTATCAAGATGGTGAATCTCATGTCCGGCAGATATCTGGGTCCTTATCCTTGCCTGACCGTTAGGCACAACAGGGAAAAAGAAACCAATAGCATAAATTCCTTCATTATAAAGATCTTTCGAAAAGTCCTGGGATAATTTTGCATTAAAGAACATTACCGGAACAATAGGGCTGTCTCCATCTTTAAGAATAAAACCGGCTTCTGTTAATCCTTTTCTCCAGTAGGCTGCATTTTTTTCCAGTTTATCCCTCCTTTCTGTACTTGAGGATAATATATCAAATACTCTCAGGACACCTGATACGATTACCGGAGCAATAGTGTTTGAAAAGAGATAAGGACGGGCCTTCTGTCTGCACATCTGCACTATCTCTTTTCTTCCTGAAACACATCCTCCCGATGCGCCTCCGAGGGCTTTTCCGAAGGTGGTAGTTATTATATCTATTTTCCCGATAACATTACAATGCTCGTGAGTACCGCGACCTGTTCTGCCAATGAACCCGGTTGAGTGGGAATCATCCACCAGTATCATTGCATCATATTTTTCACAAAGGGTTACCATCTCATCAAGTTTAGCTATATCCCCATCCATGGAAAAGACACCGTCGGTAATTACAAGTTTTATCCTTTTATCTTCATGCAACCGGAGTTTTTCTTCAAGATGCTCCATGTTTGAATGTTTAAAAGTATCATGCTGTGCACTGCATAGCCTCATCCCATCTATAATTGAAGCATGAACAAGCCTGTCGGAGATCATTACATCCTCGCTTGTCAGAATAGCTTCAAAAACACCTGCATTGGCATCCATGCATGATGGGAACAGGATTGTGTCTTCTGTACCAAGAAACTCAGTAACTTTTTTTTCCAGTTCCCTGTGAATGTCCTGTGTGCCACAGATAAAACGGACAGACGACATTCCATAACCTCTGCTCTCCAGACCCTCGTGGGCTGCCTTTATAACTTCCGGATGACTTGAAAGGCCAAGGTAATTATTAGCACACATATTTATGACTTTCTTAACATCGGCTCCTGATGGAAACTCAACTTCAATGTCGGCAGCCTGTGAAGAATGAATGAACCTTTCTTCTTTATAGATCCCTGCATTACGGATATCTCCGAGCTGGGTCTGATAAAGATGCTTGATCTTGTCGCTATAGCTCATCGTGTTTGTAAAATAAGGATAATTACTGTTTAATATATTGATTTACAAGCTCAACCATATTATTCACAGAGTCAAAAGCTTCAGGTGTTGCCTTTGCAGGTGGGATTTTTATCTTGAATTTATTCTCAATAAAAACCAGTAGTGACACCATTGAGAATGAGTCAACATAGCCACTTGATATCAAGGGAGTATCAAAGGTTATTTCTTCATCCTCGTCTTCCATGTATTCTTTTTTTACATAATTCAGAATTATGTCTTTCATCTCTTCCATAGCACATTAAATTAAAGATTTATATTAAGTATTTAATCGTTTTCAAGAGTGGAAATATCTCCGGTTTCCTCGCCCCATTCCTTTGCATGAAGTAGTCTTCTCATAATTTTCCCGCTTCGTGTTTTTGGGAGCTTATCCATATATTCAATTTCTTGTGGCATTGCCATGGGAGAAAGTTTTTTTCGGATAAAGTTCATTATTTCAAGTTCAAGATCAGGGCTTGCAGTAATTCCCGGTTTTAAAGTAATGAATGCCTTAACCACCTCCATGTTAACGTCGTCAGGTTTAGCTACAACAGCAGATTCGCAGACAGCAGGATGCTGGAGAAGAGCAGATTCAACTTCAAAAGGACTTACCAGATGCCCTCCTGTATTAATAACATCATCATCTCTTCCGATAAACCAGAAATATCCTTCATTGTCTATTCTGGCCCTGTCGCCCGACAGGTACCAACCATTTATAAACTTCTCCCTGTACTTCGCATCATTGTTCCAGTATGCCCGCATCATGGCAGGCCATCCGGGTTTGAACGCGAGAAGCCCGATTTTCCCCGGTTCTCTGATCGGCTCAAAGGTTACCGGATCCAAAACTACACCCTCGATCCCGGGAAATGGTTTGCCCATTGAACCGGGCTTAACTTTCATACCGGGGAAATTTGTAATCATTATTGACCCTGTCTCTGTTTGCCAGAAAGTATCGAGGAATGGCTTTCCGAATTTTTTTTGCGACCAGATTACAGCTTCCGGGTTCAATGGTTCTCCCACACTGGCAAGGTGTCGCAAACTTGAGAGGTCATAATCCTTAATTATTTCATCACCTGCTTTCATCAACGATCTGATAGCGGTTGGTGCTGAATACCACATCGTGATTTTCTGTTTCTCGATAAACTTATACCAGGCCTGGGCTGAGAAGCCTGAATCGAATACACACTGAGTGATGCCAAGGCTCCAGGGGCCAATAATACCATAAGAAGTGCCTGTAACCCATCCCGGATCAGCAGTGCACCAGTAAATATCGTCTTCCTGAAGGTCAAGCACCCACTTTGTTGTAAGATATTGTGAGATAAGAGAATAATGAACATGTTTTACCCCTTTAGGCTGTCCGGTAGTTCCGGAGGTATAGTGCAGCACAGAGGGTGATTCAGCTTCTGTAGGATAGATATTCATCTTCTCAACGGGGAAAGATGCATCCAGACTAAATGGCACCTCTTTGTTTTCCAGAGCTTTTGTTTTATTGTGATCAACGATGATAATAAATTCCAGGGAAGGAAGGCTCTCAACTATTTTTTTCACTTTTGGTAAATGTTTTCTCTGAGTAATTATTGCACGGGTTTGTGCATTATTGAGCCTTACAAAAAGTGATTCATCGCCAAATGCCGAAAACAGGGGCTGAACAATAGCTCCGATTTTTAATACTCCGAGAAAAGAAAGGTACAATTCAGGTATCCGGTCCATAAAAAGACAAACCCTGTCTTCATTCCTGATACCAAGCCCCGCCAGGAATGTGCCTATTGTATTACTTGCAAGGCGGATGTCATTAAAGGTAAATTTCTTTTCCACACCGCCAAATCCCTCATAAATAAGGGCTGTTTTGTCAGACTTTCCCATCAGGCAAATCCGGTCAGAGCAGTACCATCCTATATTTATTTTATCACCATGCTTGTGTCCGAGTTCCTTTTCAGAAACTGACCAGTCAAAATCTTTAAGTCTTTCCTCGTAAGAACCTATATTTGACATAAATGTAAATGTATGAAAGTTTAACAATGACATCCAAGATAGTAAAAATTTTTGAAGAGTAAGCTATTTCTTGTGATTATTACCCTCCTGTTCCCAGTTTAAGATTATTTTACCGCAATTTCCTTCTTCCATGGCATCGAAACCCTTCTGAAAGTCATCTATAAAGAAACGATGTGTGATAACAGGATTCAGATCTATTCCTCCAATGATCATCTGTTCCATTTTATACCATGTTTCCCACATCTCTCTTCCATAGATACCCTTCAGGGTTATTGCCTTGAAAATGATATCACTCCACGGAACTTCAAAGTTCGACGGGAGAATCCCCAGCAATGAAATGCTCGATCCATTGTACATATTGCTGAGCATCTCAACGAACGCTTTTGGCGACCCCGACATCTCAAGTCCGATATCAAATCCCCTCATTCCAAGTTTAGCAACCGCATCAGAGATTTTTTCTCTTTTTGATGGATTGACTGTAATTGTTGCCCCCATCTTTTTAGCGATGTCAAGGCGGAAATCACTTAGATCGCTTGCAACAATGAACCTTGCACCTGCAAACCTGGCAATCGCCACGGCCATGCTTCCGATAAGTCCCGAACCAGTTATCAAAACATCTTCCCCAAGGAGTGGGAACGATAAAGCTGTATGAGTTGCATTTCCAAATGGATCCATAATCGCGGCCCACTCGTCAGGGATTCGAGGGTCGAGTGGAATCACGTTTTTGGCAGGTACCTTTACATACTCTGCAAATGATCCATCGATATGTACGCCAATGCCTACAGTATTTTCGCACACATGCTCCTTGCTACGGCGACAGTTACGGCAATGGCCGCAAGCCAGATGGCCCTCACCTGTTACTCTTTCGCCCGTTTTAAGATTGGTAACTCCTGCCCCCATCATTTCAATATGCCCCATGTACTCATGGCCTATCGTCATTGGTGTTTTGATAGTTTTTTGTGACCATTCATCCCACTCATAAATATGGAGATCGGTGCCACAGATTGCTGACTTCTGCACTTTTATAATAACATCATTAAGGCCCGGTTCAGGAATAGGAACTTCCTGCATCCACAACCCCTTTTCGGGTCTGGCTTTGACAAGTGCCTTCATCTTCTTCATAACGAACAGCTTTAAAGGTGGTAATTATTAGTTCTGCTAAATTAATACAAAACTATGGTACAAAACCTGATTTTTGTAATAGTATTATATGTAATCGGGTTTGTATATCTTTGTACATATTTTAACCTATATATTCCTTATATGGCACAAGTCAGAGTACGTTTTGCCCCAAGCCCTACCGGGCCTTTGCACATCGGAGGCGTCAGGACGGCCCTGTATAATTACATTTTCGCGAAAAAAAGCGGAGGTATTTTCATTTTAAGAATTGAAGATACAGATCAGGCGCGTTTTGTTGAAGGAGCAGAGGAATATATTATGGAGGCGCTTAAATGGTGCGGAATAATTGTTGATGAAGGGATCAAAGAGGGAGGAGATTTTGGCCCTTACCGGCAGAGCGACAAAAAAGCAATATACAGACAATACGCAGATATTCTTATAAATAATGGCGATGCATATTATGCTTTTGATACTCCGGAACAACTTGAAACATTAAGAAATGAATCGGAAAAAACAGGCAATACATTTATTTATAATGCAGAAGTAAGAGAAAAACTAAATAACTCGGTCTCTTTGCAGGAAACAGAATGGAAGCGTAAACTTGATAATGGGGAACCTTATGTTATACGCTACAAAATGCCTCATAACGAGGATATACATTTTGATGATATTATCCGGGGGAACATTGTTGTAAACACTTCCACCCTCGATGATAAAGTTTTATTCAAATCTGACGGCATGCCTACATATCACCTGGCTAATATTGTTGACGATCATCTTATGAAGATAAGCCATGTTATCCGTGGGGAAGAGTGGCTCCCTTCATTACCCCTTCACTTTATGCTTTATCGGTCTTTCGGATGGGATACCCCTCTCTTTGCCCACCTTCCTTTACTTCTTAAGCCGGATGGGAAAGGGAAATTAAGTAAACGTGACGGTGACAAATTGGGATTTCCGGTTTTTCCCCTTTTCTGGCCCTATGGAGAAACAGCAAAAGGATACCGTGAAGAAGGATATTATGCCGATGCATTTGTAAATATGCTGGCTCTGCTGGGATGGAACCCGGGTACAGAACAGGAATTTTTTTCAATGAAGGAGCTGACTGAAGCCTTTACTCTTGACAGGGTTGGTAAATCGGGTTCACGGTTTGACCCTGAAAAAGCAAAATGGTTCAATCACCATTATCTTCAGAACAAAACAAGTACTCAGCTGGCCCTTGAGTTCAGAGAGTTCCTGAGAGCTCGTGGATATCATGTTGACATTGTTCAGCTTGAGACTCTTGTCGGGCTCGTGAAAGAGAGAGTAAGTTTTGTTAAGGATATATGGGACCAGACCGATTTCTTTTTTAAAGCTCCGGAAACTTATGATCAGGAAGTGATTAAAAAGCGATGGAAAGAGGATTCAGCTATGCTTCTTATGGAATTAAAATGTTTGTTAGAAAAGATTAACGATTTTTCAGCTGCCAATACCGAACTTCTTGTTAAAGCCTGGATTGAGGAAAAGGGATATAACACCTCGACAATTATGAGCGCTCTCAGATTGGTAATTGTTGGCACATCGCGTGGCCCTCATATTTTCGACATAATAAGCTGGATCGGAAGGGAGGAGACCCTTAAACGGATAGACAAAGGATTTTCAGTAATTGGTAAATAATAGAGATGAATCTTCCGCGGCCAGGAGACTATATTGATATCCACACTCATGATGCCAGGCCTGCTGCAGGTATTTTCGTCATCGAGAATCTGATGGCACATGAAGACAGATTACCCGAAGATGATTCAGGATTTGTTTATTCCTATGGCATACATCCCTGGTTTCTTAATGAAAAAAATCATAATCAACTAATCAGTTCTGTAGAAAATTCAGTCAATCTCCCCAATATGATAGCTATTGGTGAAGCAGGATTTGATAAACTTCGCGGACCATCGCAGGAACTTCAGCGGGAAGTTTTTGAAGAGCAGGTTGAAATAGCTGAGGCCCATGCAAAGCCTGTTATTATTCATTGTGTCAGAGCCTGGGATGAACTTCTTGAAGCTCATAAAAAAGCTCACCCGAAAATGCCCTGGCTCATACATGGATTCAGAGGCAAAAAGGAGCTCGCGGCACAGCTCCTGTCAAAAGGAATGTACCTTTCATTCTGGTTCGATTTTGTGATAAAACCGGAATCTTCAGGCCTTATAAAGAGTTTGCCAACCGACAGGATATTTCTTGAAACAGATGGAGCAGAGGTAGATATACGGGAAATTTATAAAAAAGTTGCAGGAGATCTCAATATTTCAGTGGGTGAATTAAAAGCAATTGTACTATCGAATTTTAATCTGTTTTTTAACCAACCTGCCCCCAAAGAGGGAGGTGCAAATAATAATAAATAACGTAACCTTCTTATATATAATATTATAGATAGATGACTGATTGGCTTTCACGTACAGAATTGCTTCTTGGAGAAGATGGTTTGCAGAAATTAAAGACAGCAAATGTACTGGTTGTCGGATTAGGCGGTGTAGGTTCTTATGCTGCTGAAATGATATGCCGTGCAGGAGTCGGGTCTATGACTATTGTTGATGGCGATGTTATTCAGGCTTCAAACAGGAACAGACAGCTGCCTGCCCTTAAAAGCGCAGAGGGTTTAGCAAAAGCGGAAGTTATGGGTATGAGGTTAAGAGACATTAACCCTGAACTCAATCTGATAGTTATTCAGGAATATCTTAAGGATGAAAAAATGACTGATGTGCTTGATGTTGGTTTCGATTATGTTGTTGATGCCATTGATACGCTGTCACCTAAAATTTTTCTTATTTATCACAGTCTGCAAAAAAAATTTCCTCTTGTCAGTTCAATGGGCGCCGGGGGTAAATTTGACCCTGCAAGGATAAGCATTTCTGATATTTCCGAAACGACCGATTGTAAACTTGCCCGTATTTTAAGAAAACGCCTGCATAGGCTGGGTATCAGAGAAGGTTTTGTAGCTGTATATTCTCCTGAAGTCATTGATAAAAGCAAAATTGTACCAACAAACGGTGAGCAAAATAAAGCTTCTATTGTTGGTACGATTTCATATATGCCTGCCGCCTTCGGAATCGCTTGCGCATCAGTGGTTATACGCGATCTGGCCGGCATACACAGATGAAAAAGCTTAAACTATGATGATACTTATGGGTTAGCAGGGCAATATCAATAGTGATGTACAAACTGCTCAGACCGGGAATATAGTTTTTAAATATTTATCAATAAATACCAAATCAATCGGAAAATAATTCTTTTTCATAGCCTTTGTTTTATATAATATGCCTAACTTGTACTGATAATTTCCTGATTTGTAACTAAACAAGTTTAACAATGAAAATCCTTATTACCGGATTTGTCGTATTCGTGTTATGGTGCTTTATTTCCGCGTGGCTTTATAATGATAAGTTGTTGCCTGCGATGAAAAGGCCTGTACCGATACAGATAATTCCTGAATCACAGACTAATGCGGCAGATTCTTTAACAAAACTTAAAGCATTGATGCCAAAGAACCTTCTGATCTATTTTGAATTTAATAATGCAAAATTCAAACCTGATCCGCAAATTGACATCAGCATTGCTGAATTTAAGAATTGGCTTGGAAAATATCCTGTATCAAATCTTTCAGTTACCGGGTACACTGATTTAGTTGGTACACAGGATTATAATCAGACTCTCGGGCTCAGGAGGGCGCAGATAGTTCAGAAATATCTTGAAGAAAAGGGAATCCCCCCGGCTATTATTATTATTGATTCAAAAGGAAAGGATCAAGCTTTGGTTCATTACATTACCGAAGAGGGAAGAGCCAAAAACAGAAGAACAGAAATATCAATTAATATGAAATAATATGAAACCATTGTTTATACTACTCACGCAATCTGTTACAGGAGCTGTAATAACTATTGTTGCTTTGCTCCTATTAGCAGCAGTCATTGGATATTTTACTGCCTGGTTTTACGCAAAATCAGTTTATACTCCTGTTATTAAAGGCCTTGAAGCGGATAATGCCGGATTAAAAAAACAGGTCACAGATCTAAAGGATGATATTGGTAAGCTTAATGGTAAGGTTGATAAGCTGAATGAGAAAATCGGCAAACTTGAAGAGGAGATAGCCGTTATGGATAAAAGGATAATAAACCCGGATAAGGAATAACCTGAGGTTATCTGCATAAGCGATATCTGACCACTGCACATAAAAGAAATTATTTCTCTTATGTGAGAAAAAGTGTTATTTTCTCTATTTAAAACCCCCTTTCCTCCCGATAGCTATAAGAACTTCCAGGGGGCAAGGAGGGTGAATTAGTATGTTTAGAATATAGGGAGCGGTATTGGGGTGAGGTATAAATCAGGTTATTAAATTGCATTTACCATTAATTGATTAAAAGTATGAGGCCATTTATTTTAGCTGAGACGAACTGGAAAACAATCAAAGATCAGAAAATCGAATTAGCTGTTTTGCCATGGGGCGCAACTGAAGCGCATAATTATCATCTGCCATTCGTCACAGATAATATTATGGTTGAGAAAATTGCAATGGAATCAGCTCAATCTGCATGGAATGTTGGAGCCAAAGTAATCGTATTGCCTGCAATTCCATTTGGTGTAAATACCGGCCAGATGGATATTAAATTAAATATAAACCTTAATCCCAGCACACAATTTGCCATATTGAATGATGTGATTGATGTCCTGAACAGACATGGAATTTATAAATTCCTGATCTTAAACGGGCATGGAGGTAATGATTTTAAACAGATAATCAGAGAATCAGGGCTGAGATATCCCAAAATGTTTATCTGTAGCTGTAACTGGTATCAGTCAATTGACCAGTCAGAATTTTTTGAAAATGGTGGTGGTCATGCTGATGAAATGGAAACAAGTATGATGCAATTCCTGTCACCGGAATTAGTACTTCCATTAAATGAAGCGGGCATAGGGAAGGGCAAAAGGTTTAAAATAAAAGATTTAAATGAAAATTGGGCCTGGGCGGAACGAAAATGGTCAAAAGTAACTCAGGATACTGGAATTGGCGATCCATCAAAAGCAACCTCTGAAAAAGGAGAAAGATATTTTAATGAAGTTGTTAAAAAGATAGCCAATATTATGGTTGAATTATCGAAGGCAGATATTAGTGATATGTATGAATGATATCTATTACAAAAGTTTAAGAAGGTTTATCCGGCACATATTTGAGAGCATATTATTTATTTGTTTTATTTACCTGAATTAATAACTTTATAACTAATTAAACCGGATACAATTTTCAACTAACTAACACCAAATAATTACTAATGATGAAAACTTCAAGGAGAACCTTTGTTAAGACAGGAACTATGGCAGCATTAGGTACTGCCTTGCTTCCCGGATCAGTTTTTGCCGCTGAAAAGCAAAATGGGATGGTTGGCATACAGTTATATTCTGTACGCGATGATATGTCAAAAGATCCGGTTGGATCGTTGACTCAACTTTCAAAAATGGGCTATGTGTATTTAGAACATGCCAATTACGTTGACAGGAAATTTTATGGTTATACAGCTACTGAATTTAAGAAAATTCTTGACGGGCTGGGCCTTAAAATGGTCAGTGGCCATACTGTAATGGGCAAACAGCACTGGGATGAAGCGAAAAAAGATTTTTCTGACAGCTGGAAACAGACAGTGGAAGATGCCGGTGTTCTTCAACAGAAGTATGTGGTAAGTCCTTCTATGGATGAGAGCATGAGAAACAAATATGACGATTTCAAGAAGTACATGGATGTCTTCAACAAGTGTGGTGAATTGTGTAAAAAATCCGGTATGAAGTTTGGCTATCACAACCACGATTTTGAATTCAGCGAGAAGCTCAATGGTGAAAAACTATTTGATATAATGATGAAGAGTATGAATCCTGAGCTGGTTGTAGTGCAGTTGGATATCGGGAACCTGTATAACGGAGGGGCAATAGCTATTGATGTTGTCAATCAATACCCCGGCAGATTTGAAAACATTCATGTTAAAGACGAAATAGCCGGCCCGGTAGGGGGTGAAAAATATATAAGTACCATCCTTGGTGAAGGGATTGTTAATGCTAAGGAGGTTGTTGACCTGGCTACGAAAATCGGTGGAACTACCTGCTATATTATTGAGCAGGAATCGTATGGAACTAAGACACCCATGGAATGTGTAAAGGCCGATCTGGATATTATGAAGAAATGGGGATACTAATCCGAAATAAGATTGAAATAAATAAAACCGGCATTTAAGCCGGTTTTGTTATTACGTAACCATTTGTCCGGACTTAAGTTTACTATAATATAATGGTAGCGGAAAGGTTAATTTGGGACGAAGAAACAGCGCTACCTTCTTACCTTCACTCCTCGATAGCTGCATGATATTCCTGCAACGATTTTACCTTATATTCACCGTTTTGTCTTTCATTAATACCCTTGGTCGAGGAAAAAGCTGCTGATGTGGTTGTTATATACGGTATCTTGTATTTGATTGCACTCTTTCTGATATATGAATCATCGTATTCGCTGAGTCTGCCTGCCGGAGTATTTACCACCAGATCTATTTCCCTGTTCTTGATTGCATCAACAATGTTGGGTCTTCCTTTAAGAACTTTCAGGATGAGATTAGCCGGAACACCGTGTTTTTCAAGAAACATTTTAGTTCTACCGGTCGATAGTATGGTAAAACCCATATCTCTGAAGTTTTGTGCAGTTGCGATGATGCGATTCTTATCACGGTCAGCAATTGTAATTAGAACGGTTCCTTTAACAGGTAAAGGTGATTGTGTTGCCTCCTGCGATTTAAAAAATGCCATCCCGTATGAATCAGCCATGCCAAGCACTTCTCCCGTGGAGCGCATTTCCGGACCCAGAAGTGGGTCAATGGCCGGGAACATATTAAAAGGGAATACAGCTTCTTTAACACCGTAGTGGCGGAAGGTCTTTTTCTTAAGATTAAAGTCGGAAAGTTTTTGTCCAAGCAATATCTGTGTGGCTATCCTGGCCATCGAAATATTACAGACTTTTGAAACCAGAGGAACTGTACGAGAGGCTCTTGGGTTGGCTTCCAGAATGTAAACCGTATCTTCGTAAATTGCATACTGTATATTCATCAAGCCTACCACTTTCAATTCAATCGCGATCCTTCTCGTGTAATCATATATCGTTTTCTTATGGTCTTTCTTTATTATAACGGATGGAATAACGCAGGCTGAGTCGCCGGAATGTATTCCTGCATATTCAATATGCTGCATCACAACAGGAACAAATGCATCAACACCATCTGAAATTGCATCGGCTTCTGCCTCAATTGCATCCTCAAGGAACTTATCGAGCAGCAAGGGTCGGTCGGGAGATACGCCAACCGCTTTTGTAACATATTCTTCGAGCATCTCCCCATCGAGAATTATTTTCATGGCTCTTCCTCCAAGGACATAAGAAGGTCTTATCATTAGTGGATACCCGATTCTTCCGGCAATTACAAGAGCCTGTTCAAGGTTGCTTGCCATTCCTGACTCAGGTTGGGGAATTCCCAATTTGGTTATTATATGCCTGAAACGATCGCGATCTTCTGCAAGATCGATAGTTTCAGGGGTTGTACCCAGAATTTTCACATCGGCTTCTGCAAGCTCTTTTGCAAGGTTCAATGGCGTTTGTCCGCCAAACTGAACAATTACCCCTTCAGGTTTTTCCTTGTTATAAATGCTTAAGACATCTTCGGTTGTAAGTGGCTCGAAATATAATTTGTCGGCTGTGTCATAATCTGTAGAAACTGTTTCGGGATTACAGTTTACCATTATCGATTCGTATCCTGCATTGCGTATCGCCGATGCTGCATGTACACAACAGTAGTCAAATTCAATACCCTGACCAATTCTGTTAGGGCCACCACCAAGTACCATTATCTTTTTTCGGTTGCTTACAACCACCTTATCGGGGGCATTATAGGTTGAAAAGTAATAAGCAGCATTCTCGACACCACTTACAGGTACAGATTCCCATGCCTCATTAAGTCCGATTGCTATCCGTTTTGCCCTGATCTCTTTTTCAGGAATACCCAATAACTTTGAAAGGTATTTATCTGCAAATCCATCTTTTTTTGCCTTAAGAAGGAGCTCGTCCGGCGGCATATTCCCTTTATAGGCAAGTAATACTTCTTCCTCGTCAACCAGTTCTTTCATCTGTGAAATGAACCATGACTTGATATGTGTTTTTTTGTGAAGCTCCTCTATGTCAGCGCCTTGACGTAAAGCCTCGTACATAATAAACTGCCTTTCGCTCGAAGGGTGTTTAAGCATATTCATCAGTTCGTCGAGTGGTTTTTTGTTGAAATCCTTTGCAAACCCCAACCCGTAACGTCCTATCTCAAGTGAACGGATAGCTTTCTGAAGAGCCTCTTTGTAAGTTTTACCGATACTCATTACTTCGCCGACTGCAAGCATTTGTGTGCCAAGCTTATCTTCGAGTCCATCAAACTTCTCGAAGGCCCATCGTGCAAACTTTACAACCACATAATCGCCTGAGGGCGTATATTTATCGAGTGTCCCATCGCGCCAGTAAGGTATTTCATCGAGGGTTAACCCGCCGGCAAGAAGAGAAGAGACAAAAGCAATGGGGAATCCGGTTGCCTTTGAAGCAAGAGCTGATGAACGCGAGGTCCGCGGGTTTATCTCTATTACAACTACCTTACCGGTCTTGGGATTGTGAGCAAACTGCACATTTGTCCCGCCTATAACTTCAATTGCTTCAACAATATCGTAAGAATATTTTTGGAGACGCTTCTGAAGCTCTGGACTTATAGTCATCATTGGAGCAGTACAGAATGAATCACCTGTATGAACGCCCATTGCATCAACATTCTCGATGAAACAGACTGTGATCATCTGGTTTTTAGAATCTCTCACAACTTCCAGTTCAAGCTCTTCCCAGCCTAAAACAGACTCTTCGATCAGGATCTGGTTTGCAATGCTTGCCGATAGTCCCCTGCCGGCTATTGTCCGAAGTTCTTCCAGATTATATACCAGTCCGCCACCGGTGCCACCCATCGTGTATGCCGGTCGGATAACTACCGGGTATCCGAGTTCAGCGGCGGCTCTTTCAGCATCTTCAACTGTATTAACTGCCTTGCTGTTAGGCATTTCAATACTAAGACGGTTCATTGTTTCCTTGAAAGCTATCCTGTCTTCGCCTCTTTCAATTGCATCAATATTAACACCAATTACCTCTACATTATATTTAGCCAGAATGCCTTTTTTTGCAAGAAGAGATGAGAGATTCAAGCCTGTCTGTCCTCCAAGGTTTGGAAGAAGTGCATCGGGGCGTTCCTTTTTTATTATTTCGGTTAGGGCATACTCGTTGAGTGGTTCTATATATGTTGCATCAGCAACCTCAGGGTCGGTCATTATTGTAGCAGGGTTAGAGTTGACCAATACAATTTTATAGCCTAAGGAACGCAGTGCTTTACAGGCTTGGGTTCCTGAATAATCGAATTCACAGGCTTGTCCGATGATAATTGGTCCTGAGCCAATTATTAATACTTTTTTAATATCCTCGCGATGTGGCATAATACTATTGTAGATTTATTGTTTTTACTCTTAGCTTTTTACACTTTACATTTAGCGTTTATAAACATGTGGTCTGTAGGCGTGCCCACGGGTTAAAACATACCCAACAGATTAAGGTCAGTAATAACGCGGTGGTTAAGGTTTTCATATTCTTTAAATTAAAGCAAAGTTGATTCAGACCAGATTCAGCAAATTACTAATAAATTCATTTCAACAATAAAGATAGTTTTTTCATTAATTCATCTTCTATTTATTTTTCTAAAATAAAACGAACATAACGGAATAGACTCTCTGTTGTATTCACGTGCCTCTTTTACTAACACAAAAAACTAAATCTTTACGGCAAAGCGAGCCTGCCTGAAAAAATAATTATTACTTTGGACGAGTATTTCAGTTACTGAGAAGTTTGTAATAAATAATTTGACTATTAAATCGCTTGGTTACGAAAATAAACTAAAAAATCAATAAATCAAACAGTTAAATTCTGTAATTTAATTCGCCTTGCATTATTTAATAAGTAAGTTTTATGAAGCAAATAGTAAAAATATTGTTTTTGGTGTTGATAGCCATTAGCTCATGCAGGAACAGGAATGACAATAATATTAAACCTGCACCTGGCGATGCAAAAAACAATATTGCTGATACCGGCTCAATCAGTAAAAAGGCTCCGGATAATTTTCTTATTGATTATACTTCAAAACAAGATAGCGGGGCTGTATATATGTATTGTGAGAAAATGCCGGAATTCCCCGGGGGAGAAACTGCTTTTTTTGATTATGTAAAAAATAAAATAAAATATCCGCGACTTGCAGTATCAGATAAAATAGAAGGACGTGTAGTCATAAAGTTTATTGTCAAAGCAAGTGGCGAGGCAGGTGACGTGCAAATTATAAGAAGCATCAGATCTGACCTGGATAATGAATGTATCAAAGTTATCAGTGAGTTGCCTAAATGGAAACCAGGAATGATTAATGACAAACCTGTCGCGGTTTCATACAGTATTCCTGTTCGTTTTCTATTAAAGAATAGCGAGAATCTTAATGGTATTTTTATTCTGCCTGAAAAATAGGAGTTATAGCTCTGGCACATCAAATATTATAGGTATAAATGCTCACCGGTAACATTCATTAAGAAAATTGTGACCAAAACAGAGTAATTATGAATACAATAAAAACATTAACCAGATGCATCTTTTTAGCATCATCATTAATTATTTCCTCATGCAGCGGCGGAGTAAAAGATCAGGACGGCAACAGTTATAAAACAGTAAAAATCGGCAATCAGAGGTGGATGGTTGAAAACCTGAGCGTTAGCCACTTCAGAAATGGTGACACAATACCTGAAGTGAGATCTTCTGAGGAATGGAAAAGATTGGGAGAAGAAGGCAAACCAGCCTGGTGCACTATACAAAATGACCCGGAGAATGGCAAAAAATATGGTAAACTTTATAATTGGTGCGCTGTGACTGATCCCCGTGGCTTAGCGCCAAAAGGTTGGCACGTGCCTTCAGATGAGGAATGGACACAACTAACGAATTACCTGGGAGGAGGAGTGTCAGCCGCACTAATAATGAGAAAAGTTGGTTTTGCAGAAAAAGGAAAGGAAGCTGACCAGGGTAGCTTTTCAGCTCTTCCGGGGGGAAACCGTATCAGCAATGGCACATTCTACGGGCTTGATACCTACGGCTACTGGTGGTCCGCTACAGAGGTTAATGCCTCAAACGCCTGGATGCGTCTCCTGAACTACGTTAAGTGTGATGTTAATATCCTTATATACAATAAGATAAATGGGTTATCAGTTCGATGTATCAGGGAATAGATTATCTTGTTTGCAGGTGCCTCTGCCACGTATGGAGAAGCACAATTTGCCATGATCAATTTGGAAAGTTGAAAGGAGAGGACACTAAAGTTTTCCGCGTAAAAAAACCTGATTTTACTTACTTAATTTTAGTATTAAGGTATAAAACATTTGAAGGATGAGAAGAGTGAGGAAAGTTTTCAGTTATGTAACAGGAGGAACAATTGGTTTTGCGGTAATAGTTTTGTTGGTTAAGTTTATATTTGATAACCACTTCAGAACTCAAATACCTCCTCCTCCCGATATGCAGTCCATATCAATCCGGCTTAAGGAACAAATGTCAGATGCTTTTAAAAATGCAAATCATAAACCCACTGCTGATAATATTGGAACATTGGGCATGGTTTATCATTCAAGTGCAAATTATGATAAAGCATCTATGTGCTATAAATTGGCTGAAAAGAAAAATAAGAAAGAATGGATCTGGAGTTATTATCTCGGATATTTAAACCAGGAGATGGGTGATCCAAATGCCGCGATTGGAAATTTCATGAACGTCACAAAGAAAAATCCACAGGCCTATTTAGCCTGGTATTATGCAGGTGAATGTTATCAGAAAATCGGTTCTTATGATAGCGCCGAACTGGCATTTAAATATATTATAACCAGATTAGGTAAGAATGTAATTGTTAAGACTGCAAAAAGGTATGATTATTTTCCAATGGTTGCTTATTCCATGTATGATCTGGCAAGGATATATGTTGATACCAGGCAGTTTGATCTGGCAGAGAAAACACTCAGGGAAATAATTGATTACCAGAGGGCATTTGGTCCGGCATATCGCCTTCTCGGTAATGTATATAGTATCAAAGGTTCTGATTCATTAAGCAATCGTTACCTTGTACGGGCAAATGATCTGGCAGGAAATCCTTCTCCTGTGGACACTCTGATTGACAAGCTTTCACTTATGTCAAGATCAGATATGTACCTGCTTAAAAGGATAGACGAAGCAGAAAAAAATGTTTTTCCTGAATATGCTCTTGAGTTAGTAAACCATGCACTAACCTACATTCCTGATAACAATTATTTAATTTCCAAAGCTATCAAGTTGTTTCTGATCAGGGATATCGGGAAGCAGGCCTTGCCTTATCTCGATCAGCATAGTAATTATTTCCAGAAAGATTATAACGAGTTAAAAAGTGTTGGAGATCTATTGTATAAAAAAGGATTTTATTCTGAGGGAATGAATTATTTTTCAAAGGCAATAAAACTTAAACCGTCAGATAATCAGGCACAATCATGTATAATTATTTGCCTTTCGAAGGTTGGAAGGAAGAAAGAAGCGCTTGATTTGATAAATGCCCTTCTTGAAAAGAATGAAACAAACCCTGAAATTATCACTGATGGAATGGCATTGCTGCTTAATATCGGGGAGAAAGAAAAAGCTATGATATGGCTGGCAAGACTTAAGAGCCTCTCGTCCTCTTATCCAAAAGGGTTGCAATTGGAAGGGATGCTTGATGAGCAGGAAGGAAAATGGCAGAAAGCTCTGCCTTTGTATTATTCTGCCTTTAAAGGCGATCCGGAAGATTTGACCACCATACAATTGCTTGGTAATCTGTTATTACGACAAAAAATGTGGGATAAGGCAATACTTCATTTCACGAAGGCGTTGGAATATCACCCTAATGAACCCTTTCTTTTGGAAAGGCTTGGAACACTTCTTGTAACTTGCAACGATCTGAAGTTCAGAAATATCACAGAGGGCAAAGACTTATGTGAAAGAGCATTTATTCATACAGCCAGTCATTCCATAACATTAATCTCGGCCGGAAGAAGCCTAGCAATTGCATACGCTGCTCTTGGAGATAATCGAAATGCCCGTAATATTTTAAAAATGACAATGAATCTGGCACGAAATGAAAATTTTTCTTCAGAATACATTGCTAATCTTGAAAAATTGATGGAGCAATTCAGCCTTCAGAACTAGGCAGGAAGTTGGTGGATGATAACCTGTTAGCCACTCATTTTTTCCCTGATAGTTCCCCATTATTCATCCATAATGCTACCCTGCTCATCCTGTCATAAGGCGGATATGCATGCATTCCGCCTGTAACCATATCCATTAACCCGTCATTATTGAAATCTCCCAATTCAAGGGTAATCAGATGGGTAGGATTATTGGTAATGTCATGCCTGGTGAATTGCTGTTTCCCGTTATTCTCCAGCCAAATAAAACTTAAAGATTCAGGTTTATCCCAGAGATTAAATGCACTCACTGCGAAAATATCCAGATCCCCGTCACCATCAATGTCAACCGGCCTCGCGTTATATGCTCCTGTAAAATTGCAGATCCTGTGAAATTCAAAATTCAGATTACCTTTATTCTCTAACCATTGCACTCCATGCCAGGGTCTGCCCTGAGGAGGAATATAGTCAAACGCATCGCCGTTTGTGTAGAGGATGTCCTGATCACCATCCTGATCAAGATCGCACATGTAGATCCCGCTTGAACCAAAGTCCTCATTACTTGATCCGAATATTAATTTAGGTTGGAAATTCCCTTTCCCATCGTTTAAATACACATATATTTCTTCCCATTCCTGACTTACCAGGGAAATAATATCCAGGTCGCCATCTTTATCTATATCAACTATTTCAACATTAATCGGGCCTGAAAGATGTTGTAAATTATGACTTTTAAATTCCCAGTTGCCCAGGTTCTCGATCCATCTGGTTTCTCCATCATCGTAACCAAATTGTGCAACAGCAAGGTCCATGTCACCATCTCCATCCAGGTCGCCTGCCCGGACATCAGAGACACGTGCAATTTTAGCTGCAATAACATGTTTTTTAAAACGATAACTACCATCATTTTCAAGGATAATCACAGAACCAATCTTGTCATTGCTTGGGAACAGAAGGCCCAACACAGCAACCATTATGTCATTATCACCGTCTTTGTCAAAATCGATCACCTGTACATGTGCCGGGGCAATCAGATCGGAGGCAAGCACCGTTTCGGTATAAGTACCCGCCGGGTACTGGCGTATCCACGAAACTGTATTACTCCTGCAGTCACATACTATCACATCAGGAAGACCGTCACGGTCAAGGTCGGCGATAGCAACATTCGAAATCAAAGGGGGTTCGATAAACCCATCTCCGATGAGTATAGGATCAAGGAAATTGATCTTTTCTCCGGCAGTATTATCAGAAAGAACACCGGAAACCTTGTCTTTTTCACCGGCTTTGTTCATTATCCTGTGTATAACACCGCCCCAGGTCATGCCATTTCGTTTTGCCTGGTAATTCAGGAATAACATTGGAATACCTGCAAAAACAAATAGAATAAGCGCAGCAGGGATGAAGTTTTTCAAACCTTTATTTTGTTTTTTTGAACTGTTATTATCTTTTGCCATAATTGCCCGAATGAGAAATAAAATAAGTGGGGTACATTACAAATCTAATTAAAAATAAGATCGAAGTAAATTTTGATGGAAAAATTAATTATCTTTTGGACCTTGAAAATAATCTCTCAATTGTCTGTTGAAGTCAAATAAATAAGTATAATACACTTGGATGAAAAATTTTAATAGGTTTAATAGATATAGCATTCCTATACTCATAATTTTCTGTTTCGGAATAATACCTTTTATTATTTGTCAGTTTTTCACCAAAGCCCCAACCGGCAGGCACATACATATCAGAAGTTTTCGCTATGGCAAAGATCCTTCAGTGATCCGTTGCAACCGGGGAGACACTCTGCACCTGACATTTTCAACTGACGATACAGGGCACTCCTTTTTTCTTGAGGAGTTCGATATGGATGCAAAGGTAAGTCCCTCCCGTAAAGATGTCACAGTTTTTAAAACCAGCGATCCGACAGCTAAGCCGGTAATCACAAGCGAACTTACATTGGTTGCGCGACATCCCGGGATACTGAATTATATTGTGGCAAGAAGCAATTACCGTTGTCATGTTTGGTGCGGCCCCATGCATGCCTTTGAACAGGGTAAACTGGTGATTTTACCAAATACGTTGCTGGCCTTCAGTCTTGGATGCCTCGTGGGTATCATTTTTCTATGGATCTGGGGAATATTCAGGAGGGCCACACCCGATAAGCAATTGAATAATAATCAGTCAGGGTACATTGATCTGTTTGCAAAATCCGGTTTATTAAAGAAACTTGTTGTTTCGCGATGGCCGCAGATGCTATTGTTAATTTTTGCAATGGTAATGATTTATGTTGTAGTCCTTACTTCCGTTCTCGGAACAAAGGTGTCGGGCAGAAATCTTGGAGTTCTTCTCATGTGGGCCATCTGGTTATTCTTTCTGGTAGCTGTGCTGACCCCCTTCTTCGGGAGAATATGGTGTACTATTTGCCCTTTGCCATTTTTCGGAGACTGGATACAGCGCAGAACATTTTTTTCTCCAGTCAAAGGCAGAACAAAAGAATACAATAATAAATTCTCAGGATTTTTCCTGAAATGGCCAAAGTGGCTAAGCAACGACTGGCCCAGACTTTTTGTTTTTATGCTGCTCGCAACTTTTTCTACAACATTGGTTGCTACTCCTGCAATTTCGGGTATCACAGTTCTTATGCTCCTGCTGGTGCCAACCTTAATGTCTTTTATATGGGAGTTGCGGGCTTTCTGCCGGTACGTATGTCCTGTAAGCGTTTTTGTCGGGCCTTATTCAAGGATGAGCATTCTTTCACTACGGAATAAATCACAAGTGGTATGTGAACGGTGCAAACCTAAATATTGCCAGAAAGGTAGCCCTGAAGGTTGGGCATGTCCTTATGGGATTAATGTTGGTGAGTTGAAGGAGAATTCCGATTGCGGATTATGCCTGGAATGTACGCGCAGCTGCAAATATAATAATGTTTCCCTTTTCAAACGACCTTTTGCTTCTGAACTTGGAACCCGCGACATAGGACAGGCATGGCTCAGTATTGCCATATTTACCGTTTCTATCGTGTATAGCATTCTGTATGAAGGGCACTGGCCGGAAGTACGCGATTTTGTAAATATTCTTGACAAAGAGAATTGGGGATTATTTGGTATCTACGCTATTATCGTCTGGCTACTGGCCCTGGTTATTATGCCTGGATTGATATATCTCTTCTCCTTTGCCGGGACAAGGTTTTCAAAAGTACATGAGAGCCCCAAATCAGTTTTCCTTTTATCATCCGGTTCAATGCTTCCTCTCGGGCTTATGCTTTGGATTGCCTTTGTTATCCCTATGCTGTTCGTAAATGTCAGTTTTATCCTTCAATCGTTATCTGACCCATTTGGATAAGGTTGGGATTTTTTAGGTACCGCTAATACTCCCTGGCATCAACTATTACCGAGGTTCATACCAATGTTTCAGGCAGTGATTATTTTAACCGGCTTGTATTTCAGCCTGAGAAATTTACGGAAAAGCTTGCAACCTTTTCAAATGAAACCAAAGCAGGAATTCCGTCTGTTGCTGCCAATAGCGGTTTTTATATCAACCATTGCAACAGCTATGCTGTTTTTCTTTACCAATTAGCTAGTGTTATGTTAGTCATAAATTGACGGATATAATCTCTTCAGTTTGACTCTC
>JBAXXU010000003.1:0-81751 GCA_037127735.1 Bacteroidota bacterium
ATACAAATGAGAATATTCAGATCAAAAAGGAAACCATCGACCGTATGGAAGATGAAGCCAATGGAATACTGAATCTGATGCTGGGTAAGGAGTTCACCAACCTTGGTATAAAATATGAACAGGTAACCTGGGATGAAAAGAAAAACAATGAAGGCAAATCCATTAAGCGAAGTATCAGTATTAAAGACATTGAGGCACTTGAGCCATTTCACTGGGGTTATGAGTTCTCCGAAATTTTCAGAAAGAAAGATGGCTTCGATGCGATCATTACCAATCCGCCCTGGGAAGTTTTTAAACCTAATTCAAAAGAGTTCTTTCTTGACTACTCGAGCATTGTGTCAAAAAAGAAAATGACAATTAAAGATTTTGAAATAGAACAGGAAAAACTTTTGGCAGATGATGAAATCAGGGAAGCCTGGACTGATTATTTGAGCAGGTTTCCTTATGTAAGCGCTTATTTCAGAAGTGCAAAGCAGTATGAAAATCAAATTTCCGTTGTGAATGGAAAGAAAACAGGTTCTGATATAAACCTCTACAAACTGTTTACTGAACAGTGTTTTAATTTGTTGAATAAAAATGGTTATTGTGGAATTGTGATACCAAGTGCTATATATGCGAGTCTTGGAACAATGCAACTTCGGAAGATGCTGTTTGAAAAATCTCGAATATGTAATCTAATTAGTTTATCAAATGAAAAGTTCATTTTTGAGAATGTTCACCATGCTTTCAAATTTTGTTTCTTGAGTTTTAAAAAAGGTGTTAATACAAACACCTTCAATGCTATTTTCAGAATTGACCCTCGTGAAGCTATTCCCCCAAAGGATTTGGATTCTTTTTTTGACAATACTGAAGATTTTGTAAAGCTATCACCGGAACTCATAACAAAGCTTTCTCCAGATGCTTTATCCGTTATGGAATTTCATGGAGAAATAGATAGAACGATAGTAGATAAAATGGTTAAGTTTCCTTCTCTTGGAGAAAAATTAATTAATACTTGGGGTTTGAAAATTGGTAGTGAGTTTCATATGACAAGCGATAGTTATTTATTTAAATCTAATCCGATAAAAAGATCACTTCCTCTATATGAAGGAAAAATGATCAATCAATTTGAACACAAAACATCAGTTGCGAAATATTTTGTTGATGAAAAAGAAGGAAGGCAAGCAATATTTGGAAAGAGAAAAGATGACTATGGAGAAATTCTTCCTTATCAAAATTATCGTTTGGGATTTAGAGCGGTTGCAGGTAATACAAATAGTAGAACTATTATTGTTGGACCAATTCCGAAAAATGTTTTTTGTGGCAACTCACTTTTAGTTTCTGAGAATTTATTTGGTGAAGATTTAATACTGGCACAAGCAATACTCAATAGCTATATTGTTGACTTTTATGCGAGACAAATGGTGACCAACAATATCAATATGTTTTATATCTACCAACTTCCAGTTCCCCGTTTAAAACCCAATGACAAATGGTATCAACCCATTGTTGAAAGAGCAGCCAGGCTTATTTGCACCACAGCAGAGTTTGCAGAATTGTGGGAGGAGGTAATGAAAAGCAAATGGAGTGAAAAAGTTGCAGCCACACAGGATTATGAACGCGGCAAATTGAGGGCAGAGCTCGATGGCATAATTGCCCACATTTACAGTTTAACTGAAGAAGAATTTACTTACATTCTCAGCACTTTCCCTATTGTGCCTCAACCACAAAAAGTAGCAGCACAAAATGCGTACAGGGATGTGGAAAGGGGATTGATAAAATAATGGCAAAATATTAAAAGCATGTTAACGAACATCAGGATTAAAAATTTCAAAGCAATAAAAGACACCAGTGAGTTGAAACTGAATCCGCTCACCTGTTTTATTGGTTATAACGGTTCGGGCAAAAGCAGTGTGCTTGAAGCCCTGCTCACCTTAAAGGAACTTACAACCGATGGTTTGGATAGTGCAATGCTGCGGTGGAAAGGATTTGAGAATGTACAGTTCAAAGGAGTGGAACGAAAGAAAATCACTCACCGCAACCTAGCCGATAACGATGAAGTCCAGGTGTTCGACCGACCCGTTTCAATCAGGGTGAAAAGTAAATTCACCGGAACCGGAAAGAATGGTAAGAAATTATACACGGCAGAAACGGAAATAACGAAGCTCATAGAAAACGAACAGATAGTTTTTTTAAAAGAGGATTTTGTGATGCAAAACGAAAAAAGTTTTGCTTATCACCGCGATTTTAACGGGCAGATCTATTACAGCGATAATAGCAAAGCAGCAAATACTGAAAACAGCAACATCTACAAGTTGGCAAACGATAAAAGTTTGTTCAGCGACCTGAATCTTCTTCACGATATCCGGAGCTGGCAATTCATGCGCATGAGCCCTGATGAAATGGGAGAGCCATATCCCCAGAAGCGGACCTCTGGATTTATTCCACTTAACATGAACGGAAGCAATGTAGCGGAATATTTATTAAGTATAAAAAATGATTCTCAAACAGCCTATGAGAGTATTGTAAACACAATGGTTCGATCTGTTTTACCTTATGCAAGCGGTTTAAGATCGGAGCTTACTTCTGAAGTTGACAGAAAAATATTTCTCAACCTTGAAGAAAAAAACTATAATATACCAGGCTGGCTTCTTTCCACAGGAACATTGCGAATTGTCGCATTGCTTGCCATGTTTCGCCATCCCAAACCTGCCCCGGTTGTAATAATTGAAGAACTGGAGAACGGACTTGATCCACGATCTATCCATTTAATTGTAAGCGAAATAAGACGATTTACTGAAGAAACAGGGTCACAGGTAATCTTTACATCGCACTCACCTTACCTTTTGGATTTACTTAAGCTTGACGAATTGGTGTTTGTAGAAAAGACCGTTAATGAAATAAAGTTCATCCATCCTGCAAATAATAAAGATGTGGTAGAGTGGGCAGATAAATTCACCCCGGGGAAACTTTACACAATGAGCCGTTTAAATCCTGAAAGCAAATGAGAGTAGGCTTCATTTTTGAATGTGGTCCCGATGGTCCTGATTTGAAAGTAGTTAAAAACCTTGCGGAAAGGATTCTAAGTGACATTGAATTTGAACCTGCAACTCTGGACAACAAAGGCAGGTTGATGAATGAATGTGCTGATGCAGCAGAAGCATTATTGACCATTCAGAAATGCGAAAGAGTTTTCATTATCTGGGACTTAATTCCGCCAGACCGTGATGCCTGCAGAAAGGAAGAATGCGACTATATACTTGAACAACTGCGTGCCAGAAGATTGCCTCTCGACAGAATTATTCTGGTATGTATAGAACAGGAATTGGAAAGCTGGCTTATTGCTGACGGCAGGGCATTGAGTAATCTGCTCTCGACGGCAACACACCAGGTCAATATCCCTGACACAAGACGACCCGACCAAAAAAGAAAGCCCAAAAAAGCCTTGAACAAAATTTTCAGAGAAAAGCGAGGTTGGTTTTACGTGGATAGAGACTTCGCCGGGTCAATAGTTAGCAGAATTCCGGATTTCAATCGTTTGAAAAAGAGCGAATCGTTCAAACGGTTTTATGAAAAACTATCCGGAAACCAATTGAGGTGAATAAAAGTAAGATGCTGCATCTAAAGTATTCATATTGAAGGAAAAAAATCAAATATATTAATTAACCTTATAGCATGATTAACTCAACCAAAAACAATAGTATCAATGAAACATCCTAAAAATTTATTCCTTGTTTTTTTGGTTTTACTACTGATGTTCCCGGTTTTAGGATGCCACCAGAATAGAAATCAAATTTCAGGAAAGAAGCAACAACTTATTTCCTCCCAGATTCCTCACCTGGAAAAACAAGGTTCTGCAACCAGGCTTATTGTTGAAGGGAAACCATTTCTTATGATCTCAGGCGAACTGCATAATTCCACTTGCGGAGGATTAGAATATATGAGACCTGTATGGAAAAGAATGGCCAAAAAGAACCTTAATTCTGTTATTGCCACTGTTTCATGGGAACTTGTTGAGCCTGAGCAGGGAAAATTTGATTTTGCCCTGGTTGACAGTATGATTGCCGGTGCAAGAAAAGCGGATATTAAGCTGATGTTGATCTGGTTTGCCAGCTGGAAGAACGCGGGTTCAATCTATATGCCTTCGTGGGTGAAGAAGGACTACTTAAAGTATCCCCGTGCAAAAGATGAACAAGGGAATCCACTTGAGATTTTATCAACTTTCGGTGAAGCATCCTGTGAAGCTGACGCTAAAGCATTTGCAGCATTGATGGGCCATATCAGGGAGGTTGATGCCAATCAGCAGACTGTTATAATGATGCAGGTTGAAAATGAAATTGGCTTGCTTGACAATATGGGAAAAACTCCGGGCAACGCCAGAAGGGATTTCAGTGATAAAGCAAATACGGCATACAATGGTCTGGTTCCCAAAGAATTGATGGATTATCTTATAGCGAATAAAGAGAATCTTTTCCCGGAACTTCACAAAGTATGGGAAGCTCAGGGTTTTAAAAATGCAGGATCGTGGGAAGAGGTTTTTGGTAAAAGTGAACTCAGACCTGAGAAAAAAGATTGGCAATTCTATTCATATTACACTGAAGAGTTATTTATGGCATGGAATTATGCCCGGTATGTTGAAAAAATTGCAGCAACAGGTAAAAAGGAATACCCTTTACCCATGTATGTAAATGCCTGGCTAAAACAACCTTCAACCTCCTGGCCCGGAAGATATCCATCCGGAGGACCTTTGCCACAAGTTCTTGATATATGGCGTGCTGCTGCCCCTTCAATTGATTTTATCGCTCCTGATATTTATATAAATGAGTTTACATGGGTTTGTCAGGAATTCATAAGAAGCGGAAACCCATTGTTTATTCCGGAAACAAGGGGAGGCGCTGTTGGAGCTGCAAGAGCATTATATGTATTCGGTGAGTACGGCGCAGGGTGTTTCGCACCATTTGGAATAGATAATGAAATTTACAGGGAAAATGACCCTTTGGATGAAACATATTCTGTATTGAAAAACATGTCGTTTTTTATTCTCCAAAACCAGGGCAAAGGATCTATGAGAGGCATTTTAGTTGATTCTGTTTCACCTTCAAAGGAGTTCGAAATGGGAGAGTACCGCATTAAAGCTGATATCGCTGAAGGCATAAAGCCATCCATTGCAGGAGGGTTAATTATACAGACAGGTCAACAGGAATTCATCGTTGCCGGCAGAGGTTTCGATCTGTTTTTTATACCCGGAGATACTTTGATGAGAGTTGCATTAGATGTAGTAGATGAAGGAACTTTTAAAGAAGGAAATTGGGTGTCTGAACGAAGGCTAAACGGAGATGAAACGCACGCCAGCACCTGGTCAGGGACTGGATTGAAGCTACCTTCACAGAAAGTAAGTATTCAGAAAGTCTCTCTTTACCGGTATAAATAACCTCAAATAATACACTGTTATGATATACAATCAATGGTATGTAATACTTGAATCAAAAGAACTGAAAGAGAATAAGCCTCTTAGAATCAGACGTTTCAATATTGACATGACTCTTTGGCGCGACGAAAACAGAGATGTTTGCTGCATAGATGACAGATGTTGTCATCGTGGAGTTTCTCTTTCGTGTGGAAAAATAATTAGCGGGAAGCTGGAATGTCCTTTCCATGGGTTTGTTTATGATAAGTCGGGAAAAGTCCGGATTATTCCCGCTAACGGGAAGACGAAACAACCACCGGAAACAATGAAAGTACGAGCATATAAAACCTTTGAAGGTTATGGCTTTCTATGGTTGTGGTGGGGCGATGATGACAAAATAACTCAGGAACCATTTTTCTTTAAAGAACTTGGCAGTTTTTCCTATTCATCATTCAAAGATCACTGGAATGTCCATTATTCGAGGGCAATAGAAAACCAACTCGATGTTGTACATCTTCCATTTGTACACAAAACAACAATAGGGCGCGGCAATAAAACACTTGTGCATGGCCCGGTGGTGGTACGGGAAAAGGAATTAATTACTTTTTATGTGTATAATATTGAAGATGATGGAAAAACGGTTCCTCTTAAACCTGACGAGATTGTTGATTATGAAAAACTTTTCCATCTGCAGTTCCATTATCCCAATATCTGGCAGAATTTTATTTCTGACAAAATAAGGGCATTTGCTGCATTTGTTCCGGTTGATGAAGAAAACAGTGTTATTTACATAAGGTATTATCAGAATTTAATTAAAATACCATTATTAAAGCAGCTATTCAACTACATAGGTAAATTAACAAGCATAATAATCCTAAGGCAGGACAAAAGAGTAGTGATAACCCAGATGCCAAAGAGGAGTGAATTGAAAATGGATGAGCGTCTAATTATGGGAGACAGGCCGATTATTGAGTATAGAAAACATAGAGATGAACTTATGAAAGGATGATGTTGTTACCAGTCCTAATCCTGACCATATCTGGTAGAAGCCAAACCCGATAGGACATTTACTTTAAAGAGAAGTAATTACACCAACACCCCTTTAAGACGGTATATTGTTAGTTTTGATATTTTAATACTCGAGTAACCTATAATATTTTTCATACGGAATTTTGAAACAATAGTCAGTAGCATTTAAAAACTCAATAAAGGGTTAATAATATGACAAAAAATGAATTATCACGCAGAAAATTTATTGGTAAAACAACAGCAGGGTTAGCCGGGGTAGTTGTTTCATCAGTCAATTCCTCACTAAGTGCAGCTTCTTACAGTAGAATTATTGGTGCCAACGATCGGATCAATATTGGATTTCTTGGTTGTGGAGGTCGTAGCAGCGGTCATCAAAGTATGGTTAAAACATCGGAAAAGGATAAAAATCTGGGTGTTATTGCCGTGTGCGATATCTGGAAACTTAATAAAGAAAAAGCTGCAGCAAATTGTAAAAAGCTGTTCGGAACAGATGTTAAACAGTTTAAATATTCCGAAGATATGCTGAAGTTAACTGAACTTGATGGGGTAATGATAGGTACCGGAGATTTTCAGCATGCACATACTCTGGCTGAAGTTGTTAAAGCAGGTAAAGATTGCTATTGTGAAAAGCCTATGGCAATTGATATAATTGATGCTAAACTGGCAAGAAGTGCAGTTCTTGAATCTTCACAGGTTGTTCAGATGGGCTCACAATGGGTTAGCGATCCGATGCAGAAAAAAGTACGCGATATCATACGTTCAGGGAAATTGGGTCAGATTACAAAAATAGAACAGGTATGGAATGATAATGGTCCCCGCTGGCATTTACCCAACGATCCTGATGTTGCAGCAATCAGGGAAGAAGATACTGACTGGAAAAGGTGGCTTTCAGGGAAGCCTTACGTTCCTTTTGATCCATGGAAATATTTTGAATTCAGAATATTTCGTGATTACTCCGGGGGAATTACTTCACAATGGATGAGTCATGGCGTGGGTTTGGTTCATTTCTATACCAATACTGCCATACCAGATTCCATGGTAGCTAACGGAGGAATTTTTGGCTGGCCTGATATCAGGCAGAATCCTGACACATTTCAGGCGCTTGCTACTTATGACGATGCGAGGTTGTTATATTCCTACACTTCAAACTATGCAAGTATGTTTGGCGATTACACCTGCATCCGTGGAAAAGACGGGACTCTGTTTTCACATGGAGGAGAAGGCAGCGCCCGTTGGTTTTACATTCCCGAACACCAATCTCTTCCGGGTGGCTTTGATTTTTATGAAGGGATGAAAGAGACAATAAAAGGAGGGAAGGCCGAAATAGTAACAACTGAAGAATACGGTATGAAACTTGGCCCTGTTAACCTGAGCGATGACAGTAAATATCACCTCGACAACTGGATTGATTGCATGAGAGACAGGAGCATAGTACCCAATGGGAATATCCATACCGGATTCTGGCATTCCATAGCTGCTATTATGGCTACACAAGCTTACCGGGAAGGTAAAAAACTTTACTGGGATCGTACAAAAGAAGAAATAGTTGACCATCCGGTTACCACATAGACTTGCAAATTACACCTTAAAATAACCTTTTAACTCAGAACAGAAAATGGAAATTCTAATATACGAAAACAAGCAGATTCTCGGTGAAAATGCCGCAAGGATTGGTGGTGAATTAATTCGTAAGGCAATCATCGACAGGGGAAAAGCAAATATCATCGTTGCCACCGGGGCTTCACAGTTTGAAATGCTTAAAGCGCTGGTAAACGAGGACATTGACTGGTCTTTGGTACACGCCTTTCATTTAGACGAATATATAGGGATATCAGAAAAACATTCTGCATCGTTTCGCAAATATCTCAAAGAAAGATTTGTAGATATTGTATCGCCTGGGGAGTTCAACTATATTAATGGAAATGAGGATCCTTATGAGGAATGTGTCCGTCTTGGAAATCTGATAAGCAAACATCCTGTTGATGTTGCTTTTGTGGGTATCGGCGAAAACAGCCACCTCGCTTTTAATGATCCTCCGGCAGATTTCAAAACGGAAGAAGCCTATATCGTGGTGAATCTGGATAAAGAGTGCCGCCTCCAGCAGATGGGCGAAGGATGGTTCCCCTCTCTTAACGATGTTCCTGAAAAGGCAATCAGTATGTCAATTATGCAAATAATGAAATCAAAAGCCATTATTTGTACAGTTCCTGATTTAAGGAAGGCAGAGGCCGTGAAAAAAACGATTGAAGGTTCAATCTCTCCATCTATTCCAGCGTCAATAATGAGGAACCATGAGGCAGTGTGGCTCTTTCTTGATAAAGATTCAGCCTCTATGCTATCGTAACCCGTGAACTGTGTATATGTCAGGATAAAACTAAATCTTTATTGCTTAATTACACACTAAAAAAGAATAATCAATTATAATGCTACAATGAGAAAAACTATCACTTCAGGTGCTCCGAACATGAAAAAGAGCCCTTCCATTTTTCGACCGCATCTGACGATTAGTATAGTAAATAATTTCCACAAAATCAGCGGTTTTAAAATCATGTTCTTCGTCTTTCTATTGGTATCTGTTACATTGTTTAGCTGCCGCAATGGTGAGACTGTTGAAAAAGGCAAACCTGTTAGCCATACATTCCTGATTCCACCTGACTACCTTCGCGAACCGGATTCAATTCCGGTTTTCTGGATCACCACTGTCGATGATGTTAATGAATTCCTTAAAAAAACTGTTCATAAAGGAACGTTGGAGGTCATTGGTACTTCTGCCGGCGGCAGACCTATTAACGCTGTATTTTATGGAAAAGCGCGGCAGGGAAAAGGGACCACAACATTCTCAGGATCTCTTGGTTTTGAGGATGTAGGCGCGTACCGTGGGCCAGATCATAATAAAACAGTCTATATGGGTATGGCATCAGTACATGGAGGAGAGTTTGAGGGAATAGTCGGAATGGTGAACCTCATCTCAGTGATCGAAACAGGTACAGATTTAAGGGGGAAGGATTGGCCGGGTATCACTGATATAGTTGCAAAACTCGACCGACTTATTCTTATACCGATAGTAAATCCAGACGGCAGGGAACGTATCCCATTACGCATGGAGTTATACCGCGATACCGATTTCAGGATTGCCGAATATCTGAACACAGGTGGTAATGCCGAAGGGAAAATTACCGGATGGCCTCAGATTAAAGAGTTTATTCCTATGGATTTCTCGCGTCCGGGTTTCCCGGGTGGTTATCCAAACGATGCAGGTGTGAACATTCAGCACGATAATTTTTTGGGTGATATTCAGCCGGAGACACAAGCCTTGTTTAACCTTACAGAAAGAGAAAAACCTGACCTCATTATTAACTTGCATACAGGCGCTGTATATATGAGAATGGACCGTCCTTTGGGAGAGCCGGCTCTGCATCCTGCATTCGATACCCTCTTCAGATATGTTCATTCAGAGCTTGCAATCAATGGGTTACAGTACACTAACGACCCAAAGATCGAAGGTGACCCTGGTCAGACTTCAACAGGCGTTTACAACCTCGACGGAGCTCTTAACTGGCATTGCGGTGCTTTGAGTGTTGTTGTGGAATCACCAAGCCATGGGTTTGCAGGAAAAAACGAAACAGGTGGGCTTGCTTTTCAAACACCTGACATGCTTCTTGATGCACAACTAATATGCCATCAGCAGGCAATGAAGTTCCTTGCTGAAACAGGCGGACGTTCTAAATGGTTACCGGGCAGGAAACAACTACCCTAAACCTTAAACCTTAAACCCTAAACCCTTATAACTATGAAAAATTTCATCACAAAAAAGTCAAAGATCGCTCTTTTATCAGCGATTGCTATTATGTTATTCAGTTCAACATTTGCCCAGCCTTTGTGGGATGCTGCCAACAAGAATAAAGATGTTCTGAGAATTTCTACTCTTTTTACAGCTCAGGACGTCAGGGATCACCTTACAACCACTGAAGGTCTGGAAAAAGCTGTAAAATGGTGCAAGGAAACCGGCTTGACAAGGGTATTCATTGAATCCTTCCGCGATGGATATTATGCCGAAAAAGAGACCATGATCCGAGCCAGAGACCGCTTCAAAAAGGAAGGGTTTGATGTTGCAGGATGTGTTACCCCGGTAAATGTTGGTAAAAATGGCGTCGGCGGTTGGGAAATTGTTGCCTGCTATACCAATGAAAAGACAGTTGTAGAGTTTGAGAAGATTTTCGAATATACTGCTTCAATATTCGATTTAATTATGATCGATGATTTTCTATTCACCGAATGCACATGTGAAGATTGTGCAGATGCGCGGGGAGACAAGACATGGTCACAATTCCGTTGCGATTATATGGTTGAATTCAGCCGCGAACATATTATTAAACCTGCAAAAGCTGCCAATCCCAATGCAAAGATTATTATCAAGTACCCTCAATGGTACGATAATTTCCATGAACGTGGATACGAGGTTGTACGTCAGAGCAAAGATTTTGATTATACATGGGTTGGCACTGAAACACGCGACTATGATTATGATGTAAGTCCAGGAGGAGAAGTCCAGTACAATGCATTCTTCATTATGAGATGGCTTGACGGTATTGGTGGAGGAAAGGCCGGAGGTGGATGGATCGATGCTTTGGGAACCACCCCAAAGTTCTATGTTGAACAGGCTCGCCAGACCGTACTGGGTAATGGGCGGGAGATTATGCTTTTCCATTACGGCAGTCTTCTTACCGAAATGAATAACTATGATGGGAAACAGGGTACCCCGATAGCTGATGTGGATGCGCTGAAGAAAGAGATACCTCTGTTGTTCGACCTGGCAAGAACTATCAAAGGCAAACCATTAAAAGGCATCTACCTGCCAAAACTGCCAAACAGCGAGCCTGTGAATGAAAAGTATATCTTCAGTTTCTTCGGGATGCTGGGGCTTCCTCTTGTCCCGGGTCATGAACTGACAAGCAATAATGGATCAGCAATTTATACCACTCATGCGCTCAAAGAACCTGGTTTTTCAGGTAAACTCTCCGGTATTCTGAGCTCAGGTAAATCTGTTCTTATTACCGAAGAGCTTGCAAAACGGCTGAGTGATCAGAAAATTCTTGAAAATAAGAATCTTATAGTGTTAAAAGTAGGTGGTGACCCTCAAAAACTTCTGAAACTGACACGCGAAGAGCTTAAACCAATCAGGGATAAACTGATGGCTCCCATGGGAATGAAATTTGATGCGCCTGACAAGGTAAGCTTATACCTGGTAGGAGATAACTGCTTTATTATTGAGAACTTTAATGATACTGCAGTTGATGTTACTCTTGAAATGCCAAAATTAACATCAGTTGAAACTATGCTGACTCTGCCAGCAGATGGTAAATCGATTGTTTCAAAGAATAGTAATATTATACGCGTTAAAGAACTCTCGCCAAGAACACTGGTTGCTTATGAATATAAGTAGTTTATTTTATACTATTCCCGCTTTCTCGATTTCTACAATCGAAAATGTTACAGATTTTCTGAAAAAAGTATTGTTATGATGAAGACAAAAACCACTTTTATATTTTTTACGTGCTTACTTGGTTTATTGATGAATGCAGTGGCTCAGGAAAATCTAACACCTGCAGATCCCGAATATTATGCAATGGAGCGTCAGCAGATGCGGTTCGATGATTACCAGGTAATGTTGATCAATTACAGGGGATTTGTATGCCCGCGTCAGTACAGCATGACATGTTTTACGAGTGTTCAGTTTCTGCCTGTTAGCGCTCCATCTTATACTTTTAATCTTAATTTTTTTGATAATAATACCGGAAAAACAGTAAGAGATGATGTTCCGCAGATATGGGATGAGTGGATAGACGATGGTAAGGGAGACGATCCGCTTGCAGCTAATTTCAGGCCCAACTCTCCTTACATGATGGTTACTCAGGATGAAATGTGGCAACCAAATGCATATTTCAGATCAGGAACCTTTCATAAGGAGATTGACGGGAGATGGCTCAGCTTTTCCATCAATAGCATAACAAGTGTCTCATATAGTAATGATGAGGTGTTTCTAAAAATTATTATGAAAAACAGGAGTGAGAAACCGTTGAAACTTACTCTTATACCGCAACAGATAGCAAGCCAGATGTTCTTTGATGGGATGCCTGGTTCTGACAGCGCCAGACAGATTGATGTATTTACAATGGGAAGTGAACAGATGCATGCCAGGGTCTCATCTGATATTGAAGCCATAAGCGACAAGGGTTTTGAACTTACATTGACTCCATCTGAATACACAACAGTCTATTTTTCGGTTCAGTTCTATCAGGCAGGCAAGAAAGCCCCCGCTATTGTTCAGAATGATATTAAGTTGCGAATGAATCAGGCTTATCAGGTAACAAGGGATAAGCTGAAATGGGCTTATGAAAATGTTCCTAAACTCGAAAGCTCCAATAAAAAGTTGCAGGAATACTATTACCGCTGCCTGTTGTCAGTTCTGATGAGCAGGTATGAAAATCCGAATTACATTACAAATCCTTTCTGGGCAGTCGGTTACTGGCCATTTACCATAAGTTGGGATAATTCTTATTCTTCCGATATTCTGGCAATGCTCGATCCCAAGAGTCTGAAGCAGGCTATTTTGACTGATTTCCGCGAAGTGAAAATGAAAAAAACATACGTGAGCTGGAAGGGCGCTTTCTGGGATAATATTTATATACAGGAGCCATTTGCCCTGCAGATAATGATAGAAGCATATCTCCGGCATACAGGCGACTATAGCCTGTTTAACGAACAGGCAGGTGACGCTACTGTATGGGAATGGATGAAGCGATGGGTTACTGAGCTAAAAACCAACTACACTAATAAGGATGGACTAATGGACGTAGGTTATGACACTCAGAAAATAATAGAGATACGCACCGATGGTTATAATCATGTCGTTCCTATTGTTAATGTTTTAACAGTTCATCTGCTGTACCGTATGTCGGAATGGTCAGGACTATTAAAGGACAAAGATGGTCCGGCCTATTTCAGAGATGCCGAAAAGCTTAAGGATCTTATGAATAGTAAACTCTGGAATGATGAAGAAGGCTGGTTCGACAACCTCTATCCTGACGGATCAAAAGAGGCAATATGGACAAACCATCTGTTCGATGCATTGGGAACTGATTATCTGACCGGCACACAGGTTAATAAATTAGTTAGTCATCTTAGAGAAGGTGTTTTTCTTGGTAAATTCGGGGTCTATTCAATTGCCAGGAAAGACAGTATTCACTGGGATTTAATTGATTCCGACTGGGGCGGTGGCGGTCAATATGCCGGTATGCCGGGGCGTATATCACGGAATCTCTATAAACAGGGTTTTGCAGAGATGGGGTGGGATATATTGAAGCGGCACATTCGCTATATAGACTATTTCCCTTATCTGCCTCAGAACCCCAAGACCGATTCTCCTGTGCAGGACAGGTCATCAATGCCTGTGGAGATTTCAGCAGGTGCAGGGATGGAGGCAATCATTTTCGGAACATTCGGAATAAATATCGGAAAGGATAAACTAACTATTACACCCAATACCCATGAAGAATTAGACGTGACTACTCTCCGCGATTTTAAATACAAAGGGAGATCTTACAATATTCAGATTAATAAAGGAAATTTCTCGGTTTTTCAGGATGGAAAATTGATTGCGATCAGGCCATTTGGAGAATCGGTGGTTGTTAATGATGTGTTTTGATGATTTACCGGATTAACCCCTTCATTGTCCCCCAAAGAATAACCTGAAAAAGATGTAACATAATAGTAAAATCCATAACAATGAACTTTGAACCAGATTATCGGCAAATCGAGAAAGTCTTATTCAACGAACTCCCTCAAAGATTACCATTGTACGAACATCACATAGACATACCTTTTATTGAAAAGGTGCTGGGCAGGAAAATAACTCTCCAGGGAAACAAGCCCGGTGATTATGAAGATTATTACCGGCAAATAAGTGCGTTTTGGAAAGATATGACCTATGATGCCTTTGATTACGAAGCCGCGATCTGTGATATTCTACCGGGTCACGGTGCCATTATGGGTGGAATGGCAGGGCCAATACAAACCCGGGAGGATTTTAACAACTATCCATGGGCAGATATTCCAAAAATATTTTGGAAGACTTATACGCCACATTTCGAGGCAATTCGAAACGTCTTGCCTTCAGGAATGAGGGCTTATGGCGGTTGCGGTTATGGTATCTTTGAAGCAAGCCAGGATTTGACCGGTTATGAGCATTTGTGCATCATGCAGTGTATGGATCCTGATCTTTTTGCTGATCTTTTTAAAAAGATAGGAGACCTGTGGGAAACATTGTGGCAGGGCGTGATTGAAAAATATTCGGATATGTTTGTTTTTTTCAGGATGGGCGATGACCTTGGGTATAAAACTTCCACTTTACTTGATCCTGATGTTATACGTCAGCATATTCTTCCGCAGTACAAGAGGGTTATTGATTTAGTACACCGTTCAGGAAAAAAGTTTTTACTCCATTCCTGTGGCAATATTTTTCCACTCATGGATGATATCATAAATTTAGGTATTGATGCCAAACATTCTAATGAAGACCAGATAGCCCCGTTTGCAGACTGGGTCGAAAAATATTCCGGTAGAATTGGCCTTTTCGGAGGCTTTGATTTGAATCTGCTTGTATTGGAAAAACCTGAAATAGTATATAAAACTGTTTTAGAGCATGGCACACTTTTCCGTGGCACAGCTAAAGGATACGGACTAGGTTCAGGCAATTCAATACCCGGCTATATCCCGGTTGAAGGGTTTCAGGCTATGATTGATGCAGCAAAAGAAATCAGACGTAGAGAATAAACAATTTAGAAACGGAAATTTTGAAAACGATTATTCTATATTTACACCTTTATCGCAGCTATTGGCGGTCTGCTATTTGGGCTCGATACTGCAGTTATAAACGGTGCGTTAACTTAATATCTCATGTAACTTCAATTTTAATATGAAGAAATTCAATCTGTTTATTTTGTTGTTTTTTGTCTTTTTCATTCAGAATAGCCGGGCGCAAAAAGAAGTCTCAATAAACTATTTCAAGCCTTACCAATACCAGTCTATTGATAATAAGCTTGTTGTAAAAGCCTGGTTTGACTGTAGTGAGCTGGGGAAAAATTTCTCTCTTTTTCTTGAAGGGAAAGAGACAGGCTTTACCGGGTCTGATTCAGGAACAGCCGAACTGTTTCTTCCATTAGTTGGGAAAACAGGGGAGATGGTTTTTTATGCCGGCCCGAAATCAGGTAATATTGTTTTGGTAAAACAGATTTTTACACCCCTTGTTTCATCCGATTGGGGCTATTTTGGCAAGGGTACAATTAATATTATCTGTTCTTCACACCAGGATATTGCCTGGATGAACACTCCGGATACATGTCGCCAGGAACGCATTCATGAAATTATTATACCGGCACTCGATCTGATCGATAAAAATCCGGCTTTTAAGTTCGAGATGGAGCAAACCCTTAATCTGATGGAGGTTCTGGATGAAGTACCCTCAGAAAAGCAAAGGATTATAAGTGCATTCAAAAAGGGTCAGTTTACCTGGGGAGCCACCTTTAACCAGCCTTATGAAGGTCTGGAATCAGGTGAACAGATGGTAAGGCAAACTTACCTCGGACGAAAATGGATCATGGAAAATCTTCCCGGTATGGATGCCCTCGCTGCATACAATGTTGATGTGCCCGGCAGATCGTTGCAGTTTCCACAGATCCTTGAAAAAGCTGGTATTAAATATCTTTTTGTCAGTCGTATGAAAGAAGGCTTTTATAACTGGTTTAGCCCCGATGGTTCTAAGATTCTTACCTACAGTCCGGGTAATTATGGCTGGTCTTTACTTGTTTATAAATATTTCGAGGAGGATGCTATCACAGCCTTGCAGAAATTAAATAAAGTAATTAAGAACTGGAATGAATATTATGCCGGCCGCAATATTCCTCCTCACTATGCTGTCGTAATCAGTACCGATGCAGGCGGACCAAAAGATTACAGTAAAATTATAACGGAATGGAATGACATAGCAAAGAGTTCAGGTTTTGATATTCCTCTTTTGCAACATTCCACTGCCGAGGAATTTCTTGGTAAAATTGATGTACCGGAGGCAAAAATTGATTCTATCTCGGGCGAAAGACCCGACCTCTGGTTATATATTCATGGTCCGGCACATTACGAGGCTATAAAAGCAAAAAAAGCTGCCGGTGTAAGTTTGCCTGCTGCCGAAATTTTTAGTTCGATCAATGGCATGGTCAAGGGAACCATGGCAGGTTATCCTGCTGCTGAACTTAACAGAGGCTGGTATAAATCCACCTATCCCGATCATGGATGGGGTGGAAAACATGGAGAAATAACCGATAGTATTTTCAGGGCATCACTGGAAGAGGGAAATGCTGAAGGTGAGATGATACTTAAGGAATCGCTTATTAGTCTTTCATCTCAGGTGAATATAAAAAGTCCGAACAGTATATTGGTTTATAATGATTTATCGTGGACAAGGAATGCCATTTCAACCATTGATATTTCTGATAAAAAAGGTTCATCGTGGATTGTCTCAGATAACAGAGGGCAAATGATTCCAGCCCAGGTAGTTACTAAAGGAGCGCAGAAATCAATCTCTTTTATTGCTGAAAATATCCCCTCAATAGGGTATAAAACCTATTATCTGAAAAAGGGAGCCGCTAATCAGGTTAATGAGGTTAAAACAGGAGCCAATTATTACGAAAACAGGTTCTTTACTGTAGAATTTGGCGCGGGGGGAATCACAAAACTATTCGATAAGGAGCTCGGGAAAGAGGTATTCAATACTTTAAAATTTGCAGGCGGCGATTTGCTCAGCATGGGATATAACGGCAACGGCGCCGGCGAATTTGTGCAGGTCACCCCGACAAACATGGAGAACTACGAGACATTAAGCATGAAAGCAAGCAACTGGTCTTTAGTTGAAAATGGACCGGTTTTTTCAAAATATGAGTCATCGTACCGGCTGAAGAATTTCAGTGTCAGGCAGACAATCACCATTTATCACAATCTGAAAAAAATCGATTTTGAGTATGATATACCCGACTGGCCAGGCGAACATAACCGTCAGCTCAGGGTGGCTTTTCCTTTGAATATGGACGATTCACAGGTTACTTACGATGTTCCCATGGGTATTGTAAATATTGGTAAAGATGAACTTAAGATGTCACCGCGAGGGTGGGGTTGGGGAGGAACTTACAGGCAAATGCCGGCAGAGATAAATCCAAGAGAAATAGAAAATTTCATCTCGGCAAGTAATAGCATTTATGGAGTTACTCTGTCAACCAACCTGGCAGTAGTTGACTGGATTGATCCTACCCGCGAATCGGTCTGTTACCCGGTACTGCAGGGAATATTGCTCTCTTCACATAAGAGCTGCCATGGAGAGGGAAACTGGTATCATCAGAAAGGGAGTCATCATTTCAAAATTTCATTTGCATCACATCAGCCGGGTTGGAAAAATGGTTATCATTTTGGGGTTGAGGGAAATCATCCTCTTTACTCAGTGATGAAAGATAAACCACAAAAAGGTACTCTTCCTGAGGAATTGAGCTTCGTATCCGTCTCTTCACCCTTTGTTCGTATTACTGCTTTGAAGAAAAGTGAAAATGATAACAGCCTGATAATCCGAATGATTGAGATGGAAGGAAAAGATAAGAAGGTTGATCTAAAACTCTGGTTCCCGGTTAAATCTCTTATAAAGACGAATCTGATTGAAGAAGAGCAAAAAGATAAAGGTCAGAGTGGTAAGGTGTTTAACCTCGATATCGGAAAGAATTCAATTGAAACATTTAAACTAAAACTAGTGGTAAAAAAATATTAAACACTAAGTCGCACAAAGGGTTACACAAAGGGTTACACAAAGGCTCACAAAGTTTATGAATAAAGAAGTAAGATTGTTAAATTTAAAACTATAACATAATGAAAAAAATCATTTCAGTTTCCCGGAGGATCCGCTACCTTTTATTATTATCCTTTTTGATGTTATGTGGAGCTTTTTCTATAGTTGGGCAAACCCCTGCAACGGCTATTTCACCGAAGAGCAATGATTATTCTTACTTCAAAGGAGGGACAATCAGTGTCATCTCCTCTTCACATCAGGATATAGCCTGGATGGACAGTATTGGAAAGTGTATCGAATTTCGCGATGTAAAAATGATAACACCGGTATTGGAAAGATTAAGAAAAAATCCCGGGTTTAAGTTTTCAGTTGAAGATGCTCTGAGCCTGAGGGAATATCTTCAGCGGCATCCCGGATCTTACGATGAGATTCTGAAATATACTCTGGAGGGTCGCCTCGAATGGGGAGCTACTTACAAGCAACCGTATGAGTCAATGTATGACGGGGAATCATTAATCAGGCAAACCTATCTCGGACGCAAATGGCTGAAAAAAACTTTACCCGATTGCGATTTTAAAACCTACTGGAACGAAGATGTTCCCGGCAGATCGTTGCAGATGGCGCAGATTCTTTCTAAGTCAGGAATTCCTTATATGCAATTCAGCCGTCATCAGCCGGGCATATACCGGTGGTATAGTCCCGACGGGAGTTATATCACCTGTTTTACTCCGGGGCAGTATGACGAAGCCGGAATTCCGGTACGACTTGCAAAGACAAGTATTGATTCGCTTTCGAATGCTTTTACCACAATGCTGGTGGAATGGAACGGTTATTTCAAAAAACGGCAAATAGTGCCGGAGCTACCATTTTTATATTCGCACGACTTTGCCACTCCTCCCGATTACGATGCTTTTTTTAAAGATTGGAATTCAAAAACAGCCTCATTAAAACGCCCTTCAATAAAGTATGCTACAGCAACAGAATGGATAGAGGCTGTTTCAAAAGGAAATCCTGTTTTTGACAAGATACAGGGAGAGCGTCCCGATGTATGGCTCTATATTCATGGTCCTTCACACCAGAAAGCGCTCAAAGCATCACGGGAAGGTTCGCGTTTGCTCACTGCTGCTGAGAAGTTTGCAACTTTCGATGCACTTCAAAGTGGTTCATTTGAGAACTATCCGCAAGCGTCTTTTATCACTGCCTGGGAAAATGAAATCTATCCTGATCACGGTTGGGGCGGTAAACATGGTGCCCTGACCGACAGAGCTTTCCGTACTTCTTATGAAAAAGCAAGATCCATAGCCTCCGATATTCTAAATACCTCCTTGGGAAACATTGCTTCAAGAATCCTTTTTTCAAAAAATGCCATTCCTGTAACTGTTTTTAATCCGTTATCGTGGGAACGCACCGATGTTGTAGAATTCACTCTTGATGCTGAAGGAAATGACGAGAATATATTCAGGCTGATCGATGAAAAAGGAATTGAAATTCCGTATCAGCTTATTGATGAACATAAGATTTCTGCTAAAAAAGACGAAGTGTTGACCTTTTTGTTTATTGCCGAAAACGTTCCATCAGTTGGGTATAAAACCTATTACCTCGAGAAAGGAAAACATGCTGTCTATTCAGACGGTTTTAAAATTACCAACACCGTTTATGAGAACAAATTTTATAGGGTCGAATTTGCCGATGGTGGAATTAAATCATTATTTGATAAAGAGTTATCTATAAGCTTACTAAAAACAGATAAGTTTTTAGGCGCAGAATTGTTTACAATGCAATCGGTAGGCAATGGTGCCGGCGAATTTACCGATGTTCAACAGCCAACTATGGAGGGCTTCGAAAAACTCAGTCAGTATAAACAACCATGGACGCTCGTATCAGGTGGTCCGGTTCGCGATGTTTATGAATTTAGAAAAGAGATTAATCATGTAACTGTGGTGCAGCAGGTGATACTTTATAAAACACTTAAACGTATCGATGTTCATGTAGAACTGAATGGTTTTGATGGTGAGCGTTATCGTGAGTTCAGGCTTGCATTTCCTTTAGCTCAGACAAAATCGGAAATCGCGTATGAGGTTCCGATGGGTGTCGTACGTATTGGGAAAGATGAGATTGCAGGAGCAGCGGGATTTTCCAAGGCATCACAAATTTATGATACCCCCTGCGCGCAGGTGCATCCGCGTGAGGTGCAGGATTGGTTCTCCGCATCCGATGGCAAAACAGGATTTACAATAAGTTCTGATGTGGCTGTGTTCGACTGGATTGATCCTACAACAAACCCTGCCGGTTATGCAATTTTGCAGCCGGTTTTGCTTGCCAGCAGGAAGAGCTGCCATAGCGAAGGTAATTACTACCTGCAGCCCGGCGATCATTCTTTCACCTTCTCGATTTATTCGCATAATGGAGACTGGAAGAATGGTTACAGGCTTGGTACCCAATCGAACCAACCACTAAAAGCTGTTGTTTCTAATGCTGCTTCAGATAAAGGAACAACGGCTGAAACAATGAGTTTCATATCGGTTGAAAACAAAAACCTGGTTCTCAGTACAATTAAAAAATGTGAAGATGATAATCAGGTTATCGTACGTTGTTATGATATGGAAGGAAAAGATGCTGAAGCGAAAATTATCGTTTATAAACCATTTCAAAAAGCAGAACTCACAAATCTGATCGAAGAGGAAGGAAAACCGATTCCCGGAAGCGGAACAACCATTGGTTTAAAAGTGGGGCATCATGCAATAGAGACTATAAAATTACACATAAATTAAAATAATTTCCATGAAAATTCTTTCAAACGAACTAAAACAGTACCGCACCTATTTCAGTAAAGAACTTCATGAAGATATTCTTCCCTATTGGATGAAATACGGAGTCGAAAAGAACGGACATGGTTTCTATGGAGCTGTTGATCTGAACGGAACCCCTGTCCTGTCTGCAAATAAGACAAGTGTTTTGAATACCAGGATTTTATGGACATTCTCTGCAGCTGCAGCGCTGGATGGGAACAAGAAGTATTCTGCTATGGCTGATAAAGCTTATAAAGTTGTCACTGAAGATTTTGAAGATAAGGAGTATGGTGGGTATTATATGGAATTGTCGTCTGACAATAAGGTGGCAAACGATATAAAACTTACATACGCACAGGCTTTTGTTATCTATTCTCTTTGTAAATATTTTGAGTTCCGTCCGCTTGATTCCGTGATGCAGAAAATCCGGGAGTTTTTTACGCTCCTCGAAGAAAAAACCAAAGATCCTGAAAACATTGGCTACAGGGAATCGTTTACCCGCGACTGGAAGATTTATGGCGAAAACCGTATGGCCGATAATAATGAGCCGAAATCGATGAATACACATCTTCATATACTTGAAGCATGGGCTGCTTTGTATAAAGTGTGGAAAGATCCGAAAGTTGAGCTGAGACTTACTGAATTGATGAACCTGTTCCTCGATAAAATCATCAGGAAAAACGGACATTTTGGTATCTTTTTCGATGAGGCATTAAATGAAGCAGATTCTTCGAAAGGGATCTGTTCATTCGGACACGATATTGAGGGCTCATGGTTATTATGGGAAGCTGCTGAAATACTGGGCAATAAGGAGATTCTGGAAAAGATGCGCCCAATGGCAGTAAAAATGGTCGATAATATTGAACGTGTTGCCGTGGATAAAGATGGCGGACTTTTTCTTGAATCAACACGGTTCGGAAGTCATGTTAAAACCAATAAGCACTGGTGGCAGCAGGCCGAAACGCTTGTAGGATTTATGAATGCCTTTGAAATGACAGGTGATATAAAATACTGGAATACGGTAAAGCTGTCATGGAATTTTATTAACACTTGCCTGATTGACCATGAAAGAGGTGAATGGTTCACCAAACTTAACCGTCTTGGAATTCCTTATCTTGTTGAGCCGGTAGATGATCCTTCACCCTACTACAGGAATGACTGGAAAATTGATCCATGGAAATGTCCATACCATAATGGCAGGGCCATGATGGAACAAATGAAGCGAATTGATGCTTTGCTTCATTAGTTAAAGTTGATAGGTTGAAAAGTTGAAAAGTTCGTGGTTTAAAGATCCCGCCTGACCAGTTCAGGTAATTTTTCATATGAATTCCTAACCATTAGCCAGCTCCAGCATCCTTTTCACTGCTGGGTTTGGATTGATTATTTCATCAGCCGAACTAATAGTTATTGTTGGGATTGCACCATGTTCGAGATGTATCTGCATCCGCAGCTCCTCGTCTTTGCTTTCCCCACTCAGGCTGGAATAGCCAAAGGTGCGGCAAAGTTTTCCAAAAAGTATTTCGTTGAGGTTGCACCCTCCGGCCCTTTCCAATCCTTCAGTTGAGGTTTGCCAACTTCTGAACAGATGTACCTGTGCGAATGAAAGCCCTTGAGCTGTTATTTCGTTCAATCCTTCACCACCTACTGCCAGGCCGTTTCCCAGTTCTGATACATGCCTGATAAGCTTGCTCATTCCTTCAGTAGGAGCCATTGTTTCAACTATGCAGTTATGGATGTTCCAGATACAGAGTGTTACATCAATAAATGCGGTATTTAGTGAAAGGTCCTTCGATGCGTTAAGTATTCTTTCCCCCAGGATTGAACGCCACATGCTTAAGCCGGGATGAATCTTAACCATTACTTTCTTATCCCGATTGTTAAGGCGATTCATATTAGACTCAGGAACGCCAATCACTTTGCTGTTATACCAGCTCCATCCCTGCAACTGTTTTGTCTCAACCGATCTGTAAGGAAAATCCCTTACTTGTGCATACACCGGATTGGAAGGATCCATATCGATAGAGTTGAAATGGGGCATTACATGAAATCCCATATTATTGCCTTTTTTTATGAAAGTTCTGGCATTATCACTGGCAAAATAATCCGGGTAGTTCTCATCATAACTGTCTGTTCTCCAGTCAGGAAAGTGCAGAAGAATTTTCTTTGGTAACACTCTTTTAGATAAAGCATCGAGGATCTCTGGTTTTCCCGGGCACCACGATACTGCCAGTTTGATGTCATTTATCCAGGGTTTGCGTCTCCGTTCCTCTGCCTCAAGATTATAAGCCTGCCAGTACCACTGACGGTATTTTTCTGCAGGTATGCGCCACTCTCCCCGGTAGGTATTAATTCTCCAGCAGATTCCTCCGGCGCTAAGATTGTCATCTAATGGTCCATAAGCCTCACTGTCGAAGCCAATGATAAAAGGATCAGATTCAATTCCTGTTTGTAAAGCCTTGTACCGGTAGTGAGTGTCTTGTGAATGAACCCAGAATCCTCCCTCTTTTGACTGAAAAATGGCCAGACCAGCTTCCCAGTCTGAAGGCCATTTCCATCTGTTATTTTTAATTAAAGGATCGTCAAGTTTAAGCTTAATACCCTGGAATAGAGGTGCAACTAAATCAAGAGTTGGTTTTACCCCCGATATGTTCCACCGGCATGCCATTACTCCGGGTCGTGAGGAGTAGGCAGAAGGTTCTATTAAAAGATCCCCCGTCACTTCATCAACTGAAATAGACAGAACACCATCACCTTCCCAGCTGTGAAATAACACTTCAGCCTTTTGATCAGAAAGCTGACGCGATTCGGTGCTTCCAAACTTCTCCTCGTTAATATTGATCTTTTCGTTATTGAGATATATCAATTGTAAAGCCCTGAAATTACTCGTGTCAGGTTTTTCAATAAATTCTTCACTGTTCGGTTTATTCTTCAGGGAGGTTATGACTCCCTTCTCTATTACAGCGGAGAGTGTCGCGGTTTCAACAAATATCTTATTGTCTTTTACTAGAACAGTTGCCTTATTCTCATCCGAAATAGACTGAGCTTTTACTTGCTGAGCTACAATTTGAGAACTGGTTAATTGTGGAGCCACAATTGTGGCGGCAGCTGTATAACCTGCATTTTTAACAAAAGCTCTTCTTTTCATTGTATATGCCTCCGGTAATTTTAAATTTTATCAGTTTAAATATATGAATATAAATGTATAAAATTTAAGGATATTAGTTTATCCGGTTATATTTACATACCATAAGTTGATAATTTGGCATTAAAATTAAATTCACATGTATGAATAGAGTTCTCTTAAGATGCACAATTGCCTCAGCATTAGGCGGATTGCTGTTTGGCTACGACACGGTAATCATTAACGGGGCCATGCTCGACCTGGTCAGGCACTTTCAGCTGACTCCTGCAATACAGGGATGGACAGTCAGTTCCGCTCTGGTAGGATGTATATTAGGTACAATTCTGATAGGAAAACCCGGTGATATTTATGGTGCACAACGGTTGCTTCAGTTGCTTGCAGTTCTCTTTTTTGTTTCTTCAGTAGGATGTGGGTTAGCTTCAAGCATAGGTGTGTTCATAACCTTCCGGTTTATTGGTGGCCTTGCAATTGGTGGAGCCTCAGTGCTTTGTCCGGTTTATATTTCCGAGATATCTCCGCCAAAACACAGGGGGGTCTTGGCCTCTACCTTTCAGCTGGCTATTGTTGTTGGTATTTTATTATCCTTAATCTCGAACTATTTATTGCTGAATATTGGCGACCAGAACTGGCGTTGGATGCTTTTCAGTGGCGCTCTTCCTGCAGTGGCGTTTTTTTTGATGCTTCTGGTTATAAGAAAGAGCCCTCGTTGGTTGGTGAAAAAGGGGAGGATTGAAGAAGCAAAGAAAAACATTGAAGAGTTATCATCCCATGAAATAGATACAGACCAAACCATTCTCGAAATACAGGAATCTATCAATACGGAAAATGCAGCTAAAAGAATAAATGTATTCAAAAGACCCTATCGGAAGATTATTTTTATTGGGATATTTGTCGGGATATTCAGTCAGCTTACAGGTATAGGTGTCGTTTTCTATTATTCAGCACAGATTTTCAGTATTGCAGGTTTCTCAAGCGATTCGTCAATGCTTCAGAGCGTAATACTCGGTGTTACAAATCTTATTTTCACATTGATCGCAATGGCAGTTATTGATAAGGTTGGAAGAAAAAAATTGTTGCTTGTCGGACAATTGGGAATGGTGACTGTTCTTGGTTTATTTGGATATGGACTGCTCACGGGAAATATCACAGGGTATTGGTTAGTAGCGCTGCTGGTAGCCTATATTGCATTTTTTGCGTCATCAATGGGAGTAGTGATATGGGTGCTGTTGTCTGAAATGTTTCCGAATATTATCAGGGCAAGAGGGGCATCTATAGGCTCTTCTGCGAATTGGGTAGTTAATGCTTCTCTTAATTTTTTCTTTCCTGTTGTAATTGGATTTTTTGGAACAACCCAGGCTACACAACAAATAAGTATGAGTTATGCCTTTATCTTTTTTTCGGTCTTTACTTTCATCGGGTTTATTTATGTGAATAAATATTTGATCGAAACAAAAGGTAAAACACTCGAACAGATTGAAAAGGAAGTACTTCATTAATAAGAAATGACCCCGCGCGAAAGAATATTATCTATTCTGAAAGGAGAGCAACCCGATCAGGTTCCATGGTGCGGCGATCTTGATTATTGGGCAAATTCACTGATTAAACGGGGATTAAAACCAGCTGATTTTATTTTATCTGATGATTATATTAAGTGGCATCGCGAACTGGGAGTAGGCTTTTATCTGCAAGGGTACTTCCCTTACAAACAGATTTTTAGTAATTGCAATTTGCATGAATGGAACGAGGGACCAAGACGCTATAAAGAAATAGTTACATCAATTGGTTCAGTACGCGAATGTTGGGAATATATTCCAACCTCTTTTTCTAATGCGCCTGTAGAACATTTCATGAAATCTGAAGCCGACATTCCGGTCATGAAGTACATCTACGAAAATACCAGGTTTGAGCCCGATTATGACCAGGCAAATCTCAGAAAGAAACAGGTAGGTGACCAGGGTGTAGTTCTGTGCTACCTTCCCAAAAGCCCGTTTATGCACCTTATGGCCCTTGAAGCGGGTATTATGGCAGTCACCATAGCGGCATTGACCACCCCCGAGGAGTTTAAGGATTTGCTTGACACGATGAAGAGAGCATTTGATAAGGCTGCCCGGATCGCGGTTGACAGTCCCGCGGAGGTATTAATGATCCCGGAAAATCTCTCTTCCGAAATGGTAGGACCTGATCTCTTTAAATTGTATATGCACGACTATCAGAAAGAATGGATAACGAAGATCAGAGAAGCTGGAAAATACTCATTTATTCATATTGACGGTACCCTGGCAGGATTACTGAAACAGGAAGCGGAGATAGGTTTTACCGTACTTGAAGCTCTTACTCCGCATCCTGTCGGAGATATGAAATGGGAAAATCTTGAACTATTTGTCGGAGATTCAAAAAGCATACTATGGGGCGGTATCCCTGGTTCTTATTTTACTGATTGTGTTGATGATGAGGAATTTGACCGGCATGTTAAATATCTGCTTTCAATTATGGTCACAGAACCGCGTTATGTTCTCGGAGTAGCCGACCAGGTTCCTCCCGATGGTCTCGAAAGCCGGGTAAAGCGTGTCTCGGAACTTGTTAATGAATATGGAAAATACTAAGGCTAAACATAAACTCATCACCTCCCGACGGTAAAAATTGTATATTTTAAACTCTAAACTCTACACATATTATGAACGGATACGAGAGAATTAATGCCGCACTGAAAGACGAGAAACCTGATAAAGTTCCGGTTATGCTCCATAATTTTATGATGGCAGCCAGAGAACATGGCGCGACAATGGAGCAATACCGCGATAGCCCTAAGGTGATTGCAGAAACGTTTATAGCAGCGATAGAAAAATATCAATATGACGGTATCCTTGTAGATATCGACACGGTTACACTTGCCGGTGCAGTTGGTGTTCATGTGGATTTCCCTGTAAATGATGCTGCCCGTTCGCATGACGGGAATATAGATAATTTAGACGATGTTATTAATCTGAAACCGGCTAAGGTTGAGGATTATAAATATATTCAGATCTGGCTCGAAGCAGTAAGACTGCTGAAGGATCATTTCAAGGATGAGATATATATCCGTGGCAACTGTGACCAGTCTCCATTTTCACTGGCAAGTATGATGCGCGGTGCACAAAACTGGATGCTCGATTTAATGATGGGCACGGATGAACAGATCAACTTATTGTTAGAATACTGTACCGATGCTACTTCCCGGTTTGTGAAGCTGATGGCACAAACCGGTTGCGATATGGTTTCAAATGGAGACAGCCCCGCCGGGCCCGAAATGATATCTGCTGAAATGTATTTGAAATATGCTATGCCTTATGAAAAGAAAATTGTGGAAGTAGCTCATAATGAAGGTGTGGCATATACTTTGCATATCTGCGGGAATACTGATGTTATCCTCGAACACATGTTATTGACCGGAGCCGATGCTTTTGAATTAGATTACAAAACAGACATAACCAAAATATTAAACACTATTAGTAGTACTACAACATTCATTGGAAACATTGACCCCAGTGGCGTTTTAGCATTGGGTACAGTTGATGTTGTGCAGAAAAAAACTTTTGAATTATTGTCTGTCTATAAAAATTCAAATCGTTTTATTCTGAATGCGGGCTGTGCTATTCCGCCCAACACACCATCGGAGAACTTGAAAATGATGATAGAAACAGCCAGAAATTTTCGATAGAATAAAATATTAAATTTTCGTATGAGTTAAAAAAAATTATCTTAAAGAAATATTTAGCGATGACCTTTTTCAAAGCGCTGATTTACCAACGGCAACCCGTGGAGGTCAAATAATATATCATATTGATGTAAAATTCAAATTATTTGTAAACAAGAGCCTCAGCCTCCGTTTTATTAGAGACTACCATAAACTATTCTTCAGTTTTTTTGTAATTATGCTTCTTAAACATTATTTTTGTCAGGCATAATTATTGTATATGAAATTTATTAACCGGGAATCTGAAATAAAACGTCTAAAGAATGCCATCGAAAGTCCCATTGCCAAATTGGTTGTAATTTATGGGCGGAGAAGATGCGGAAAATCTACCTTAATCAGGAACATATTTAAGAAGGCTGATATTTACTTTATGGCGCAACAGGCAGATGAATCTGTTCAACGGATTCAACTTGCAAAAGTTATTGGTGAAAAAATAGTTGGCTTCGATAAACTCATTTATCCCGATTGGGAATCGTTATTTCTTAATCTGAACAACACCTTAAAGGAAAATATTTCTCTGTGTCTGGATGAATTTCCATATCTTGTTAAAAGTTCGTCTATTTTTCCCAGTCTGATTCAAAAAATTACTGATGACCCCAATGGCAGAAAATACCATCTGATTTTATGCGGTTCATCGCAGCAGATGATGCATGGATTGGTTCTTGACAGCACATCGCCATTGTATGGCAGGGCTGATGAGATTTTAAATATTCAACCCATAAAACCTGCATGGATAATTGAAGCTCTTGATTGCACACCCTTACAGGCCGTTCAGGAATATTCTGTGTGGGGAGGGGTTCCAAGATACTGGGAATTAAGAAAGGAAAAGGAATCATTTGAAGCAGCCTTGAAGAGTATTGTTTTTGACCGGCTTGGTGTTTTACATGAGGAACCTGCCAGACTATTCCTTGACGATATGCGCGAATCGGTTCAGGCGTTTTCTATTCTTTCAATAGTTGGTATGGGAAGTAACAGGATATCTGAAATTGCGGCAAGACTTAATAAACCTGTAACTCAGCTTTCACGACCAATTGATAATCTGATAAACCTTGGGTACCTGAAACGTGAGATTCCTTATGGCGGGTCTTTAAAAACCGGAAAAAAAAGCATATACAGGATTTCCGATCCTTTTATGAATTTCTATTTTTCATTTGTTTCGCCAAACCTTTCCAGGCTGCAGTCGGGCTTGATAGATCAGGTGTATGAATCGTCTTCCATCGGGCTGATCCATTTTTTTGCCAAAGAATGGGAAAATCTCTGCCGGATATGTATTCCTTTCTTACCTGTTGAAGGAATAAACTTTGATTTGCCATCTCGATGGTGGGGAAATAATGTCAGGGGCGAACAAATGGAATTGGACCTGGTATGTGAATCGACTGATAAAAAATGGGTACTGATCGGAGAATGTAAATGGAGCCGTGTTTCTGATCCTACATCGATATTCGTTGAGTTGGAGAAAAAAGCTGAATTATTGCCATTTATTAAGGACAAAAAAATCATAACTGTACTATTTGTAAAAGAGTTAAGTTTAACAGATAAAAAGAATCCCCGGATTTTTACACCTGAAGAAGTTCTTTCAAGGTTAAAATGATTTGTTTTGTCTGGAATCAGGTTGTCATAAGCTGCTTTTTGACTTTGGCAGATAATAAAATAAAGTTGACCTCGAAAAAACAAGTACACTGATTTGCCGGCCTGATAATTAAACAACATGAAAAACCAACGAATGAAAATATTATATTCCTTTCTTTTCTTTTGGATAACTGTAATTGGTTATTGCAAAAGCTCCTCAAACCCTTTGTACTCATTTCCTAAGTCTCCATGGCCCGAATCGTTCGGAAACCACAGGGCGGTGCTTGAAATTTCAATGGAATCAGGAGTGGTAATTCTTGACCTGGTCTTGCGCAGACATGATCCGCGACCTGACAACAAACAGTTTATTATTGTTGAAGCTGCAACCGGCGATACTGTTCCCAACATCTATAGATATTCTGTGACTAACGAACGTTGCAGGTTTGGTTTGATGGGCGACATGCTTCAGGGAGGAGGAAACCGCTGGATGGGAATGGTTTATGGAATGACAGTTCGTCATCCATGGACAACAGAAGGTGTATTGTGCGATCCTCGTCCTGTCTGGAAGATATGGGATGAATTTGGTATTGAATCTTCTGTCATGAAAGGTTATTGGGAAAAAGATTGTCCTGTAACTACTAATATCAAAGATATTCTTGCAACAGTCTATCAAAAAGCGAGTGAATCATTGATTTCTGTTGCCAGCTGGGCTGATAGTCCGGTTAAGTTTTCATTTCAGATAGACTGGAAAACTCTGGGATTAGACCCGGCGAAAGCGATACTTTTTGCTCCAGCCATTAAAGATTTTCAGGAAGAGTCCATCTTCAAACCTGGTGATTCTATCTCGATTGAGCCAAAGAAAGGATGGCTGATTTATCTTCGGGGAAAAGAGTGACAATTAACAAGTAAAAATTAATTTGTTAAAAATAGAAAGATTATGACCATAAAACCTGTTTACTCCTTGTCCTTCACCCTTTTTGCCTGGGCGATGTTTTCTTGTGGAAGATCTCCTCATATTCAGCCTCCGTTGAGCCTTCACCCTCAAAATCCACATTATTTTCTCTTCCGGGAAAAGCCTGCAATACTTATCGGATCAACAGAACATTATGGTGCAGTTATGAACCTTGATTTCGATTACATAAAATACCTTAATGAAATTGCTGCATCAGGATTAAATGTCACACGCACCTTTTCGGGAGTCTATGTTGAACCTGCCGGCACCTTCGGAAATTATCTCCGTTGTTCATTGGAAATAATGTCAATAATGTCGGTAACATTAAGGATCACAAGGAAATACTGTCACTCAGACATCCTGAAATTATTGAAATTCAGGAAAAAATGGTCAGGAAAATAATCCTTGAACTTAAAGACTTTGATAACCTGTACTATGAAGTTTGTAATGAGCCATATTTTGGAGATACTTTGGCGCTCAGGGAATGGGAGAATCAAATGACCGCAATCGTGGTAGATGCCGAAAAGGATTTCTCTCAAAAACACCTGATATCCAACAATGTTGCTAACGGTTTTCTTAAGGTTCCAGAACCCCGCGAAGGCGTTTCAATTTATAATTTTCATCATGCAAAACCTCCTGTTACCGTGGCTATGAATTACAACCTGAACAAGGTGGTTGGCGATAATGAAACAGGCTTCAACGGAATTGAAGATGCGACATACCGTACCGAAGCCTGGGATTTTATAATGGCTGGAGGTGCATTGTTCAATCATCTTGATTATTCTTTTACTACGGATAATGAAGACGGCAGTTTTAAAATAGAAACAGGGCAGCCCGGTGGGGGAGGCAAGACTCTCCGGAAACAGTTTAAAATCCTGGCAGACTTCATGCAATCGCTCAATTATATCAGTATGAGGCCTGTAAACACTGAAATAGTCAGGTTAAAAGGAGAGAAAAAGATGCCAATTTACGGACTTTATGAGGAGGGTAAAGTATTAGCAATGCACCTCTGCGGAAAAGATACTGCAAGTGCCGGGACACTTATCGATATAAATCTGCCGACCGGGACATATACCCTCACCTGGATAGATACGAAGAGTGCCGCAGAAACGGCTTCGTCCTTAAATAAACATTCTGGCGGATGGACAACTATCGCTTCGCCTCCATATATCGGAGATGTGGCATTAAGGGTGGTAAAATTGAACTGATAAAAAAAAACTTTATAACACAAGCTGGACAATTAGTTCCCGTTTATATGGAATTTTATTTTTTTTCAATACACCCATATCTCATCCATAAACATCCAGACCGGATATCCTACTCCGTAGTGCCATGACGGTCCAATACCAACATTTTCAACATTTATCCTGATGTAGCGTGCCATGATTTTCTCTTTTGCCGATACTCCGTAGGTGACATACTTCACAGCAGAAGAGCGGTCTTCTTCAATATCCGTTTTTCCCATGAGTGTGAAGTTCTTGTTGTCAGTTGATGTGTAACAGGTCAAGCTTTTAGGCAGAAGTATCCATGATCCTAATTTATGCAGAAAATCTGCTTCGACTGATTCAATCTCTTTTGACTCACCCAGGTCAATGATCACCTCGGCGTCATACTTTTCCCAGCCCACCCAGCTTTCGTTGAATGTAGCTCCCCCCAATAGTCCATCGGTGAGTGCTTTATCTGCTATTTTATCATATGGTTTATTCGGAGGGAGGGGATAGGTGGCTATGATGTTTGCTGCAAGGTTTTTCCTTGGGTTTGGCAGGTTACGTTTTAGGTATAGTTCACAGTACTCTTGTATAGTATTATTCCTCTCGTTCAATGTTGTAACTCCCAGCAGATATGCCCTGTCTCTGAACAGTGACACCTCTTTTTTAATCCTCTCAACATCATCCATTATGCCTGTCCTGGCAATCTCCAGTTCAGCAAACTGTATAGATAAGCGTTGCTGCCAGACTCTTTTTAACAATAATGAGTCGGACCCGACTGCCTTTTCTGCGTCATCAAAAAGCTGACGGTATTTTTTTATCAGTTTTGAATTAAGCATCCCTGTTTTATGGGTAATGGGAGTATCATATATCCATAAAGGGATGTTGCTACCAAGTAATGCGCCCTCCTGTATCTTAATGTACTGGTATATAAAAGGTGCCGCTTTGCCGTAATATCCGTTCAAAAATGATTGTATAACAGAATCCACGTTGCAGTTAACATCCCAGAGTAATTTTGCTACCAGATAGCTCCTTAGCTCAGAAAAGTCGCCACCTTTACTTCCGGCTATCTGGGAGAAGTGCATATTCACATTGTTCTTTCTGAAGAGCTTCATATTAGCCTGCAGGATATGAAAGTTAGGAAAGGGAGACACATAATTATCAAAGTTAATCCCATAGTCCCATACAAATATGTTATTTGTGATTTTCGCCCATCCCTCCAGACTTTTCATAAAATGTTGCCCTGATGGATTGTCCGTCAGAGGCACTTCTCTGTAACAGTCAATATCACATAGCATTATATTTACATTTGGAAGAGGCTTGATGTTTTTTGGCGGGGTCATTGAATACAGATAGGCCAGGGTTGAGAACTCTTTATCGGGGAACCTTGCTGCCAGTTTGTTCATAAAGTAAAGTATACTTCCAGATGGTCCGCCTTCTGCATCATCTATTTTTTTGCACTGTTCGCACTGGCAGTTCGTGAAGTTTCCGTCATTCTGACTTACTGAGATCATTTTCTGGTCGTGATTTGCTTTGAAGATCGAGTCAATCCGTTTTGAGACAATCTCAAAAACATCCTCATTTGTCAGGCACCACTGGCTTGCTGATCCCGGACGTCTCTGCCCGTTGATGAATGAGTAGTATTCAGGTTTAATTGCTCCGTATTTTGCTGAAGGAAGAAGCCGATCGAAGGTGTGCACCCAGTAACCGGCTGCGAATATTTCGTGTGGCTCCTCAAGCCTGTTCCATACTTTATAAAGTGGATCGATTGCAAGGTTGTACGACTGTGTCTGCCTGTAGCGGAAGCTGGGGTTTTCAACCATGTTAATCCCGGCAGGTATTGATAAAGTTTTTATCTTTGGCCATGTGCAGGCATTCGCCGCATAATATCTTACTCCGAAATAATCTTCCAGAAGAGTGACAACACCATAAAGAGTTCCCTTGCCGGCTCCTCCCTGTATCATTATGCTGGTTCTGTCAGATCTGATCCGGAATCCGTCTTCGGATATAATCAATGACCTGTCTGAGAGAGTGGCTGAACCAGGGCCTCTTATGATAATATCGCCTGTTTTTGGTTTTCCTCCCGGATTTTCAACAGGAAGCTTTGTACCGGTGATCTTTTCAATGAAGCTATTCAGAAGATCTGCTGCCTGGCTATCAGTTTTGTTATTTAAATCTGCAATGATCCTTCCGGTTGCCTTCCCGTCCGTGACTATATCAATACCGGCTGACAATCCATGCGAAAGAATCAGCGAAATGAGGAATACTGCTATTTTTTTCATTTTGTTAATAATTCTCTTAACACAACTGGAATAAGGCAACTAACAGATACAGATCAATTTTTTTTTATCCGGAGGCGATTGTGCCGAAGATATTCAAACTTATTTAGGGAATAATCTGATAGTTATTATACTAAGCTTTCGCTATTCGCATTACCCTGCTTACGGCGTCATCAACCTCCTCTTTGCTTTCCAGGCCTAATGTCATACAATGGACATTGCCGCTTCTTATAACATAATTCAACGATTCTTCCCTCTCGGTATCTTTTATAAGATCTCCCATCCCAAATACTTTCATACCTATTACACCTTTTCCGTTTAGCCGGGCAGTTTCCAGAACTTTCATAATCTGTTCAGGTGTTCCATCCATCTTGGCTCCGCGGCTGTTTATCCGGGCAAACAGAACATCGACCCATGGATTATTGGCTGCTTCAATCATTGCTTCAATATTATGACATGATATTCCGACAGTTTTAACAAATCCTTTTTCCTTAGCTTTTGAAAGCTCATCCAAATATTTTCTGTATTCAGTTGGCCACTGGCCATTTGTCATACAATGTAAAAGAAAGATATCAAAATAATCGGTACCGATCTCTTTTCTAAAACGATCGAGACTTGTCTGGAAGGGTTCTGTCTTATACCAGCCTTCCTGGTCGTACGTCATCACTTTTGTAAGAATTGTTACATTTTCCCGTGGTATTACTTTCAAAGCTTCACGCACATAAGTGTGGGAACCGTACATGTCAGCTGTATCAAAAAAACGGATCCCTTTGTCGTAAGCATACTGTGAGAGTTCCACAAATTTTTTTATTCCAAGATTTGTCTGGTTTGATACATATTTCCATCCGGCGGATCCTGTACCCAGGGCTACACGCGATACTATAAGGCCTGTTTTCCCTAGTTTAACTTTATCGATGGTGTCTGCAGAACCCGGGAACTCAAAACCTGTTATACCAGAGGAGAGGGCAGCAAATCCGGCCAATCCGGCAGCACTGTTTTGAAGGAATTCACGACGGCTTGTCTTTTTCATATAAATCAGTATTAATTATTTGCAACATTACAATACTTGATTATTTCGGTTATAATCTTTTTCCGAATTAAAAGAATATTTGTAAAGATACATTTTTATCAGAAGTGTAAGAAGATCATTAAGGCTTTCAAACATTTATGCTTAAAAAACAATTTCCCACAACAATTTAAATTGATCCGCCAACTGTAATCAATTATAACTTCTCCACTATTATTTCGTACGGAATTTTATTGATATCGGCAAAGATGATAATCTCATCCTTAATATTTTTGTTCCTATCCTGATATAAAGCTCCAAACCGCAGCATTATTCTTTTACCTGATTTCAAAAAGAAGATCATATTCATAGGAAATAATTCTATTCTTTCAATTTCCTGAGCGGTTATTGCTTTATGTGGAAGTACAGGATTTTTCTTTAGTCGTATATAGTCAGTTCCAATTTCAATAAACTTTGTTGCCAGGCCCAATCCCGACCATATCTGGTAAAAACCAAACCCTGAAAGGAATATTATTGTTATCCACAACATTCCATCGGTTTTAAATGATTTGATATTGAAGACTAACCAGAATACGGCAACTGAAATACAAACTAAACCGAATATTATCCGGATTATTTTTACAAAACGGCTGCTTTCAGTAGTTGCAAAAGAAAAATGTTTTATTTCCATTTGTTATTTTTTCTGGCAATTTATCCTTTTTTTATAAGAATTCAATATTCGTAATGTTGATACCTGATTTAAAGATTCATCCGACCTAATATAAAATAATTGAGTGAAGACAATATTTAACAACCGCAGCCCTTCGATGTGGGGCAGGCTCCACTTAGGCTTACATCAGGTAGATATTTTTATCATTTACCGTTGGCTTTAGCCAACGGATTACAACCTCATCTAAAAGGACTTTAGTCCATAAGTTTGGGCTAAAGCCCTTGCCATCAGAGTATCCTGATCCGTTGGCTAAAGCCAACGGTAAGTTAAATTAACCTCTATATTCTTGAAATTTGATTATTCCGCTTTTGGATAAAATGCTTCTAAATTAGTACTTACAAATCAAAATTATGAAGATGTCAAAGAACTATCTGATAAACAGCTGAACTGAAGCCCCTTCTTTGCGGGGCAGACTCCGCGGAGCCCGAAGAAGAAAATCAATATTTTTATGTAGCAGTTTACCTATAATTATAATATAATATTTCTACTTTTATAAATTATAGCGTCAGAAAAAATTCATAAGCTGATTACATAATAAGACTATGAAACGAAAGTACTATCTGGTTATCCTTATTTTTCTGATCTTTTTCGCTATTTCTTTTTTAACTAATATCCTTGGCTCAATTAATCCAAATGTGAGCGACAGCTTTTCCCTGAATGGGACGATGACCGGATTGCTTCCATTTTCCTTTTTCATCGCGTATGCTTTAATGTCAATTCCATCAGGAATGTTTGTACAGAAATACAATGAAAAGAAGAGTTTAATCCTTGCCTGGATTCTTGCATTTTCAGGTGCGCTGTTATTTTCCATTATTCCTGTATTTCCTGTATTCCTATGTTCACTTTTTCTTATTGGTTGCGGAATGGCCCTTCTACAGGTTGCATTGTTTCCGTTGCTCAGAGTAACAGGAGGTGAGGAGCATTTTGCATTTAATAATGTTATTGTTCAGTTGGTTTTTGGGGTTGCCTCATTCCTGAGCCCATTCGTATATTCATATCTTGTATCAAATCTTGGTGATCAGCACACAACAAAAGGAATCTTTATAGGTATTATGTCATTTCTTACCCCACATCAATTGCCTTGGGTATCAATATACTGGATATTTACATTCATTAGCCTGTTAATGATAGGGATCATTCTTTTCGTGCGCTTTCCAAAGGTAGTGCGAAAGGATGATGAAATTGTCGGAGCCTGGGAAACTCATTTGGAGTTGTTCAGACAAAAAACGGTACTGCTTTTTTTCCTGGGGATATTTTCCTATGTTGGTGTTGAGCAGGGAATTGCAAACTGGATTTCAGAGTTCCTGCGGACATACCATGGATTTAAGCCAGAGACAGAAGGCGCTGCAACTGTTGGTTTATTCTGGGGTATGATGACGGTCGGTTGTTTTCTCGGACTGGTCCTATTAAAGATTATAGACAGTAAAATTGTATTACGCATTTTTACTACAGCTGCTTTAATTGCATTGACTTTCACCCTTTTTGGTAAGGCTGAAATTGCTTTGATAGGATTCCCTGCACTGGGTTTTTGTCTGTCGGTGATGTACGCGATTATCTTTTCACTTGCACTTAACAGCGTTTCAAAATTCCATGGTTCTTTTGCAGGAATATTATGTACTGCAATTGCAGGAGGTGCAATATTCTCTCTCCTGATTGGAAAATTGAAAGATCTTATCGGATTGCAGGAAGGAATGATGATTTTGTATTTACCTTTAACCTATATTCTAAGTTTGAGCTTCTGGGCCAAACCAATAGTGAGGAATGCAATTATAAAAAGGAAAATTACTTCTAAAAATTAAATTAAAAACCATGAAAAAAATTAGTGTTAAAATGAAGAGTATTTATGCAGGAATGATCTCAATGAAAACTTTCCTGCTTATTAACCTGACTGCTTGTATCCTGTTTGTTTTGGCAACAAGCTTACCGGCCAATGCTCAGGATAAAAGTGAATGGAGGCAATTATTTAATGGCAAAGACCTTACAGGATGGAAACAGGTTGGTCCCGGAAGTCATTATGTTGAAAGCGGTTTAATTAAATCAAAAGGAGGAATGGGACTGCTGGTGTGGGAAGGAGAGAAATTCCAGAATTGCATTATCCGGGTAGCTTTCGCCATGCGTGACTCAAACAGCAATGCAGGAGTTTTTATACGTATCCCTACCATGCCTACGGAAGAATGGATGCCTGTAAACAAAGGCTATGAAGTACAGATTGATAATGCTCCTGAAAAATCTAATGAAGATGAATATCATTATACAGGTACACTATATTCGCTTACAAAACCATTGGCTAAAACAGGCAAACCAGGTCCGCAATGGAATACCATGGAAATCACACTGGATGGAACGCGTACCATTGTTTTCCTGAATGATGTTAAGGTGACAGATTTTAAAGAAGGTGATCCTGTACCTGCCAAGAAGTTTGACTTCGAGCCTGAACGCGGACCTCGTCCAATTTCCGGATATATGGGTATTCAGAATCATGGTGATAAGGATATAGTATTCTTTAAGGAAGTAGCAGTTAAACCACTCAAAACCGTTTCTAAGTAGAATTTAATGTTTGTCTGTTAATATATTAACAATAACATTATGAGAACAATTATTAATAAAAACAGGAAATCATCGGATATTTCGAGACGGAATTTTGTGAAAACTGCTGCCTCAGGTGCAGCTGCTTTAACTATCCTTCCAAATTTTACGGTAAGTGGTTTGGGGCATGTTGCTCCAAGCGACAAACTTCTTATTGCGGCAGTAGGATGTGGTGGTGAAGCAGCTGATGATATCCGTCATTATGCAATTGCGCCAAAGAAAAATGCAGAAATTGCCTTTCTCTGCGATGTTGATGACAGACAGGCAGCGCCACGGATTAAGCAGTTTCCGAAAGCAAAATTTTATTACGACTGGCGCGAGATGTTCGACAAAGAGAGTAAAAATTTTGATGCTGTTTCAGTTGCTATCCCTGACCATAATCACGCCATTGTGGGTCTAAGTGCAATGCAGCTTAAAAAGCATCTTTATCTTCAGAAACCTCTTACCCATGATATTTATGAAGCACGTATTCTTACAGAGGCTTCGGAAAAATATAAAGTTGTTACCCAGATGGGCGATCAGGGCGCCTCATGCAACGGGATGCGCACTTTAAGGGAGTGGATCGAAGCGGACGTGTTAGGTGAAATTGAGAAGGTGTTTTGCTGGACCGACAGGCCCGTGTGGCCTCAGGGAATTCAATGGCCTGAAACACATCCTGCCATACCAAAAGAACTCAATTGGGATCTATGGTTAGGAACAGCTGTAGAAACTGACTATATTGATAACCTGGTTCCTTTTAACTGGCGGGGCTGGTGGCAATTTGGGACAGGAGCGCTCGGTGATATGGGGTGTCACATAATAGGACCACCGTTTAAATTATTAAATCTTGGTTATCCGACTGAGGTCTCTTGCAGTGCAAGCACTGTTTATAAGGGTATATTTATTGAAGGGCTTTACCCTGAAAGCGGGCCGGTATCGAGTTCAATCCGTTTTAAATATAAGTTAAAGAATGGAAAAGATCTGGATCTGCACTGGATGGATGGTGGAATAACCCCGGAACGTCCTTATGAGATTGATCCTGATGTAAATATGAATGATATAATGGCTGATTGGCCTGGACTAAATGATTATGAAGGTGGCACATTATTTATAGGTACCAAAGGTAAAGCTGCCTGTGGCTGGGGTGGACGTAATCCAATACTTTTACCACTTTCCAGAAATAAAGAGATAAGTGTCCCGCAAAAATATCCCCGTATAGCCGGAGATATGGATGGTCATTGGTGGCAATGGATAGATTCCTGCATTGCAGGTTATGGGAATGCTGAAGTTGATTCACCTTTTGCAGGATATGCCGGTCCGCTTACTGAAACAGTTCTGATGGGTAACTTGCTATTGAGAAGCTTCAATATACGTGAAAAAATAAAGAGGAAGGACCCTGTTTATGGTGAAATGGAAGGCTACACTTTTCCTGGTCGTTATATCAGTTATAAATGGGATGGGGCAAATATGAGAATAACAAATTTCGAACAAGCCAACCAGTTTGTAAAAAGAGAGTACAGGAAAGGCTGGGGAGAATTGAAACTCTGAAGAATTTCTCGCAGAGTCGCAGAGGCGCAAAGAAAAACTTGGCGACTTTGCGTCTTTGCGTGAAAAAGACGTATGAAGAACTATTGCAATTTCTCGCAGAGTTGCAGAGGTGCAAAGAATGACTTAGCGACTTTGCGTCTTTGCGTGAAAATACCAGACTGGAAGAGTAGCACATTAATCAATTAAAAATGAAACAGGTAATCTATAACGACTATGATGAGTTGTCAGAAAAAACTGCAGAAATGATATCTGCACTGATAAATGATAAACCAGATGCTTTACTCTGTTTTGCAGCCGGAGAAACTTCGGTGGGAACCTATAATCATCTGGTTGAACTAAATAAATCCGGAAAAGTAAGTTTTAAACATTGCAAAATTGTCGGACTTGACGAATGGGCAAATCTTGGTGAGATGAAGAGTGAAAACTGTTTCTCCTTTTTGAAAAAACATCTCTTCGATCATATTGACTATTCTGAAGAGAATCTCTGTTTTTTTAATGGAGAATCGAGTGACCTTAAGGCCGAATGTGTTAAGACTGACGATTTTATAAGGAAATATGGCCCTGTTGATATGATGCTTCTGGGAGCGGGAATGAATGGACATCTCGGTTTAAACGAACCGGGAACCTCTTTCGATCTCTACTCTCACATTGTTAACCTTGATGAAACTACAAAAATTGTGGGCCAGAAATACTTCTCGGGTAAAATAAACCTTACTTCAGGTATTACTTTGGGAATAAGATATGTCATGGAAGCCAGGACGGTAATTTTACAATTGAACGGAGATAGAAAGGCTGAGGTTACAAGACGTTTAATTGACAGTGAAATATCCCCGGCGTTTCCTGCTTCAGCAATAAAGTCGCATTTGAATTCTTTTTTGCTTATTGATAAGGAAGCCGGTAAATATCTCTAAACGGGTAGATGTGAAGAAAAGAATCATTGATGCCATACCTGGAATAGTATTGCAGCTTGAACAAAATGAATTTGCTGATATCAGCGCTTTTCTTGGTTTTGATGCCTGTATTGATAATATTGTCAGGGTAGTAAAAGATAAAAATGAAAATGACGAACACGGCTTTTACATCAACAGCCGTCAGTTTGGTGAGTTTCTGATCAGTAAGGAACATAAAAGCTGCGGAATTGAATTACATACCGATCTGTCAAAAATAGGAGGAAATATGGTTATTACAGGGAATGCCCTGGGTAACCTGGGTGTGAGGGCTGATTGTGTCGGCACTTTTGGCCTTCCGGAGATATTACCTGTTTTTAAGTCAATCTCTGCTAACTGCACTCTCCATACTGTCGGGGAAACTATTTCAGCTACTGCGCTTGAGTTCAATGATTCAAAATTTATTCTTTTTGATCCCGGTCCCTATAATAATCTGAATTGGGAAGGAATTAAAACTATTTTAGGTATCGAAAAGATTAAGGAACTATTCTCAGGCAAACAGCTGATTTCATTTCTTAACTGGAGCGAAATTCAAAACTCATCCCAGATATGGCATGGAATTCTTGAAGAGATTATTCCTTCAATAAATTCATCATCAAGGGCAAAATACTTTTTTACCGACTTTTCAGATTGTTCACGTAAAACAAAAGATGAGATAAAGTCAGCGATTGACCTCCTGGGAAGATTCAGGAAATATTTCAAAGTGATTATCAGCCTGAACCAGAATGAGGCAGACCTGGTTGCAGGAGCTTTTGAAATTTGTGGCTCTGATTCCGATGTAGAATTTGTTGAAATGCTTTTCCGTGTAATTAAGGCAGATATATTGATTATTCACAGGCCGAAAGATGCTATAGCTTTTGATGGAGTAGTTTTTGAAAAGTGTGATACTTTCTTTTGTGAAGAACCAAAAATACTGACAGGTGGAGGAGATAACTTCAATGCAGGCTTCTGCTATTCCCTTTTTCTGGAATTTAATCTATTTCAATCATTAATTGTAGCTAATGCTGTTTCAGGAGCTTACGTGAAAACCGGAATCAGTCCCGGGATAAATAATTTAATAGATTTCTTACAACAAAATTCCAAAGCCATTGATTAATAATTCTTACCTTCGTGTTACTTGGTGTATTACTTTGTGACCCTTTGTGTTTCAATGTTTTATACTTAAACACAAAGAACTCTAAGGACTTCACAAAGGTACTCAAAGGAATTTATCAAAACCCCCACAGGGAAAGGGTTCAGAAAGAGTTTAAAAAACAACATTTGCACCAAAAGTTACCGACCTGGTTCTGGGCCATGTATTCCTTCTGTCGATACCAGGTACAAGGGGACTTCCATAAGTGCCCAGATTCTCATTATCTACATATCTTGGATTCGGATCAGAACCTTTATACCCGGTGATATAGAATAGATTGTTACCGCCAAGGTACATCCTGATCTTACTGAATTGCGAACTTTCAGGTAAACTGAAGTTGTAGCCTAAGCTTATATTATCAAGAGAGATAAATGAAGCTCTTTCAATATCAATACTTGTCAAAACACCTGAAGTGTTGCTCAATAGAGTCCCGGTTGCCTTATTTCTCCTATCTGCCGTTGTTTCTGGCACATTATAATACATTATATGACTTGGTACTTCATAAAATGCACGGTAAGAATTGAGCAGCTCATGTCCGGATATACCACGAAAAAAGATGTTCAGATCCCAATTTTTATAAGTAAACTCATTGTCTAATCCAATCAGATAATCGGGTAATCCGTTTCCAACTACTGTCCGGTCATAATCATTTATCATTCCATCACCGTTTTGATCTGCCAAAATAATACGCCCGGTTTCATCAATTCCGTTATCAACATATGCAACCAAATTGCCTATTGGTTTGCCTTCTTCTGATAATATCAATGGTGAGCAACACCCCGCGGGAGAACCCAGGTCTCCCAGTTCCATTTTACCGTACTTCAACACAGTTCCATTATAATTGCCGGAGAGGGAAACAAGCGTGTTCTTAAGATTGTGGGAACGTGTAAGGGTTACGCTATATGAGAAGTCTGACTTTTTGACAACATTGTAGTTAAGTGTCAGCTCTAAACCACTGCTTTTTATTTTCCCAATGTTCATCCATACATTATCATAATAATAATAATAATAATATTGAGACTGTAAGTCAGGAATATAATATTGATATATCAAATCTGATGCTGTTCGTGTATAATAATCAAATGATCCGGATAACTTGCTTTTTAAGATTGAAAAATCAAATCCGATATCAAATTCACCTTGCTTTTCCCATTTAAGATCCGGGTTTGCATTATTGACCATTGTATAGGAAGGACTAAAATTTCCGTTATAGTAGTTAGTCCCCGAAGGAACCATTCGTTGTAATGACTTATAACTTTCGCCTGGCTGGTTCCCGGTAACACCATAATCAGTCCGCAATTTGAAGTTGTCAATATATTTGATATTCAATACTTTAGCAAAATCCATTCCTGCACCAATAGCCGGGAAAATTCCCCATTTATTGTTTGCACCAAACCTCGATGAACCTTCATATCTCGCGCTGGCAGTAACAAACCACATACTGTTGATATTCAGGTTTACACGTCCGAAAAATGCAATAAGTTTGTTTGAGTTTTTATAGCTGGTAATAGTACCCTTCCCATTCTTGAAATCAAGGGCAGCGCTGAGATTATTGTACGTAAAATTATCAATAAGGAAGTCACCTCCCTGTACATAGAAACCCTCATTTGTAAAATCCTGGTATGAATAACCGCCCAATACGGTTATATTCATTGAAGAACTTATATCATTATTGAAATGAACAGTAGATTCAAAGAGCCTGTTTGTAGAGATATCTTCCTGTCTTGACGCTAATCCATTTCTGTTCATTCCGCCCCAAAAATCGTTCTTGTCAAGATACTCACCTGCTAATGTGCCAATATTCTGAACAGCATAGAATGCATCAACCTTCAGCCCTTTTAAAATTTCATAAGTACCTTTCAGTGAAAGATTCAATATTCTGTTCCTACCTTCATTTTTATTCAAATCGAGGATTGAAACCGGGTTATAATAGTCGAATAATATCTGCTGAAAATAACCATCATACTTTTCAAACTGTGTTTCAGGGCTTCTGACAGGAGTTGTTGGATTTGAGATTGCTGCATATCTGAATGCTTCAGCAAAACCGTATTGTGACTCCCTTTCTGTTGCAGCGAGATTCAGATCGAGGGTAAGTTTGTCGTTTAATGCTTTCTGTGAGAGATTTATCCTTCCATTAAGCTGAGTGTATCCTGTTTTAATCTCGACACCTTCACCCTGACGGTAGTTGACTGATGCCCTGTAACTTGTCTTATCAGTCCCTCCTGACATAGATAGATTATGCACCTGTGACATGGCCGTCTGTTCAATTTCCTTAAACCAGTTAGTATTAGTTCCAAAGTCTGTTCCATAACCTGTTTCTTTTGACAATGCCCGCCATTCTGAAGCATTCATCATTGGTGTATTCCTGGCAACCATTTCAGCAGTTGTATAAACATTGTAGTCGATTACGATGGCGCCTTGTTTCCCCTTCTTCGTTGTCACAAGAATAACCCCATTCGACCCTCTTGTTCCATAGATTGCTGTAGCAGAACCATCTTTTAACACTGTTATTGACTCAATATCGTTTGGATCAACATTATCGAAAGATGCATCGCTCATGCCATTTATTATTACAAGAGGCTGGGTATTAGATTTAATCGTGTTCAAACCCCTTAAACGTAAATAGTATGAACCATTCGGATCGCCTCCTGGTTTATTGATATCCAGTCCTGCTATTTTACCCTGTATCAATTGTACGGGAGTGTTAATATTACCCTTGTTGAATTTATCGTAAGTAATACTTGATATTGAATTTATGACTTCTCTTTTCTTCTGGTTACCATAACCGATATTTACTAATGCATCCCCTGCACTCGTTGAAGGTACAGTATCACTAACCATCTTTAGCTGGGAGAAGGTAAAGCCGATTGCGAAGAAAGCGAGAAGAAAGGCTGAAATGCTTCTCCTCCATATCATTGCTGAATTAAGCATGGATACCATTTCATAGATATTATATTGAACTAAAGTTACTTCAATAATTGAAATATTTGCATATTTCCGTTATTAACTGCAGCAATAATATACTGTTCTCCTGCTATATCAATCAGAACAATTTTTCTTGCATCACCAAAAATTTTCAGGCCGCTTTTTACAGGCATAAGTGCCTTGAACATATTATTTGTGTCACCTAAGAGACACCAGCCAAAACTGGCATCATAACGCCCATACGAAGGCCTTACTGCATAATCATTTCCAGCCAGAATAAGATCCTGTTTTCCATCCTTATTTATATCCTTTACCAGAATATCCCGCACGGGAGAGAACTGCGCTTCTACAGGAAGTTTTTTAATTTTAAAGATTCCATTCCCGTTATTCAGGAACAGGCAACTTTCGAAAAGTACAGCTTTCTTAAAAGTCGATTGGTCTATTGCTGTCTTGCCAAATATCTCCTTTACTGTTTTTCCACCGAAATCAGAATAGTTAGGAAACTTCTTTTTAAACCCGGCTATCTGTGCGGCAAGTTCATCAAGGGAAGCTACCGGGTAACTTATCCCGTCTTCATAGGAGCAGATTATCTGATCAAGTGTTCCATTGTTGTCAAAATCATTCAGATATATCTCGACCGGTTCCTTTGTTGATGCCTTCAGCATCGAATTAAGTCCTAAATTTCCTCCAATAAGATCCATATTTCCATCGCCGTTGATGTCAGCAACATGTATGCAATTCCACCATCCTGAAGTTTCATCCAGACCCGCTGTACTAGTAACATCTGCAAAGTGTCCTTTATCATTTCTGAATACACATATTTTCATCCATTCCCCGGTTAGAACAAGATCCTGATCTCCATCCTTGTCCCAATCCATCCATGCTGCATCTGTAACCATACCAATATTCCTGAACGCGCTTATTCTATCATCTGTAACAATCTTGAAATGAGCGTATCCGTCATTTTCAAGCAGAAACTGGTCTGGCGACCATCCATAAGCGCCCGGCACCGATCTTGAACCCACAAACAAATCTAAATCACCATCGCCGTCAAAGTCGCATGGCCTGACACAGGAACCATTGTGCGACATAAAGGGCAATTCACCTTTGGTAAACCTGCCTTTTCCGTCATTTATCAGGAGCAAATCGCTCAGCAAAGGATCGCCGATGGCTAACTCATTGCCGCCCCGCACAATATAGAGGTCTTTATCTCCGTCGCCGTCAGCATCAAAAAAAGCGGCATCAACATCATCTGCAAACCGCGCCCTGTTAAGCAACGGAATATCCAAAGCTTTGAAAGTCCCGTTTTTTTGTTGAACAAATATCTTAGCCGGCTGCCCTTTAGCCCCGCCAATGAACAGATCGTCCAGGCCATCGCCATTTACATCCCCGACTGCAATAGCAGGTCCTTCTGCCGAGAGGCTATGTGGAATCAATTGTTCGCGGTAGAAATCAACCCAATTGTCTTCTTTGTGGCTGAACTCCAGTCCTGGAACTACGATAGGAGAGAATGATTTTACTTCGTCATTTTTTTGTCCACTTTTTCTTATAGTTTTCTCTGCTTTGTTAATATCCAGCGTGATAAGCTTATCAACCAGAACATCTTTTATCATTTGTTCTGTCAGGTCCGGCCAGCGTACAATAAGTGAATCGATCACGTTTGTTGATCCCAATCCAAAATGCAAAACGTCCGAGGTGGCAGATAAAAAACCCCTTGTCGGGAATTGCTCTTCAACCTGTTCCTGACCTCCACAGTATAAAGTAACGCGGGCTCCTATTCCGCGAGTGTTCATGCCTTTTCCTTTCAATGCCACAGATAAAAAATGGTTGCTTGCCAGGGCACCGGCATTATTTCTAAAGATATAAGCCGGAGAATTAATGTTATTGACAATCAGATCAAGATCGCCATCATTGTCGAGATCAGCATAGGTTGATCCGTTGGAACATGAACGGGTATTGAATCCCCATTCTTTAGCCATATTCGAAAATGTGAGATCACCATTGTTTTTAAGAATGTAGTTAATATTTGGATAGACCGGCATCTTCTCGTACAGCTCCTTATTAGTATATTTGGTAAGATCGTGTGAAGGAGAAACACTGTTCCCGCCTGTCAGAAAATTTACATAGTCGAGATCATTTGCCCTTCGGTATATTCCGTTTGTAATAAAAAGATCTTTCCATCCGTCATTATCAACATCACAGAACAGAGGCGACCAGCTCCAGTCGGTAGCTGCAACCCCGGCGAGCTGGCCAATTTCACTAAACATGCCTCTCCCGAGATTGAGTTGCAGGGTATTACGTACAAACTGGTGATTATAACCCAGTTCCAGTTTTATTTCAGAGAGTTCATAATCATCTTCACCACCTGATTGTTTCCTTATTTTATCATTATCCGGCATCATATCGAGGACTATTATATCGAGAAGGCCATCGTTATTAATATCTCCGACATCATTACCCATCGACGATCTGCTCGTATGTCCAATAAAATCTGTCAGTCTTTCTGAAAAAGTGCCATTACCATTGTTGATATACAAATAATCGTTTTCGTGGAAATCATTCGATACATAAATATCGTGGAAACCATCGTTATTAATATCACATATATTTACTCCAAGGCCATAACCAATTTGGCTGCTGTATATGCCTGCTTCACTGGTAATATCCTTGAACACACGTTTCCCATCTGCTTCATCATTTCGGTATAGCCTGTCACCCGCTAGTGAATCCCTGTCATTACGCCGTGAAACATCACCATAACTTCGCGAAGTATGTACCGAATGGTTAAGCAGGTACATATCAAGATCACCATCCATATCGTAGTCAAAAAAAGCTGCCTGGGTAGAAAAGCCCTGAAAATCAAGCCCATATTCATGAGCCTTCTCTTTAAATGTCAGGTTGCCCTGATTTATGAACAGCTGGTTTCTTCCATTAAAATTCTTATATTTCCCCACCTGACAGACATATATATCCAATAATCCGTCCCCGTTCACATCTGCAATTGTAACGCCGGTCTTCCAGTCACCCTTACCGGCCACACCGGCAGCTTCGGTGATGTCCTCAAACTTAAGATTTCCCTTATTAAGATATAATTTATTGGGTTTTTGATTTGAAGTGAAATACAAATCTACCAGGCCATCGTTATTGATGTCTCCGGCTGCAACTCCTGCGCCATTATTGAAGTACAGGTATTCGATGATATTTGATTGTTCAGTTTCTGTCAGTTTATTATTAAAATTTATTTTGGTAGTTGAAGAAGGCAGAAGCGAAAAGAGTGAATCTCCCTTTTTCTGCTCATGTTTACAGGAGGAAACCGTCAAAAGAATGAGAATAACAATAGCTGAATTTTTCATATAGAAACTTCAACGGTTTAAAGGTTTAAAAACCTGAACCGGATTATTGCTTCTGGCGATCACGAGTATTTTCCCCTTTGAAGTTGTAACTTCCATGATGTTCCTGACCTCACCATCAAGATGAAATCCCGATGATTTCGCGGGAATATAGCTAAAACCGCCCTTCCCATCACCGATGAGGAATGAACCATAACTGGCATCATATCTTCCAACTTCAGGTTTGACATTGAACAGATTGCCTCCAAGCAAAATATCCTGATTGCCATCGCCATTATAGTCACCTGCAGACGCTGCATAGACCGGGGAAAACTGAGCCTCAACCGGCAAAGGTTTCCTGGTGAAATTCCCTCTTCCATCATTAATAAACAGAGAGGTTTCCAGAAGGGTTACATCCAGATGGATAGAATTCTTCAACTGCTCGGGTGTAAATATATCTGTGATCTGCTGATCTTTATACATCTCATATGTCGGAAATTTTTTCTCCAGATCCGGAATTTGTCTGGTCAGATCATGTTTTAATGCCAAGGGATATGATTTATCGCCATCATAAGTACAAATTATTTGTTCAACAGTGCCATTCAGGTCAAAATCGTTCACGAACATACTGACCGGTTTATCGGGTGTTGCTTTAAACCTTGAGTTCAACCCATGATTTCCGGCTATAAAATCCACATCGCCATCGCCATCAAAATCGCCTGCGGCCAGGCAATTCCACCAACCTTGAGTTTTAACAGTGCCAAACGCATCCTTTTTTTCTTTGAAAGTACCATGCTCATTAATGAATACTTTCAGAAGCATCCAATCTCCTGCAATAATCATGTCGGGATCTCCGTCACCGTCAACATCTTGCCATATCATATCGCGGATCATTCCTGTATTGAACAATTCAGGTGCAACCCGCGAGGTAACATTAGTGAAATGTCTCTTGCCATCATTCTCTAATAAATAACCGTTGCATGGCACACCATATTCAAACGGTTTAAGGCGGATACCGACAAACAATTCTATCACCCCGTCTTTATCATAGTCAGCCGGTCTGACACAGGAGGTGCTTTCATATTTACCGGCAGGAAGGATCTGGTCGGATTTGACAAAGTGCCCTTTGCCATCATTAATATATAAACGATCTGACAATGCTGACGAACTCTCCGGAAATTCATTTCCTCCGCTTGCTACATATAGATCCAGATCGCCATCACCATCTGCATCAAACATAGCGCAATCCATGTCTTCGGATATTTTATCTGCTTCAAACAACTCTTTGTCAATCGGTTCAAATGTCCCATTTTTTTTCTGTACCATCAGAGTGCCGGCCTGTCCTTTGGCTCCACAGATATATATGTCATCCAGTCCATCGCCATTTACGTCACCCTTACACATTCGAGGACCTTCAGTTGACATCATCTGGTAGAGCAAAGGTTCCCGTTCAAAGTCATTAAAATCGCTCTCTTTATGGACGAAATCAATCCGGTTTTCCTTACTGATATCTTCAAAGTATTCATGTTGTGAGCTTACAGGATCGACAATATGCACTGACTTTTCATCAGCGTCCTTCTGATATAAAGTTAAAGTCTGATCAGCCGATACGTTAGTCGTAAGTGTGGTCCGGCCATCCGGCCATTCAATAATGAGGGAATCAACCATTGTCAATGCACCCAGGCCCAGATTTGGCCGGGGATCGACTGTTGATAAATATCCGCGCATGGGCATCTGTTCCAGATAAATAAACTTCCCTTTATTTTTGACAGTCACTTTTGCACCTATAGCCTGAGTATTTCCCGGCTCGCCCTTTAAAACTATTTTCAAATAGTGGTTGCCAGGCAGCTGATGATTGGTTTCATTCCTGTAAATTGACATGGGTAAATTAACATTGTTTATCACAAGATCAAGATCGCCATCATTATCAAGGTCACCATAGGCAGCTCCATTCGAAAATCCTGGTTCACCAAGTCCCCAGCTGTCCACCATATTCTGAAAACTGTAGTTTCCCATATTTTTGAAGGCATAATTTGGGATTTTAACCGAGGGAATCGCATCAATAAGTTTTTTATAATCAACATTATTGCCTGATACAATAGTCATGACCATATCGCGGTTCGAGAAATACTTGATATAATCCTGATCGGTAAGATCCTTGTAAATACCGTTTGCTACAAATATATCTTTCAACCCGTCGTTGTCGAGATCGGCCATTAATGCACCCCACGACCAGTCTGTTGCTGAGACTCCTGCCAGACGCCCGATTTCACTGAATGTGCCATCGGCGTTGTTTATCTGTAACATATTTCGCGTAAACTGGTTATGGTAACCGTTATCAACATTCGATTTATAATTATTCCAGTCATCAAATGTGGTTTTTGTTTTCAGGCGATCGTTGTGTTCGGGAACCATATCTGTAGTAAATATTTCGGGATAGTGATCATTGTTTATATCGGCCATATCGCCTCCCATAGAAGCTGCGGAGGTTGACCTGATCATATCCACCAAAGATTCCTTAAATGTTCCATCGTGATTATTTATATAAATGTAATCACGTTCAAAAAAATCATTAGATACATAGATATCCATCCATCCATCCTGATTAATGTCGCCGACTGAAACACCCAGGCCAAATCCAATCATGCTGCCATAGATTCCGGCTGATTCACTTACATCAGTAAATTTTCCATCATCGTTTCTGAAGAGTTTATCACCGCCGATTGAATCGCGAACCAGACGCTGATTCTCTTTGAGATTAAAACTTCCTATCGCTTTGGGAAAATTTTTCAGTAGAAACAGGTCAAGGTCACCATCCTTGTCATAATCAAAGAATACTCCCTGTGTTGAATTACCTTGTTCATCAATACCATATTCTTTTGCTTTTTCGGTAAATGTCAGATTCCCATTGTTGATATATAATTCATTCCGACTTTGGATACCATGTATATTTCCCGATTTGCACACATATATATCCGTCCAACCATCTCCATTTACATCGGCAAAGCTGATCCCGGTTGACCATCCTTCACCAATAATACCTGCCTTGAGGGAAATATCTTCAAACTCGAAATTTCCTTTATTCAGATAAAGCTTATTGGCTCCCATGTTGGATGCCATAAAAATATCGGGAAGGTCATCATTATTTATATCTCCCAAAGCTACTCCTGCTCCATTGTAAAAATTCCGGAAGGTGTAAACATTGAACTTCGTCTTGAGCTGGGCATCGTAATCTAATTTATTGATAAAATCAGCATGTGTAACAGAAGCAGGCATGAGCGTAAACAAATGATCTTCTGACTGTTTGCCACAGGAATAAATGAACAATGGCAGCAGCAGCAATACCCCCCAAATGGGCAATTTCAACCCCCCAACCCCCCAAATGGGGGGCTTAAAAGTCCCCCATCTGAGCGAAGCCGAAGAGTGGGATTTAGGGGGTAGATTCAATTGAAAAGTTCTGAGCATCCTATTTCTTTATACTTTTGGTAGTATCATTCTGCGTATTCTCCGGTAGGGATGGTGAATCGTTCCATCCTTTTTTTACTGTCAAATCAGTAAATACAGCCCATACGCGCAGGTCGTTTTCTATAAATATTGTTATGCGCCGGTTCCCGTCTATCTTAACATAAGCTATACCATGCAAAGGATGCTTAACTTTTATAAAGCCGGCGCCATAGGTCTTTTCATACCATTTTAGCAATTCTATCTGGAGCTTATCAGAAGATAAAGTTTTATTCCACGGGGCCCATCCTCTATATTTAAAGGATACAGGCATTTCAGAAATTTTACCCTGATTAAATTTTGGATAAAAATCCATCAACGCCGGATAATTCAATTCGTTTTTCATTTCATATTCAGCAGTTATATTGCTCTCACCTTGCTTTATCACCCCTTTTTTGTTAAGATTCCAGCAGTGCACATAGAAAGTTTTTTCCGGCATTCCGAAGTATAATCCCAGAAATAATGAATCATATCTCACTCCGCTTGCCAGTTCATGCTTTAACCTGCGGTCATATTCTGCTCTTGGTGAACATCCGGAAATAATAAATCCGGAAATCAGGATCATCAATATCCAATTAATTCTTGTCTTCATAGATTTCTGTCAATATTTATAAAACTGTAAATTATCATTATTTCTTGCAACTGCAATGATACGGCTTCCATTTATGTTCAAAATTTTCAGATCGCGTATTTCTCCTTTGGTAAAAAAACCTGATTTAAAGGATGGTACAGACTTCCATTTTTCTCCTGTATACCCTTTTAGGAAAAGGCCGTAACTCGCATCATATATACCTGTTTCTGGTTTTGCCCCGGACTGGTTTCCGCCCAGGATGATGTCACAAATTCCATCATCATCAAAGTCATCAGCATTTATGGCATAAACAGGAGAGAACTGGGCTTCCACAGGTAAGGGAGTAATATGAAACGATCCCTGACCTGTATTTATCAGAACACAACTCTCCAAATACCTGGCATTCAATTTCACTGACCTATTAAGTATCTCAGGAGAAAAAATATCCCCGATTGTTGCATCTTTGTAGTCATCATACTTTTTAAATTTCATGGCAAGTGAAGGGATTTGTTTTACCAGATCATCTTTCATTGCCACGGGATATGATTTATCACCATTGTAACAACATATTATCTGCTCAACACTGCCATTTAGATCAAAATCATTCACGTACATCGTCAGGGGCTTATTTGCAGATGCTTTAAAACGCGAATTCAACCCTTGATTGCCAAGTACAAAATCAACTTTACCATCACCATTGAGATCTTTGGCAACAATTGTATGCCACCAGCCTTCAGTATTTGACAAACCAAAACGTTCAGACTGATCAGTAAATATCCCATTATCATTAATAAATATTTTTACCGGCATCCAGTCACCCACTATTGCCATATCAAGATCTCCATCATTGTCTACATCGGCCCATGCCATATCTGTTATCATTCCAATCAATGACAGCCCCGGCGCTTTTTTTCCCGTAATATTTGTAAAGTTACCGTGCCCGTTGTTTTCCAACAGGTACCCATTTACCGGCACACCATATTCAAACGGACGCAGACGGATACCGACAAACAGGTCAACATCGCCATCTTTGTCAAAATCTGCAGGTTGTACACAGGAAGTGCTCTCATATTTTCCCGCAGGTAAAATCTGACCTGATTTTACGAAGTTTCCTTTACCATCGTTTATATATAAGCGATCGGCCAGAGCTGATGAACTTGAAGGGAATTCATTGCCACCGCTGGCAACGTATAAATCCTGGTCGCCATCACCATCAGCATCAAAAAAGGCACAATCAGTATCTTCACAAATCTTGTCAGCTTCAAACAATTTGTCATTTGTTTTTCTGAAATGGCCATTTCTGTCCTGTACAAACAGGGCACCCGGAGAATCCTTTGCGCCACATATATATATGTCATCAAGACCATCTCCATTAACATCACCAACAGCCATACGGGGACCTTCATTTGATAACATCTGAAAAAGTAACTTATCGCGTTCAAAATCATTGAAATCGTTCTCCTTGTGTTTAAAATCCAAACTGGTGATGGTTTCTGTTTTTTGAAAAACAAGAGTCTGTTTTTTATCCGTGAAAGTGGCGTTTTTTTCAGAAGCATCCTTCTGATCGAGCTTTAAAAACTGATTAGCAGCTACATTACGCAGCACAGTACACCTTTCATCGGGCCAGTTTACCACAACTGAATCGACAGTAGGAGTGGCCCCAAGTCCAAAATGAAGCCTGTTATCGACCGTGGATTGAAAGCCGCGCATAGGCATTAATTCCTGGTAATTTACTTTTCCGTTATAGTAAAGTGTAACCTGTGCTCCGATGGCTCCGGTATTTTTCCCTGATCCTTTCAATGTTATAATAAGAAAATTAGATTCCGGTTTTTTATTTGCTTCATTCCGGTAGATAAAGGGAGGCATATTCACATTGTTTACAACCAGGTCAAGATCACCATCGTTATCCAGGTCACCGTACGCAGCACCATTTGAAAATGAAGGCGTATTCAAACCCCAAAGAGCTGATAAATTAGTAAAGGTGAGATCCTTGTTGTTGTGGAATGCATAATTCGGAACCTTCATGGAAGGGATCATGTCGATCATTTTCAATATAGCTTTTTTTTCTGTTCTTATCATAGTTCTGACTAAAGAAGGATCTGAATAGAAATCCAGGTAGTCGCGGTCAAGCAGATCCTTATAAATGCCATTGGCGACAAAAATGTCTTTCCAGCCGTCATTGTCAAGGTCCATTATCAACGCTCCCCAGCTCCAGTCGGTAGTACTGACACCGCTCAATCTTCCAATTTCACTGAATGAACCGTTTTGATTATTCAATTGAAGGGTATTCCGTGCAAACTGATGGTAGTAACCTTTATTAAGTTTGTTCTGATATCGCTCCCAGTCATCGAACACTGCTTTTGTCTTAAGTCTGGAGTTTCCTTCCGGAGTCATTTCAGTAACAAAGATCTCCGGATAGGCATCGTTGTTTATATCAGCCATATCTGCCCCCATTGCCCCAAGACTGATCTCACGCATCTGATCCTCCAGGCATTCAGTGAACGTTCCGTTTTTATTGTTGATATAGAGATAATCACGTTCAAAAAAGTCATTTGAGACATAAATATCCGGCCATCCATCGCGATTCACATCTCCTACACTCACACCAAGACCAAATCCAATCTTACTTCCAAATATGCCTGCTTCCCTGGTGGCGTCCACAAAATGGCCATTATCATTCCGGTATAATTTGTTGCTTCCGAGTGTGTCGCGTATCTGACGTTGTCCCTGGTTCATATCATATTCGGTTACAGACTGGAATGAATTATTCAGGAGGTAACAATCAAGGTCGCCGTCACGGTCATAATCAAAAAACGAGGCGTGGTTTGATAATCCAACATCTGCAAGACCATATTCTGAAGCTTTTTCGGTGAATGTAAGGTTCCCGTTATTAATAAATAATTCATTGTTACGATGAGGGGTGCCGGGCTTACCGGATTTGCATATATAAATATCCGGCCAGCCATCGCCGTTTACATCAGCAATACTAACACCGGTAGACCATGAGCCCTTGCAAGAGACACCGGCCTTATCGGTAATATCTTCAAATTTTAAATTGCCTTTGTTTATATAAAGTCTATTTCCGACAAGGTTTCCGCAAAAATAGATATCGGTCAATCCGTCATTGTTAAAGTCGCTCAGCCCAACGCCCGCACCATTATAGAAATTCCTGTAAGTATAGGTGTTGTATTCTTCGGTATATTCCAGCCGGTTTATGAAACCAATATTAGTTTGCTTTTTATCAAGAAGTGAAAACAGAGGAGAAGAAGTGGGATCATGTTGCAATGTTTTACAAGACCACATCAACATAAAAAAAGCTGATAATATGTAAACTAAGAATACTTTAACCCTTTTCATAAACTCAACCACATTAAGTCTTCAATTTTTATTACCTCATCGTCCATGGCACTTTTCTATCAATCCACCTCACCCTATCCCGTCCCGATAGCTATCGGGACCTCTCCGTTCGATCCACCTTCACCCTAAATCCCTCTTCGTACAATACGCCTCACCCTAAATCCCTCTCCCGGGGGAGAGGGACTTAAAATCCTTATTATTATATTCTTCCACCCCTTCTCCCCCGGTTTTACCTCACCCTAAATCCCTCTCCCGAGGGAGAGGGACTTAAATTCAGATATTGTTTTTCTTCCACCCCTTCTCCCCCGGGAGAAGGGGATGGGGGATGAGGTTGTAATAAAAAAAAAGAGCAGGCAAATATAATAATTGCCTGCTCTCTTAAAGAAATTATTTAAATATTATTACTAATAACCCGGGTTCTGAACCAGATTGGGGTTAGCAGCCAATTTTGATTTTGGGATTGCATACAGACTAAGATAAGGATCCGATTTTGCTAATACAACATCAGTAGTATTGTGATGTGGGAGAACCCATTTATTAACCTCGGTCCATAATCCAAACCTGATCAGATCCTGACGCCTGTTATGTTCGAACGCCATCTCACGTCCCATTTCATTAAATAATTCGCCACCCGCAACAACAGGACCTGTCAGATCAAAACTCAGTGTACCATCCAATGAAGTTGAGTTGATCAAACCGGCCCGTGTCCTGATCTGGTTAACCAGTGCCAGTGCAGCACCATCAGTAGGACTACCACTTTTACGCCACAGGGCCTCTGCTTTCATCAGCAGAACATCGGCATAGCGGAACACTACAAAATCGTTACTCATATCCGGTGTACCACCTATCTCATATTCCCATTTACCAATTCTTACACCTGACTGGCGCCATGCCTGAGGACCCAGTTCATTGATCTGTGGAGCGGGCGCTCCATTTACAAGGGAACCTATATTTCCAAAATTAACAGGTTTCCCATCAGGATCAGCGCCATCAGCGCCATCGTCAATTGACAATCCGGCACCTAATTTGTACTGATAACCTGCAACGAAATTGCCACGTTTGGTGGCGGGCCCTGTCAGTGTACCTGCATCACCTTTTCGTAAATCGGTATTTTCATATGAGTTATAGAACTTCTCCAGTGCGCAGTAACCATTCCAGGGCTGGAATGTAAGGTTATATGAGTACTGACTTGCATAGTGCAAAGATGCTGCAGCCATATTGAATCCGGTGAAGAATATCTTGTCGTATGGTATGGCAAAGATAAATTCTTTGGAACCGGAATTGTTCACATTGAAATTGGCAAAATAATTGGATTCGAGGGAATATTTGCCTGAATTGATAATCTCATCACAGGCAGAGATCACTTTGTCATACTGTGGGGTACCTGAATAAACCTTGGAATTCAGGTATAATTTTGCCAACAGGAATTTCCCGGCCCAATAATTCATTCGTCCATAGGTTGTTCCGTCTACATTCTTTGTCATCAGAGGAACAGCAGCTTCAAGATCGGCAGTAAGATTGGTGAAGACAGTTGCCCTTGGAACCTGAGGTGGAGCAGCCAGGGCATTTGCAAAGTCATTGTCATAAGGTATGTTTCCGTACAGATCAACCAGCTGCCAGTAGAAGAAACTACGCAGTGTAGTTAGTTCTGAAATATATGCACCAGCGACCTCTGCGTTAACCTGGCCTCCATCAGACAAAGTTTTGAACTGGTAAATCAACCTGTTTGCAGTACTTACGCCTCCGAAACAAAAATCCCATGGGCCATTCATAAATCCATCGTCATACCCCCATGAATGTAAATGAAGCCTTCTCTGGGTACCACCGTCGTCCCAGTCAGATCCCCTTGTAGGAACAACTACTTCATCGGTGGTCATCTCCTGAACTTCGTTAAGATCACTTGTGGCATAGCCACCCAATGTAGTATAAGCGGAACCGAGTGCAGCCACAAACTCTGCATCAGTTTTGAAGAAATTGGCCGGCGTGATCTCACTGTAAAGTTTTTCATCCAGTTTGGTGCAAGCCTGGCTAAACGCACCCACTCCTAACAGGATCATAATGACCCTTATCAGATATCGTGATTTTTTCATTTTATTGTTTTCTTTTGATTTCATATCTTATTCATTTTCAGTGTTAAAAAACAAAGTTCGCACCAAAAGTTATTGACCTGGTCCTGAACCATGTATTTCTTCGGTCCATACCGGTTACGAGCGGGCTATTGAAAGTTCCCAAGCTGGTTTCAGGATCAGTATATCTGGGGTTTGGATCAACACCTGTATATTTGGTAATATAGAAAAGGTTATTACCGGCAACATACAACCTTATCTTACTGAACGCTGAACTTTTTGGTAAACTGAAGTTATAGCCTAAAGCCATATTATCAAGAGAAACAAAATCTGCTTTTTCAACGTACTTGCTATTTACAGTACCTGAAGTAACAGCCAGAAGTTTTCCGTCAGCACTTCTAAGATCGGTTGTAGTCTTTGGAAGGTTATATGAGGTAATATAAGCCGGCACTTCATAAAATGCGCGGAATGAATTGACAAGGCTGTGTCCGAATACACCGCGGAAGAAGACATTCAGGTCCCAGTTTTTATAAGTAATCGTATTGCCAAATCCAATCAGGAACTTGGGTAAGCCGTTGCCTGTTACTGTCCGGTCAGCACCGCTGATTGAGCCATCGCCATCTACATCTTTAAAGATAAATTTACCTGATGCATCAATACCCTCATACACGTATGTCAGAATTTGTCCGATCGGCTTGCCTTCCTCTACCACTGCAATAGGAGTTCCGTTCTGTCCCGGTGAACCCATATCCCCCATTTCCTGTCTTCCATAAGTCAGTTTAGCACCATTATATTCTCCTGATAAGGAAACAAGGGTATTCTCAAGAATGTAGGAAGGGGTAAGTGATATGTTGTAAGATATGTCTCCCTTTTTAATGACATTATAATTAAGCGCTAACTCTAACCCGCTACTTTTTATTTTCCCGATATTTAACCATGCCTGATTATAGAGGTTTGGTGGTACGGGTACACCGTATTGAAATAGTAAATCGGTTGTAGTCCTGGTATAAAAGTCGAATGAACCTGATAATTTTGAATTAAGGAGTGTAAAATCCAGTCCGGCATCAAATTCACCTTTCTTTTCCCATTTAAGATCAGTATTTGCATTACTTACAGGAGAATAGCCGGGAACAAATGTTCCATTATAGTAGAAATTGCCCTGTGGGCCCAGACGAAGCAGCGAGAGATAACTGTTGGAAGGCTGGTTTCCTGTAACACCGTAGTTAACACGCAATTTGAGGTTGTCGATAAAACTGACATTTATTAGTTTAGAAAGATCAGCGCCTCCACCGATGGCCGGGAACAAACCCCATCTGTTGTCAGTTCCAAACCTTGAAGAACCTTCATATCTGGCACTGGCAGATACAAACCAGGTACTATTAAGATTAACGTTTACCCGTCCAAAAAATGCAATCAGTTTATTCGAGTTTTTATAACTGGTTATTGTACCCTTTCCATTTTTGAAATCAAGTGCAGCGCTAAGATTATTGTATGTGAAATCGTCCGTCAAAAAATTTCCTCCCTCGGCGTAAAACCCCTCATAGGAAAAATCCTGGTAAGAATAACCACCTACAGCGCTTACATTCAGAGTAGAAGTTATGTCGCCATTATAGTGAAGGGTCGATTCAAAAAGCTTGCTCGCACTACTATTTGCACTTCTCGAAGCTAAACCATTCCTGTTCATTCCTCCCCAATAATCATTCTTATCACGATACTGACCACTTAAATCACTGCTATTCTGTATTGAATAGAAAGCGTCAAGGCTCAGCCCTTTAAGTATTTCATAAGAACCTTTTAATGAGAGGTTCAATAACCGGTTTTTTCCATTATTGGTATTTAACTTAAGTAAGGAAACCGGGTTATAATAGTCGAACAATACCTGTTGAAAATATCCGTCATATTGGGTATAGGCCGGATCAGTGCTCATCACCGGAGCTGTAGGATTGTAAATAGTTGCATAACGAAATGCATCACTAAAACCATACTTGGATTCTCTCTCAGTAGCACCAAGGTTTAAATCGAGGGTAAATTTATCATTCAATGCCTTTTGTGTGATATTGATCCTGCCGTTAAGCTGGGTGTTACCGGTTGTTATCATAATACCCTGAATATCGCGATAGTTAACTGAAGCGCGGTAACTGGTCTTATCAGTTCCACCTGACATGGAAAGATTGTGTACCTGTGTTATGCCTGTCTGTTCAATTTCCTTAAACCAGTTGGTATTTTGTCCAAAATCAGTACCCAGACCAGTTTCAGCTGACATTGCCCTCCATTCTGTGGCATTCATTACATTTGTATTCTTGGCAACCATCTCGGCAGTAGCATAAACATTATAGTCGATAACCGCTGTGCCTTTTTTACCTTTCTTGGTCTGTACAAGAATTACACCACTCGAACCCCTTGTTCCATATATGGCTGCTGCAGAACCATCCTTTAACACGTTTATAGATTCAATATCGTTAGGATCAACGTTATTGAGATCTCCGCCAACTACACCGTCAATAATTACCAGAGGCCCCAGGTTAGCGCCAATGGTACTCATCCCTCTCAGTCGTATATCATACCCGCCGTTTGGGTCACCTCCTGCTTTACTGATAGATAATCCGGAGACTTTTCCCTGAATCAATGCTACAGGACTGTTAACGCTTCCTTTATTGAACTCATCGGATTTTACACTTGTTATGGAACTGGTAACTTCTCTTTTCTTCTGAGTGCCATACCCTGTAACAACAACCTCATTAAGTGAGCTCATTGCAGGAGCCAGTATAATGTCGATTTTAGTCTGACTTCCGACGACCACAGTCTGGGAAGTGTAACTTATAAATGAAAATACCAGAGAGGCTTGTGGTCCGGGAACTACAATAGTGTAATTACCCTGGAGATCGGTAGCGGTTCCTGTTGTGGTCCCCTGAACCACAACGTTAACACCAGGCAATGGCCCCTCCGCTGCCGAAGTCACTTTACCTGTAACAGTCTTTTGCTGAGCAAAGGCCATGCTGAAAGCAAAGCCAAGAAGAAGAAGCGATAAAAGACTTCTCCTCCATAGAAATACAGAATTTCTCAATGTTCCCATAGTTAAGGTTTTTTAGGTTGAATAATTTATGTATATATATAATTAAAAGTGTGAAAGAATAAAACATAATGTGTGAAATCGTAAAAAATATATTTTATCGGAATCAGAGGTCATAAATCAATCAGGCTCTTTTATCTCTTAAATTTTTCGCAAACAAATCTAACATATTTATTTTTATATGTTAAACATTTTTAACATTTTTTTTATTTTTAAAATAGAAATAATTTATTTTTTAATTTTTAACATAAGGTTTGATGGTTTTTACTTATGGACATTACCTGTTACGTCAAAATAGTACATGGCATAAAAGTGCATAAGTATCATACCGTCATTTTTACTGTTCTTTCAAATTTCTATTTCTGAATTTGAGCTTAAGTTATAAAGCTTACCCCGATGACTAAATGTAACAGGTTCAGACCCTTTGTTATTGACGCACAGGATATTATGATTTACTGATACTTCTACCAAATTGCCTTTCCAATAGACAGGATAGGTAATCTGAATAATTTCCTTCGGTAGTTTTGGTTCTATTCTCAAGTTTCCACCAACCATACGTATCCCTCCAAAGCCGCAAACAACGATTTGCCATACACCGCCCATAGATGCACCATGTATTCCATGATCGGAAGATTTCATATTCATGCCCATATCAATAGTCGCGGCCTGCCGGTACAAACTGTAAGCTAATTCACGATTGTCCAAATCATTTGCCAGGATTGCATGAGTTGAAAAACTTAGTGATGAATCGTGCAATGTCCTGTTTTCGTAGTAATTATAATTAGCCAGCTTTACTTCAGTACTAAATTTATGTTCGAGCAGATACATTAGCATTACAACAGATGCTTGTTTGGATACCTGCATCCATGCTACCTGACTTAAACTATAATCCAGAAACAGAGACCCTACATGCTCTTGTTTTTTATATTTGGTTAAATCAATATCCTTCAAAGTCAGGTAAGTATCATCTTGTGGAATGATATTATTTTCATTAGGCTGAGGGAGGTAGATTAGCGGAAGCTTTTCTTCTAATTCTTTGATTTCACTTTCAAGATTCAATAAGGTATCGAGTCTGAAAAATATTTCCGGTTTTCCTGTTTTCAGTAAGTGGTAGTAATGAATTGCATTTTCTATACACCATTGCGCGGTATAATTTGTAAATGCATCGTTGTTTATGTGCTCTTTATATTCATCAGGGCCAATAACTTCATTAATATGATACTGTTTTTTTTCATCGTTCCATTGTAAACGGCTGGCCCAGAAGATTCCGGTATCCAACAGAATTTCATAACCATATTTGTCCATAAAATCTTCATCACCCGTTACCTGGTAATATTGCCATATTGCGAAAGAAACATCTGAAGTGATATGCTGTTCAATAAATCCACTCCATATTTTGGTAGATTCACCTGTGATGATATCTGCTGCACCCCAAACCGGAGTTACTTCGCCATCGTCAGCCCATGCCGATTCCCATGGAAACATTGCTCCTTTATACCCATTTTCAAGGGCTTTTTTTCGTGCTCCATTAATAGTATTGAAGCGGTATTCCAATAAATTTCGCGCTATTTGAGGTAGGGTAAAAGTAAAGAATGGCAGCATAAATAATTCTGTATCCCAGAAAGAATGTCCCTTGTAACCTTCGCCTGAAAGACCTTTAGCGCCAATTCCCATGCGGTTATCGTGTGCCGGAGTCATTATCAGTAAATGATATTGAGCAAAGCGGACAGCAAGTTGGTTAAAATCGTCATTGCTTTCTATTTTAATATCTATAGCCTTCCATTTTTTAGCCCACACCTTAACCGAAAGATGTTGCAGCACATCATATCCCGAATTGCAGGCAGATTTAAGTTGTTCAATCGAATACTCTCTCAATAACTCCGACGATAATGATTCAACCTCCTTATCGCGGGTAGTATACAGATTGGATATTTTTTCAAGTTTAATAGTTTGATTTACTTCAATATCTGTAATGTAAATCATATACACTTTTCGCCTGTCCATTTCAAAACGGGAAGTTACTTCAGAGCCGTTTAAAGAAACTGAGTGAGCTGTATTGTGTATAAAAGTGATCCCCGATTGTGTTGTTTGTTGGAGCATCTGTACATATTTTTTGTCGAAAATACGCTTCTCTCCTTCATGAAAATGCTGTGCACCGCTATTGCTCATTTGCCCGTTTATGCCGCTGTCAAACTGTATTTTTGCTGATTGATTCAATGCCTTGATTTCAATTTCAGCAGCCATCAAATGGAGAGTATCAAATGAAATAAATCGCCTAAAGGAAAACTGAAACACTTTTCCTTCATCGTTTTTCCAGTTAAATTCCCTGGTAACTTCGCCGGTCTTTAAGTTAAGCGTACGGTGATAACCGGAAAATGACCCTTTATCCAATCCAAACAATCTGCCATCTATCCTGATATCAATGTTTGATACATCTGCGGCGTTCGGGAGTTCGGTAACATCGTAGTCATCAAACTTATTAAATGTGCCTGATACAAAAGTGTCGCGGACCTGGTTTATATACCTTTCCTCCGTGGCTGTGCGCATTCCCATATATCCATTTCCCTGGCAAAAAATGGTTTCGCATTTCCCCTGGTACCGTGTATCAAAATCATTTTCTGTTATGAGCCAGTTTTTTAGCTCTCCGATACCTTTATTATATAGCATCATATTTTATCCGATTTTTACTTTTGCCCTTTTTGTTACAAAATTGTCTTTTCTGTTTCAGTATCAAAAAAATGTAGCCTCTCCAAATCTATTCCTACCGTAAGTCTTTCGCCTGGTATATGTGCATACGAAGAACTACTTCTGTAAGAATAAATTACATCCATTCCTTTTAACTTGAAATGGTTATACGATTCGCTTCCAACATTTTCGACTACCAGTATTTCTATCTGCACATTGGTAGATAAGCGTCTTTCTTTTTCCAGGCCTTTGTCATATACATATTCCGGACGGAAACCCATATCAACCATTTTACCCAGATATTTTTCCATTGAAATCCGCAACGGGGGTGGAATGGAAATTTTCATTCCTTCGTTTATAAAATATAACTCTTCTTCTTTTATTATTTTACCTGAAACAAAATTCATTGCCGGGCTTCCTATGAAACCTGCCACAAATTTATTTACAGGATGCGTGAATACATTTACCGGGGTGTCTGTTTGATGTACCACACCATCTTTCAGAATTACTATCTTATCACCCATTGCCATTGCTTCTATCTGGTCGTGGGTAACATAAACCATAGTATTTTTTAAATGCCTGTGCAGACGTTTGATTTCGGTTCGCATCTGAACACGTAGTTTGGCATCAAGATTCGACAATGGTTCATCAAACAAAAATACATCGGGTTTCCGAACAATAGCGCGACCTATTGCTACACGCTGGCGTTGCCCTCCCGACATTTCTTTCGGCAAACTATCCAGGTATTCAGTGATCCCTAATGTTTTTGCGGCATCTGTTACTCTTTGATGTATTTCAGCTTTAGCCATCTTCTTCAGTTTCAACCCAAAAGCCATATTGTCATATACCGTCATGTGAGGATAAAGAGCATAATTCTGAAAAACCATAGCGATATTCCTGTCTTTTGGATGAACTTCATTCATTCGTTTGTCATCGAAGAATAAATCTCCATCTGATATATCTTCAAGCCCTGCAATCATTCGTAAAAGTGTTGATTTTCCGCATCCCGATGGCCCTACCAATACTACAAATTCACCCTCCTGAATGGATACATCAATACCTTTAATTGCATACTGCTTGTTAGGGTAGATTTTCTTTATTTTTTTTATTTCTATAGTAGCCATTCTTAGTTTATTATTGTGATGTTAGTATTAAAATCTTTTCGCGTTTGTTCTAAGTTATTCTTTTCCACCTGTTGCGGCAATTCCCTGAACAAAATAGCGTTGGAATACGATAAATATAAGCAGTGTTGGCAAGGAGACCAAAATTGTTCCCGCCATTATTGCCGGCCAATCGGTGAGTAATTCATATCGTAACGACGCCATCCCGACAGGTAAAGTGAACATTTCGCCGGTATTGGTAGCTATTAACGGCCACATAAACTCGTTCCAGGTTCCCTGAAATGTGTATATAGCAACGGCCGCCAGCGCCGGTTTCGAATTGGGGATAAAAACTTTCCAGAACATCTGAAAATAGTTGCAACCATCAATCAATGCAGCTTGTTCCAGATCTTTTGGCATAGTTTCGAAGAATTGCTTCATCAGGAAGATATTCACAATACTTACCATTCCCGGCAAGATAAGACCCGGATAGGAATTAATCATCCGTAATTCGTTGATTAGCATAAATTTTGGAATAATCAGGATGATACCGGGGATCATCAGGCTCGCCATCATTGCTCCAAAAATCAGATTTTTACCCCTGAATTCCAGTTTTGCAAAAGTAAATCCTGCCAATGCTGAAAAGAATACATTCGTAATAGTTTGGCAAACAGTGATTACAACGCTATTAAACAACCATGTAGCAAACGGAAGATCTTTCCAGATGTAGATGTAATTACGGAGTGTCCAGCCTGAATTTACAATCTGGCCAGGTTGATTAATCAGGTTCTTATTGTCGGAAAATGATACAATTACCGAGAAGACAAATGGCCCCAGGTAAACTAACGCCATGAAACTGAGTAAGAATAATAACAGGAGCTTTTGTATTTTTATTGCTTTCATTTTAAGTCTTTCGTGGTATCAGTGGAAACTTTGATTTTACAGGCTTCGGACTTTTTCAATATAGATTTGGAGGAAAATATTTTTTCTGAATAACAGTAACTGTCATAATAATTCCTGCAAGCACAATGGCTGCCGCGGCGCCATATCCCAACCGGAAGTATTTGAATCCGTTCTGGTACACATAGTATGACATAGTGGTAGTAGCATTATTAGGACCTCCTTCACTCATTACAAATACCTGGTCGAAAACCTGGAAGCAACCTATCAGGCTCATTACAACAACAAAATAGGTAACCGGACGTACCATGGGCACTGTGATGTGCCAAAATTGTTGCCATCGTGAGGCCCCTTCCAGTTTAGCTGCTTCATATAATGAATTGGGAATATTTTGTAATCCGGCAAGGAACGAAACCATGAAGTATCCTGATGTGGTCCAGATATTCAGCATCATAATGGAAATCAGGGCTGTTCTGGGATTGGTGAGCCAGTCGTTAGCTTCAAAACCAATGTTCCCAAGGATAGAATTGAGTAGCCCTTCCTTGGAATAAATAGCAACAAAAATGATAGAAGTAACGACCGACGAAGTAACCGCCGGTATGTAAAAAGCAGTACGAAAAAACGCTCTTCCCCGTATCTTCTGATTCATAATAAACGCCAGGAACAAAGCGAGCATGGTTTGTAATGGAACCACACCAATTGTGTACAATACAGTATTAAGCATTGATTTGTAGAAAATTTTGTCACCAAAAATTTCTATATAATTTGCTAAGCCTGTAAATTTTTGTTGTGATGCCATCAATTCCCAATCAAAAAAACTGATGACCAGAGAAAATAAAATCGGGATAAATAAAAATATGGTAAGCAACATCAACGGGAAAAACAGGAAAGTGTAGGCCCAGAATTGTTGTTCTTTTCTTGTAGAGCTATTTTTTTTCATATTGATCTAAATTTGTTACCTGATCGATATAACGCTGGGTAATTATTCATATACAAAAAATTACAAGGGGTTATCTAAAAAGTACTTTTTAACCGCAGAGCTCGCTAAGTTAGCGCAAAGTTCACAAAGTTAAAACACTATTTTTCATCCCGATAGTTATCGGGACTTTGCGTTCTTTGCGAAAAGGCTTGGCGACCTTTGCGGTTAAAGGATTTCTGCTTTTTAGACAACCTCGATACGGGAGGGTTCAAACATAATTTGGATTTGATTCAATTTTTAATTTATTTTTATTTTTTTCTTAATGACCTTTTAACAATCTACACTAATTTTTTATCCGTAATGGTCTGATATCGTTTTCCATCTGTTGAAGCTTTTTTTGAATATCAGCCTTCTCATAGAAAACTGCCTGTAATGCTGATTGCGTAATAGTGTACCAGCGTTCGTTGTAGTCAACCTGGAAGACTTTGGCAAATTCAACACTTCCCATAAAGTATTTATACAATGGATGATCGATATAACCCAGCCCTGTAGCCACACTTTTGCGGGTAGGCATTGCGATACCCGTACTGGTCCAAACTTTCATTCCCTCTTTTCCGGTAAGGTAACTCATCAATTTCCAGGTTTCCTCTTTGAGAGGATTTTCTTTTGCAGAGCTGTATGAAACAGTAAATGCGATTGTTGCCATCTGTTTACCTTTAGGCAAAAAAGCAAGTTTAAAATGTACATCTTTAAACTGATCTTTGAGCTGAGGTAGGAACCATCCGCCGGAAACCACCATCGCGGCTCTTTTCCTGCCAAAAACCTCTTCAGTGTTATTCATACTTACTTCAGAGGGAATGGTAGCAATGTTCTTTTTATATAATCCGTAATAGTATTCTAAAGCCCCTTTAAATTCAGGTGTATTAATAGTAAGGTTTCCGTCCTTATCCTGAAAACTGCCCATATTCTGAAATACAAAAGGCATTAATTTATCGATAGAGGGTTCTGCTACAAAGCCATACTGATCAATTTTACCGTCATTATCATTATCTTTGGTTAATCTTTTAGAAAATTCTTCCAGTTCTTCCCAATCTTTTGGAGGCCCTGTAAGGCCTGCTGCTTTGAACATATCTTCATTGTAGAACAGGACAAAAGGCCCAAAATCTTTTGGGAGGCCATAAATTTTCCCGTTTTTAGTGAAAGCATCGAGGAACTGCGGATAGAAATCAGCTAAATCAAAACTCGTATCCCGGTCGATAAATTCGTTGAGAGGTTGTAATACATCATATCTGAGGTAAGAACGGGCGACAAAATCTTTGACATAGAAAACCTGAGGAGCTGAGTGCGTTCCAAGCATCAGCTGTATTTTCTCAGAATAATTTCCGGGAATCAATTCAAACTTCACTTTATATGAGGGATATTTTTTTGCAAAACAATTCAGTAACGAATCTGTAAGCCTTTTTTCAGAGGGGTTTGATTGCCAGCTCGAAAAACGGAGGGTATTTTCCTTATCTCTGATACAAGCGGCAAGCAAAGCTATGAAAGAAGCAAGTAATATATATTTTAGTGTAGTTCTTACCATATAAAGATGAATTAGATTGTATTTGTATCCGGAAAGCTTGGGTAATTAGCTTGTAATACGGTTTTGCGATTTGTTTCGAGTTGTAAAGTAAACTGCTTTCCATTCTTAGACAACGGGAATACAAATATAAGTTTATATTCATAGAATATTATTCTTTCTGAATATTTCTTCAATGGCAATTACCGGTGCGGAAACGCCTACAAAAAAACGATGAATGTTCTGCGCCATGTTATACATTTTTTTCATTTAATTTTCATCGCTTGCCAAGTGTTTTGAATGGCTACTGATGTATTGACTTGGGGTGTTTGTGATTTTTGATTTACTACTATCGATTGTTGTTTTACGTTTTCGATAATATAATCCGAGAGTGTTTGATAGTCTACATTTCCTTTAGAATCCTGAAGTTTTTTAAGCAAAAAATATGTAAACAAACCATGTTCCTTTTCTTTGTATGGATAAGCGGTTTCTTCACCTGTTGCAGCACTGAAAACTATCATGTTGCCTTTTATGATATCGTCTTTGGGTATAATTTTTACACCACGTGCATTAGCCAGCATACCATTATCTCGAGCACTTCCACTAAAACAAGCATCTAAAAAAACTGTGACACTTTGAGAAGGATTTACATTTAAACGGTTATACAAATCACTCAGTTTTATGGCTGTTTCAAAGTCCGATGAAAAGCCGTCAACCGGTAATAAATACGCCGATTTATCTGCTTCATTTGGCATGCCATGGCCAGCATAGTAAAATATTATTTTTGCTTGTCCGGTGAATGCAGAAGCAACATCACTTATCCATTTTATTTCCGATTTCATATTTCCAAACGATGCATCTAGAGCAAAATGAATGTTTTTAGAAGGTATGCCTAATGTTTTTTCGCAATATTCCTTAAACACCTTACCATCGTTTGCAGCAAATTGTACTTTAGCTTCTTTCTGGTAATTTTCATTGGCTATGATTACTACAAAGGTCTTATCGTTGATTTGGGTACCCACAGGAATATTCACATCAACATCAGATGACATTGAAACCTCTGTTATTGGAATAACTTGCTCAAAATTACCTGCGGTTTTGACGTTTGTTGCTGCTAAAAGAACTTTTTTCATCTGCAAGCCAAGAGGTGAAATGCCACCATAGGACTGATATTTTTCTGATAAAATAATATCTATTGGCAAAACATCATTTCCTTTGTATTCATTATTTACTGCAAAACTTAACTTTATACTTTGACTTGCGCCAGGGTTTAGTGTACCAATATCTTGATTAAGTTTTTCAGGCGTAGTACAAACAATATTCGGATCGTTAATTTTAATTACTGCCTGTGTATTTTGCGACACACCTTGTCCTTTGTTTTGAATCAATATTGACACTTCTATATTCTCATTATTTTCGATAATGTTATTATTGTTACCAGCAATTTCTTTTATTCTGGATTCAATGTAAACCAGATTAGGTTCTTTAAATGCTTGTGTGCTGAAAGTATAATTTATTGGCGGGGGATTAAACCCGTTTTCCTCAGAAATATTAAAAGTAAAAAGCAAATCTTTATATGTTTGAACATCTCTATCAGTTTTTAGATGAAAATTTACAGATTGTTCTTGTTTAGGAGCAATACCCGAAATATTTTGTGTTTTATCATATTGTAAACCTTTTACATCGTTTCCAACAAGGTTTAATCTTATATTTCTTGCTGTGCCTTCACCTTCATTTTTAATAATAATAACAATTAGCCCACTTTCATCTCCATATAGAACTCCATTGCCAGATGATTCCTGTAATAAAGAAGCAGTAGCGACTAATTTTGGAATACCATTTTCAACATTGTTTTGAACGCTGTTTATGTATAATGGTGTTTTTTGACTACCAAAGTTATAAATACTACCAGTAATCGGGTGTGTGACTTTAATATTAAAGATATCATAAGTGGAACCGTCTGCCAAAAGTTGTTTATCACCTGAAACTTCTGCTTTTTGAATGTTTTCCTTAAAGGATTTAGCCTCGTTTAAAGGGATGATAACTTCTTCAGTTTTATTATTGATTGTTAATGGTAATTTTTGATTTTCCGCATCGTAATTACCTATTTTATTTATACTTAAAGTGATGTGACTATACGAATTTTGGATTAAACTGATTAAAGCATCTTGCCTAAGTTTATCATTTTTTTTAATTATAATTGATTTTTGCTCTTCAAATTTTATCTTCCTTTCCTGAAATTGTTTTTCCGTTTCAAATTCACTTTTAGGTAAAAATAAACCTATTTGCTCTATTTCCTTTTGCTGAGCAATGTTATATTTAAACATTAGAACGGGTTGATCGAAAGAAGTATTTAATAATTTAGAAACGCTTGCAATCTCTGATTCATTTTCTAAAAGATAATCAAATAATTCATTTCTTATATTTTCATTTTTTTTAACTATATCTGCAATTTTATTTTGCTCACTTTCATCTATAATAGTTAATAATTTACTTAAATTATCATATTGACTAAATGAATAATTATTGCGATAAAAATATTTACCACCCACGGATGTACCTGTTTCTGAAGTTTCTTTAGTAAAAATGAATGATTGGTTTAGTATTAAATATTTATCCTTATTCAATTTAATAGGATAAACTTTTTTAATTTTATTAAGACTCAAAGGATTTAATGCTAAATCATATGCTTTTGATAAAAAAGTATTATATGCTATACAACCTTCTATACTTAATAAACCTATAACAGTTGGTTCAAAATAAAAAGTAGAATAATCATAGGTATATAGTACATTATCATTTTTATTTCCATATTCTACATCAGTACAACTACTAAAACTTTTATAATTAAAGTCACAAATATTATATTTTAATGTAAATAAGTTATTTGTATACGCTATTATATTGTTTGCTTTCCTGTATTTATTAAAATTTACTAAATATGATGTGTCCACTTCTGAAATTTTTATTAATTGCCCAGGAAAATAATCTTTCAATAGATTGATAAAATCAACATTAGACTGTAATTTTAAAAATTCCGGATTATAAATAACAAAACCCTTTCCTCTAAATCCTAAATCAAATGATAGTTTCAAATACTTAATACAGGAATTATAATCACCCAATAAACAAAAATAATTACTTGCATTAAAATAAGCATTTGGGTTTGGATTAAAAATCAGATAATTAAATAGCGATTGGAGCGATAATTTGTAATCGCCTAAATAATATGAAGCATAAGCTTTGTAAATGCCTTTATTATCTAATTTTGAACATTTCTGCCAATCTTTTTCTGCTAAATCTATTTTTGATGCCCTCATATATATATCAGCTCTTAACAAATAAACATATGCATTTTCATCATCTTTGGCATCAATACTTTGTGCCAAAAAATCAATTGCTCTATCATCATTTTTATTAATGGTTTCATAATAAGCCAAATAATAATACATCATTTTTTTTTGTTCGCTATTTGGTTTGTAATTATTCATAAATAATATTGACGAATAAGCGCTATCAATTTTGGCTAAAGCATAATATGAAAGGCTTGTTAATAAATTAGAAGATACCATTTTGGCATTGTCATTAGCTTTGGAATTAACATAACTTGTGAAGTGCTTAATAGCTTTGTCAAAATTATTATTAGTATATTCTTGTACTCCAAGGGTATAATAATCAGTTTGAGCAAAACTGAAGGATGTTGAAAAAACGAGAATTATCGTTGTTTTCCATGATAATTTGAATTTCATAAGTATCTCCTTTTTAGTTAAGATTTGCTGATGAAATCAGCTTAATAAATATTTTAACTTCCAATTTTTTTGACAGGATGTTTTTAATATTGCCTATACTGGTTAATTGACCCTCTTGCCGGAGACAACCACCCCGCAAGGTAACCTAAGAATGTTATACAATGAACGCAATAATAGTATTCAAATTTAATCTTTTTTCTCGTTGATTTGCCGGATAATTTTGCTCTTTTCGAAGGGTTATTATCTTAAAGTTACAGAATTGTTGTTAAATAGAAGTCCATGGTCGGCAAAAAGCATGTGTTTGGCAGTCATAACGACTTGCCAGACACATGATTGTGCATTGGCTATCAGGGTGATATGCCACTTTGCCTTATAGTTAAAGTTTCCATGGTTTGAAATGTTGGGGAGTCAGGAGCTGCTTTCACTATAATTGGCCACGGAACTTGGACAACAGTGATTTAAATTATATAGTTTTCAATTTTGCCAGAGTAATTCTGAAACCTGATTACAGATGCAAAAGTGTTCAAATCGATGTGCAAAATACAACTCTTTTCATTCTTTTTCCACGAAAGATGAATTTTATTGTCGGGAGAATCCAGCACCTTAAATTCACCCTTAAAGGCCGGGTAATCGTTCCTGAACCGTATGAGTTTTAATAACCTTTGAACTACAGGTTTCTGAATTGCACGTGCAATTTCTTCAACACTGAAATTGTGACGGTTAATCTCGCGGCCCTCGCCGGTCAGGTTTACATTTTTCTCATCATTTTTTCCTGCCAGTAAACCTACATAATAAACCTGCGGAACGCCAGGTGCAAAGAATTGTATCGCCCTGGCGGCCAGATAGGCATCATCATTACAATCAAGCAAAGAATAATATGAACCTCTTATCTGATGAACATCAAATCCATCTTCTGCCTTGTGCTTATCCGAAAAAATATGGCTTAAATTAGCCCCCTTCTGCTGGCAAACATCAACTAATTTCCTGGCTTCACCGGATTTGATCATACCATCCATATCGGGCTTAACAGGCACTCCATCGTGGCAATCGAGCATTGTAAACTGCTTGTGCGACCTTACCCTGAGGTATTCGCATAATTTTGCACTTGTCTTGTTTATAAGTGTATCAAGCATGGTGTAAGGCAGGATAAAATCGTAAATCCAAAATCCATGATCTGCAAGTTTAAATTGTGTTTCGGGATATGCGTGAACTTCAGGAAGGAGCTCAATTCCAAGTGAAGCAGCAAGATCAGAAATCCAATTAAGGAATTGATATATTTCAGGTTCAATGAAAAAGCAGCTTGTCCCGGTTTTTTTAATTACATAACCTACAGCATCAAGCCTGACGAACTTCACATTCCGCTTGCTGAAATTTGTCAGAAAGCTTTTTAGTAAACTCCGGGTAATATCTGAATTTATATCGAGGTCGATCTGTTCTGACGGATCCTGCTTCCCAAAAGTAGTCCAGACTTTTTCTATGTTACCTGTATTGGCAATTTGGAAACAGGAATAAGGAGTTGTCCGTCGTAAGAACATTTTATCAATATCTTCTGCAACAGGGTTACCGTCCGGCCATATTTTGTCGAGTGTTAAAAACAGATCGGCAAACTCCGAATGCCGGCCCCTGGAAAGAAAATCCTGAAACCAGACTGATTGTCCCGAAATATGATTTACCATCAGGTCGAGCATCACATCATAGTTTTCACCTATGATCTGAAGGTCGCTCCAGGAACCAAATTCAGGTTCAATTTCGAGGTAAGTTAACGGAGCAAAACCCCTGTCGCCGGAAGACGGGAAGGGAGGCAATATGTGAATTCCACCTTTAAAAATGTCAGGGAAATATTTCTGCAGAACGCTGTTGAGCGTTTTCAAATCACCCCCCAATGAATCAGGATAAGTGATAAGTTGAACCTGATTTTTAACTGACATGACAGGATTTTATTAATCAGTTATTATTACTTCATAATCTTTTGTTATTACAAAGTCGGCTAATTGCTTGTGTCCAGCAATAATTTTATGCTCCGTAAGTAATATTTGTTCAGTAAATGAATCCTGTATTTCATTTCCCCTGTTTCTTTTTTTCCGGTGTTCTAATGTATCCAACCTGTTTCTTGCAATGAAAATTCTTGTATCGGTGTTTTTAAGAAGCGAAGTATATGTTCCTTCAGCTATTACTACTTTAATTCCGGTTAAACATATTTTTATTTCTTCAACTGAATTTTCGTTGTAGTCAATTAGCGGTTTGGTTATTTCATTTTCTCCGTTAATGGCATCTTTAAGATTTTTATCGAGTATGTTAAATTTTATCTCTATATGTGGTCCAAGCCATTCAGGGTCTTCTTTCCGTTTTATATCGTTTGACTCAGGTGGGAGATAAAAATAATCATCCTGGGAGAGGACAATGGATTTTATTCCTGATTTTTCTAATTCGCCCGATATTGCCATAGCCGTTTCCGATTTGCCGCTTCCTGATTCACCTGCCACTGTAATTATATACCGAGTGGGTTTTTTATTTATGCGTTCTATTAGTTGTGAAACAATCGTACATGCCACTTTCCTGTGATGTTCTTCAAGTAATATAATATCACCTTTCATAATATGATCTGAGGTATTTTATTAATACCGTGATTACTTTCAGATTTATATAGTATCAAAAAATCATTTTTGCTATTAATTTATGTTACTAAACAGCTCAAAAATCCTGATCTCACGTTGTCACAAATATAAGTTTTTCTTCCTGATGATGATTATGTTCTAAATACTTCTATAAACTGAATCCAGGTTCTGGGAGGACTGCTCAATGTTATCAACCTTATTCTTAAAATTAGGTTTTTAAATATTGGCATATTATATTTGTGTTGAACAACTCCACCATATCGGTAGTTTCAAAAAAGCTCTTAAGTATTAATTAATTTATTGAGGATTAAAAGAAAATGAAAAAATTATTGATTATCAGTTTGATGCTGATTACTTACGCTTACAGTTCAGGACAGGTTCAGCAAGTAGCCAAAACTGTTGCTTCAAAGTTTCCTGAACCTGAGAAGATGACCCCCGGAATGACAGAGATCTGGGAACCTGAAGTAAAAATAATTCAGACGGGAGTCACAAATTCTGATGCACCTTCAGATGCTATTATTTTATTTAATGGTAATGATATCAGCTCTGAATGGTCGGATATGCAGGGAAATCCTTCGAAATGGATCGTTAAGGATGGTGAGTTGATCAGCGTTAGAAGCGCCGGTTATATAAAATCTAAACGGCAGTTTACTAATTTTCAGTTACATATTGAATGGAAAACACCTTCTGAAGTGTCAGGTGATAGTCAGGGTAGGGGTAACAGTGGTGTGTTTTTGCAGGAACTTTATGAGATACAGGTACTTGACAGTTATAATAACCGCACCTATCGTAATGGTCAGGCTGGCAGCCTTTATAAACAATATCCGCCTTTGGTAAATGTCTGCAGGAAACCGGGTGAATGGCAAACGTATGACGTTATATATACAGCGCCAACTTTCGGAAATGACTCTACTATATATATTACCCCCCCCAGGGTTACTGTTTTTCAAAACGGAGTTCTGGTTCAGAATAATGTTAGCTTAAGGGGACCGACAGAGTATATTGGAATGCCGGAATATTTTATTAAAAAACATGGTCCCGGAAGCCTTGAGCTACAGGATCATGGAAATCCGGTTGCCTACAGAAATATCTGGGTTAGAGAATTGTAATTTTCTTTATTTAAAATCATGTTGTTAACTTTTCTTATTCATAAACTTTGTGAGCCTTTGTGTAATCCTTTGTGCGACTTAGTGTTTAATATTTTTTTACCACAAAGGTACACAAAGTACATCACAAAGTAACACAAAGAAAAATAGCACTTTAAGTATATATGTGAATAATTCAGGTTAAATATGATTTTTTAAAGCGGAAGTTAATTTTAAATAATTATTTTTATCGTTCAATTTTAAATTTAAATCTACCTGACAATGAAAGAGAATTCAAAAGACATTACACGCCGTTCGTTTATTGAAAGAACCGGCGCTGTTGCTGCAGGTTTGACAATACTGCCGGGCTCAGTTGTTGGTGGCCTTGGCCACAAAGCTCCAAGCGATAAGCTGAATATAGCTGTTGTTGGTATTGGTGGTATGGGCAATTCAAACCTGAAAGCAGTTTCCCCTACCGAAAATATTGTCGCCCTGTGCGATGTTGACTGGGGGTATTCAAAAAAAGTATTTGCCGCTAACCCAAATGCAAAACCTTACTGGGATTGGCGAAAGATGTATGATGAAATGGGCAAATCAATTGATGCAGTTATTGTTGCAACTGCCGACCATTCACATGCAGTCGTCGCGGCTAATGCAATCGCGATGGGTAAACATGCCTATGTTCAAAAACCGTTAACACACTCTGTTTATGAATCGAGGTTATTAACCAAACTGGCAGCCAAATATAAGGTAGCTACACAAATGGGTAACCAGGGTTCATCCGGCGAAGGTGTAAACCTTACTGTTGAATGGTTGCAGAATGGCGAAATTGGTGATGTGAAAAAAGTTGAAGCATTTACTGATCGTCCTATCTGGCCACAAGGACAAAATGTTCCAAAAGGCGAATGGGTTCCTGATACGCTCAACTGGGATCTTTTTATTGGCCCCACAAAGATGCGCCCATATAACAGCATTTATACCCCATGGAACTGGAGAGGCTGGTGGGACCTTGGTACAGGCGCTTTTGGCGATATGGCGTGCCATATTATGGATCCTGTATTTAAAGGTCTTAAGTTTCAATATCCTATAAAAGCTCAGGGAAGTTCAACACTCCTTTTAACCGACTGTGCACCTAACGCACAGATGGTAAAACTTATTTATCCTGAAAGAATTGCGCCAAAAGGTTCAAAAATTAAATATCCACAGGTTGAGGTAACTTGGTATGACGGTGGCTTGGAACCGGCAAAACCTGAAGGATGGCCGGCAGGTAAAAATATGAATGATGGCGGTGGAGGCGTTATCTTCTACGGTTCAAAAGATACTCTTATATGTGGTTGCTATGGTAAAGACCCCTGGTTATTATCAGGACGTAAACCTGATGTTCCAAAAACAGAGCGCAGAGTAGAAGGTGAAAAGCATGAAATGGACTGGGTGCGCGCTTGTAAAGAAAGTCCGGAAAGCAGAGTTATGACAAAATCAGACTTTTCAGAGGCCGGCCCATTCAACGAAATGGTTGTTATGGGAGTGCTTGCTGTCAGACTTCAGGGGCTAAATAAGGAACTGGAGTGGAATGGTGAAAAAATGGAATTCACTAATATCAGCGATACCGACAAATTGAGAATTGTCATTTCAGATAACTTTACAATTACTGACGGCGATCCCAAATTTGACAAAAAATGGACTGAACCTATGGATGCAAAACAGTTTGCTGCTGAGATGGTTAAACATAATTACCGCAAAGGTTTTACATTACCGGATATGCCTGTGTAATTAAATTATCCTTTTACCTCATCCCCCTGCCCCCTTCTCCCACAAGAGAAGGGGGTAACTTACATATAATCAGTATCTAAGCCCCTCTCCCCTGGGAGAGGGGTTTGGGGAGAGGTAAAAAAAAGGGAGAGGGGCTTGGGAGAGGTGAATTTCATCAGAGAAGAATGGGGCCGGTAATTCCCTGTAAACCAATATCTTCTGCTACTGTCCTCATTCCCAAAATGCAATCTGTAATCAGTTCATCGAGAGTGATACCCAGCATTTCCGCCCCTTTTTCTATCACCGACCGGTCAACGCCTGCCGCGAATCTTTTGTCATTCCATTTCTTCTTTACTGATCTTGATTCCATGTCCATCACGCTCTTTGATGGTCTCACCAGAGCGCTTGTTGCTACCAGACCTGTAAGCTCATCAATTGCATAGATAGTCTTTTCAAGTAAGGATAAGGGTTTAACATCAGTAACCAGCCCCCAGCCATGACTAAGAACAGCCCTGATATACTCTTCGGGCCAGTTATTCTCTTTCAGAATTTTTTCGGTCATCGTGCAATGCTGATCAGGATACATCTCATAATCAAGGTCGTGTATCAATCCGATAATGCCCCATTTCTCCACATCTTCTCCCGATTTTCCTGCCATATATCTCATAACACCTTCTACCGAAAGTGCGTGCTTTAGAAGACTCTCTGATTTATTGTATTTTTTAAAAAGATCGAGAGCGATATCTCGTGTTGGTGTTATTGTTGGCATATTAAACGTGGTATTCTACTTATGGACTTTCAGAATTGGTACGGTTTTCTTAAAATTTGTTCCCCGGATATTAAGATAATAGAGGGAAGGCGACAATCGGATATCAGAAATTATTAATTCATTTTTTCCACTTATTATGTTTCTTTCAGTATTATACAATTTAGCTCCTGAAATATTGGTTACTGATATCTGAAGTTTGTCGGCATACCTCGAATCAATAAATATGGTAAACTGATCTGTAAACGGATTTGGGAAAACACTTAATGATTCATTGATTTCGGTATTTTCAATACTGATCTGCAACGTGTCATTCAAGATGTAATCATCTTTGTTGTCATATCCATAGGTAATAATTTTATATATCCCATATTTTGAAAGATCAGCCTTTGTCTTGAATGATATTGTAACCGAATCGCTATAAGGAATAAGTTTATTTTCAAAAAATTGTTGTATGGGATAATGACCATTTACTTCATAGGCCATATTGAAGCCATTAATAGTATCCTTACCAATATTGAGGACTTTTACGGATACTGTTTCCTGCCCATACTGTTCAGTCTGAAAGGGAGTTACAATTTTTGCAACCTGAAGGTCTTTTTGGATGTAACTGACTGAGCCCGGCCCTGCAAAATCAATCATGTCAATCCAGGCACAATCTGATCCAATTGAAACGGAGTTGTCTTTCTTGTAATTCCATTCCATTTTATTTAATCCGGCCCGTACTGCTATTACTTTTTTGGTCCAGGATGTTTCTCCTGATTTTTTAAAAATCACAGTGTCGTTAAGTTTGAAAGAAAAGTTATCATATCCGGCTTCAGAAGAAACTTTGTAGAAGAACCTGAGAGAATCGGCAATAGAATAGACGCTCCTTATCACGAGGGATGTTGTCCCGTCATGGGATATAGCGCCTGACCGGGCAGAAATACCACCGTCATACGAACTCGTGGTGTTTATGGTCCATGGGACTAAACTGATATTGATCCACGGAAAGACATTAAATGATGAAGCTTCAAAACTTTCCCTGATCCTTCCTACCCTGAAAGCGAAGTCCTTATTTATTAGGAAGGGACTGCAATCCAATGTTGATGAAATAGAAATATAACTGCCTGACATGGCTGATTCTGAAAGCTTTACAGTTATTGGTATATCGGTGACCTCCCCGAATTTCAATTCCCCTGATTTGACACTTGGCTCCAGAATTGAAATTTCCTGCTCCGGACTGACAATATTGAATTGTCCGGATATATTACTGCTACCCTGGTTACGAACCTTGAAGACAAGTTTAAAAGTTTCACCCGGATCGGCTATGTGGTTGTCATTTCCCAAGATCGAATCATCCATTATGCAGCTGATAATCTGAAGCTGAGGTGCATGAACACTGATATCAATAGCATAATGTTTCTCTGATTTCCCGTCTTTCAGAATCAAATTTACTGTAACTGACTCCATATCAGGTATATTGTCGGAAATTGTAATGCCCAGATCATCAGAAAGAACAATTTCTGTCCCGGGGATAAGAGTTCCGATTTGTACTGAATCTTTGTTGATTGTTACCCAATCTGAAGATGATGATATTTTGGCATACAGGTTATTGGCATCTGTCAAACCAAGGTTGCTGACCGAGAGTTTCAGATAAAATGACTCTCCGAAATCAGCACGGCCGTTATTATTTCCGGAACTATCGTTTATACTTGTTGATTCAAGATTTATAAACTCATCTTTAACATCAGCAAAATGTATTGTTTTTATTATTGGAAATTTATTCTGGCCGGTAATTACAACCAGACAGGAATCATTTGATAAACCGGCCATTTCGAGCATAACTGAACCTGACGGACTTACAAATGAGGCATCCCAGAGAGTATCAGAATGAGAAACAGCTATATATGCGAATGGTTCAGCAAACAGCGAAAATGATCTTATCCCGTTTGGCAGAGTATCCGGTAAGGCGATCTTGAAAGAATCAGGTTTTCCCAGGATAGGAATAACACTCGGATCACCCACCAGGTTATAAGTCTCCCAATAATACTTCTTCTTTGAAGATGTACTTGAGCTGACCGCCATATTTCCTGCAAAAATAACCTGGCCCATCGTGAAATACCAATCTGAAGCAGATTCCCCCTGAGTATGAAACAGCCGGTCGTAGGCTCCAAGCCCTGTTGTCAGATAGGTTGGGTCGGATGAAGGTGAACATGCTCCGATAGACCAGTAGAAATCTTCATCCCAGTAAGAGTCGTTTGAGCATCCAATAAAGCCTACTGCTCCCTTTTCATGGGCCAAAACAATTCTGTTTCCGAATGAAGAAGAAAGATTAAACTGCGAAGTTCTGCAGGCATTACTGATTACAAATGGATACATGTTTTTATTTACCATCGCGGCAACATCCGAACCATTTACATAATATGATGACCCGCTCGAAGTGTACAGCCAGCCGTCAGTACTGCCATGTCCGGTGTAATTAAGAAATGAAATGCCATTATTAATTATTTTCTTTATTGAGTCTGAGGTGTTTGTGGTGACAGATTGAGGATAATAAAAGTGAGATTCATTTATCTTGTTCGAGCTGTTAAGGTAATAACTTGTGGCATACTTAACCTGTCCGTTCATGTGATTTGCATAGCCTGCATCGTTACCGGCAGTGACAAGAGCCCTTGAATAAAACTTGTTTGAATCGGCAAATTCAAACTTTTCATATTGAATTATCTTGCTGATCACAGATTTTAATTCAGTTGTATCAGCAACAGGGAGTCTTCCAATATACATTTCAGGAATATAATCGCCATTACCGTCAAATTCACCGTAGTACATGTCGGTAATATTACCGGTACCCGTTACTTCCCCATAATATGGTACTCTGTTCACATCTCCGATTATCAACAGGTACTCGGGAGGAGGGTCGGTTTCTGTTGAGGCTCTGTAAATCTTTGTAAGTGTATCCTTAAGCTGAGTATAAGTATTGCCTGCAAGCCCTGCTCCTTCTCCTTTGTAAAGGACCTTAAGTTTATAACCTTTTTGTGTTTTCCATTTTAAAAAGGGTACAAGCTGCTTTCTGAAAGCATTGTCGGTGATAATTACCATTTTCACAGGCTGATCAGAGTAACCCGGAATTACATCGCCCGGATTAAAGTCAAGTACCGCCTTATCAGGTGTTTCATTAAAAAGTGTTGATTCGGTATAAAGAGATTTTGATTCAGTATTGTTTGTATCTGAAAAAGTTATCTTAATCTTCATTGATGTGATAACCTCCAGTACGTTAGAATGGGGATTATATCTTACAGGAGAGATATAAAGATTAGTTAGTTTTTTATTTCTTAATGTTCCCAATGATTCAATCCTTACGGTGTCAGATGAGATTATTCCCCGCGTAGCATATACCGTTTTATCAATTAAAAAAACAGGTTTTTTTCCCCGGGCTTCCTTTGTTTCACTCTCCTGAACAGGGAAAAGAATACCTTCAATTTTTTTTCCCGAAGGATTTATTACAGATGATCTGACTTCCGAAATCTTCACTTTATATTCATATCCTTCCGGAATTGAGATAAGACGGCTAAATATCGGGAGCTCAGGTTTCCCTGGAGTGGAGGCTGGAATGTGACCCGGTATTGAAACATGATAAAATGAACCATTTTCATTGAAGATATTTTCAATGTTAAGTTCTGATATTGAATAGGTTATGATAAGAGACTGATTTTCGGTAATGATATTAATATCCTGCAAATTACCATCTAACCGGTATTTGAAACTTTTTCCAGCCTGTCCAAAGGATGATGATGAAAAAAGCAGAAAAACTAAAAATACAATAGTTTGTCTATCTTTCCCTAAAAGCATTAATGTTAATTAATTAACACAATAACCTAACCTGAATTATTCACAAATATACTTAGAGTGCTCTTTCCCTTTGTGTTACTTT
>JBAXXU010000004.1:0-76152 GCA_037127735.1 Bacteroidota bacterium
TTAATCCAGGCGGAATAACCGGATACGGGACGAGTACAGTATTAGAAAACCTTGCTCCGGGCACTTATAACTTTACTATTTACAGTGATCCGGGATGTATATCACATGCATCAGCAGATATTGTTATCAATTCCGCACCGACAGCTCCGACAGCTCCTTTAGTAGGTACAATCACACAACCTTCTTCATGTACATCTACAACCGGAAGCGTTGTATTAAATGGGCTGCCTGCAACCGGAACCTGGACTATTAATCCGGGGGCAATAAGAGGAACAGGCACAAGTACACCCATTTCAAACCTTATTCCGGGGACATATAACTTCAGCGTTACCGCTGCTGCCGGATGTATATCAAATGCATCAGCAGATGTGGTTATAAATGCGGCACCGGTAGCTCCGACAGCACCAATAACAGGTACAATAACTCAACCTTCTTCATGTGCAGCACCAACCGGAAGCGTTGTATTAAATGGTTTGCCTGCAACAGGGACATGGACTATTAATCCAGGGTCAATAACTGGAACAGGTACGAGCACAACAATCATAAACCTTATTCCAGGTACTTATAAATTTAACATTACAAGTGATGCCGGATGTATTTCTCTGCCTTCAACAGATGTTGTAATAATTTCACCTCCCGGAACTCCGGCCACCCTTAGAATAGGCGCTATTACACAGCCTTCCTCATGTGCTTCTGCAACAGGAAGTGTCGTAATCAATGGTCTGCCTGCAACGGAAATGTGGACAATCAATCCCGGAGCTATAACCGGCACAGGTACAACAACAATAGTTACAAAGCTTATCCCGGGCACTTATAACTTTACGGTTACCATAGCATCCGGATGTACTTCACTTGCATCATCCACAGTTGTTATCGACACACCAACGGGAATTCCGGCTACGCCAACATTGGGCACAATCACTCAGCCTACCTGTGCATTAGCAACCGGAAGCGTAATATTGAATGATTTACCAGCCGGTGACTGGACTATTAATCCGGGAACAATAACAGGTTCAACTGCAAGCACAACAATCACAGGTTTAGCTGCAAATACTTATAACTTTACCGTTACCAATGCAGAAGGGTGTACTTCGGTAGCATCAACCGATGTTCTTATCAATGTAGCGCCGGAAGCGCCAACAGCGCCTACTTGTACTGTTGCTGATCCAACATGTACCACTACCGGAACTATCGCCATTACCTCTGCTACTGCCGGGCTCACCTTTAGTCTCGACGGAACAGCATATACAGCTTATCCGGCAGGTGGATTCATTTCAGTAGCTGCGGGACCTCATACACTGACAGCACAAAATACCGGTAATTGTTTATCTGCCGTCACCAACGTAACAGTAAATGCACAAATAATTATTTCGGACAACTATACTAAAGAACTATCTGATTATAAAGGTTTTAATATAAGTTGTCATGGTCAATCCAACGGATTTATCAGGATAAATCCTTCGGCTGAATTAGCTACCTACACGTTTACCTGGAGTGGTCCGCGAGGCTTTACAGCTTCAACAAAAGATATCTCAGAACTGATTGCCGGACAATATACTCTGTTAATCACCGACAATAATTTGTGCACCTGGGAAGAAACAATTAAGCTGTCTGAACCCGAACCACTCAGTATGACATTTGATCCATCACTCAGCCCTGCAGGAGGGTTCAATATCAGCTGTGCCGGTTCAAAAACAGGGTCTGTTACTGTTTCGGCCCAAAATTATGCAGGTACGGTCGATTATCGGTGGGCTGATGGTGTTACGGGAAATTCAAGAACAGATCTTTCCGCTGGTATTTATACAATAATAATAACAGATTCAAATAATTGTAATGCTGATTCAACCGTAACTTTAACTGAGCCCGATGCACTAAAACTTGCCTTCGACATTACTGAACCATTCTGCCCCGATAAGGCTGATGGAGAAATCAGATTGACTGTCACGGGAGGAGTCCCTGGCAACGATTATATATATAAGTGGTCAGATAATTCTACCGATAAAAATATTTCAAATATTGCTTCAGGAACTTACAAAGTGACTGTTACTGATATGAACGGATGTTCAATAAATAATTCCACAGAAGTTAATTCCGTAAACAAAATTTGTCTTATTATTCCTGACGCGATATCACCTAATGATGACCTTATTAATGATGTTTGGAATATAAGCAATGCAAATCTGTACCCACAGATTGAAATCACGGTTTACAACAGATGGGGACAATCTGTTTGGATATCAGAACAAGGTTATCCACTTCCCTGGGATGGAAGAAGCAATGGCGAAAAATTGCCTTTAGACTCATACCATTATGCTATTGAACTGAATAACGGATCAAAACCATTTGTCGGAACTATAACAATAGTCAGATAGAAATAAGAATTTAAATAGTTATGAAAAGGTTGATATACATATTATTTTTTGTTTTTTTTGAGCAGATATTATTTGCCCAGCAGTTGCCTTTATATAGTCAGTATCTTTATAACAAATTTCTGATTAATCCTGCACATGCAGGCAGCGATGGATATACAAGCTTTAACATTACTGCGCGGGAACAATGGATCGGTTATTCCGGAGCGCCAAGAACTTATTCCATCAGCTTTCAGACCAGGATACTCAAAGGAAGTTATAAACTTAAAACGAATATTTTAAACCGGACTATTTACAGGCCAAAAACTGATGGGAAGGTAGGCTTTGGTGGCTATGTTTTCAGTGATAAGAACGGACTTATTCAAAGAACAGGCTTCCAGACTTCCTACTCCTATCATATGTGGCTTCAGGACTATACCCAACTATCGTTGGGACTTGCTCTTACCGGTTACTACTTTACTGTTAATGTAAATGAGACAAATTTTGAAGATCAAAATGAACCATGGTTAAATGATAATTTACGCAGGGGAATATTTGTTCCTAATGCTGACTTTGGAATTTATCTTTTAAATCCCAGATTCGACTTTGGTTTTTCCGCTCAACAATTATTTGGTTCGTCTGTAAAAATGGGCGCTTACGCTTACCGAAATTACAAAATGTACAGGCACTATTACATATTTGGATCATATAGTTTTACTTCAGGAATTAAAACTGAAATCGAACCTACAATACTTCTGAAGATGTCGGAACAGCTTATGCCACAAGCTGATATTGGTTTGACTTATATCTACGATCAGAATTTCTGGGCAGGATTATCCTACAGAACGAGCGGAGCTTTAATAGCTAACATCAGGTTTAAATATGTCCCTGATTGGTTTAAAATGACAACTATGTTTTTTGGGTATGCTTTCGATTTTACATCCAACAAGATACAGAGCGCCACCTATGGGACCCATGAACTGACTATTGCATTGAAATTTGGTGATAGTTCAAGAAAGTACAGGTGGTTAGATCGTTTCTGATCAGTCAGATAATACAATTTCCGTTGATGAAATCTACTATTATTAGCTCTATTTTTGCTCTTGTATTTACAATTTCCTGTTCATCAGGAGATAGTAATCAGAATGGGCAATCCGGGAGAGAGACCAACCGGCAGAACATCTCTGATGATTCTCTGTTAACCCTTGTTCAGTATCGTACTTTTCAGTATTTCTGGGATGGAGCTGAACCTAACTCCGGAATGGCGCGGGAGAGATTTCATGTTGACGGGATTTATCCTGAAAATGATATGAATGTTGTCACGTCAGGTGGCAGCGGTTTTGGTGTGATGGCAATCCTGACAGGTATTGAAAGAGGTTTTATTACAAGAGAAGAAGGTTATACACGTTTCATCAGGATAGTAGATTTTCTTAAAAAATCTGATAGGTTTCATGGAGCCTGGTCACATTGGATTTACGGGGAAACAGGTAAAGTAAAACCTTTCAGCCTAAAGGATAATGGCGCTGATATTGTTGAAACAGCTTACCTCATGCAGGGTTTGCTTGCTGTAAGACAATACTTTCGCGATGGATCAGAAAAGGAAAATCTACTCGCATCAGACATTGATAAACTTTGGAGAGAGGTTGAATGGAGCTGGTTTACCAAAGGAGGAGAAGATATTTTGTACTGGCACTGGTCACCTGATTATGGATGGGATATGAACTTTGCCATCAAAGGCTATAATGAATGTCTTATACTATATATATTAGCTGCATCATCGCCAACATACCCGATACCGGCAACAGTATATCACCAGGGATGGGCAAGAAGCGGTGGAATAAACACAATCAGTGGGAAATACGGGTATATTCTGACACTGAAACATAATGGCGCTGAGGAATATGGCGGGCCACTATTCTGGGCGCACTATTCCTACCTTGGACTTGACCCGGGAAACCTTAAAGACAAATATGCTGATTATTGGCAACAAAATAAAAATCAGACACTTATTAATTGGAAATGGTGTACTTTAAATCCCAAAAAATTCGCCGGTTACAGTAAAGACTGCTGGGGGCTTACAGCAAGTTACTCTCCGGCAGGATATGCCGCCCATTGCCCCGGCGAGATAAATGATCTGGGAGTAATTTCTCCCACAGCAGCTCTTTCTTCATTTCCATATACTCCCGACCAATCAATGAACGCTCTGAAACACTTTTATTATGTTCTTGGAAATAAAATCTGGGGAGAATATGGTTTCTATGATGCCTTCAGTGAGCAAAATAACTGGTACCCTCAAAGATACCTTGCCATTGATCAGGGACCGGCAGTGATAATGATAGAAAACTACAGAACAGGATTACTCTGGAATTTGTTTATGTCATGCGAGGATATTAAAAACGGATTAAAAGCTCTTGGTTTTACAACAGGTAAATGATAAAATTGAAAGATTCAATTATCTTGCTTATGGTGCATGAAGAAAAGATCCAAGCTGGTTCCGGATTTTCAATTTTGTAACAGATAATTGATTTTTTGTGGCTCCAAAACATTTTTTTAATCATTATTTTAAGATTATTTGAATTTTGTATTGCTATGTTCCATAATTTTAATATCTTCGCACCGTAATTTTTAAACTAAAACGATTTAATTATTAAAATCGGAATGTTATTAAATAATCAAAGAATTAAAAAGGTTAGAAAAATGAAGAACAAAGTTTTAATGGGATTAGCAGCTATAGCAATGGTTGCAGTCCTTTCTGGTTGTGGTAAAAAACCACAGGTTGAAATTGATGCAACTAATGCAGCTATTGAAGCTGCTAAAACTGCTGAAGCAGCAGTTTATGTACCTGCTGAATTTGCAGCTGTACAGGATTCAATGACTGCTATCATGGCTGACGTTGCAGTTCAGGAAGGAAAATTATTTAAGAAATTTGGCCCTGCTAAGTTGAAATTGGAAGCTACATTGGCTCTTGCAAACAAAGTTGCTGCCAATGCTGTTGTTAAGAAAGAAGAAGTTAAAAAAGAGGTTGAGACCTCATTGACAGAGATCAAAGCTGTTATTGAAGAGAACACAACTCTTATGAAGAAAGCTCCAAGAGGAAAAGAAGGAGCAGCTGTTCTTGAGCAGATTAAAACTGAGATGGCTACTATCGAAGCTTCTGTTGTTGAATCACAGGGCCTGTACGATAAAGGTACCTTTATGGATGCACTAAACAAAGTTAAAGCTGCTAAAGAAAGAGCAACCGGTATTAATACCGAACTTAAAGATGCTATTGCAAAAGTAAAAGGAAGAAAGTAATTATTAAATACTTTCTTAATAATATAAAACCCCCGGGATTTTCCCGGGGGTTTTTTTAAAATCGTCACAGGGTTACATGAGAAAGGTTTTGAGATATGTGCTGATTTTCACTGCAATAGCAGTGTCTATTCCATTAATCGTCTTACTATTGATCCGTTTTACACCTCAACCCCCCATAGGTGAAATGGTATTTGCCAGAAAATCTTTATCTCAGGCAGGAAAAAACAAAGCAGATACATATTCTAAAAAACTTTTTGCCGAGGCGAAGATCTACTATGATTCAGCAATGGTAACCTGGCATAAAGAAAATAAAAGATTTATTCTTTCAAGAGATTACGGGAGGGTTGCCTTCTTTGCAAAGCTATCTGCAAAAAAAGCAAGTCTGGCCGGAGAAAATTCTATAAGCAGCACATCGAACCTGAAAATAAAACTGAAACAAAAAATTGATTCTCTCAATGGTCTTATTTCTGAGAATATTGAACTTTTTACAACATATCCACTATCCTCTGAAACGCGAAATCGTATTTCTAAAGGAAAGATGTTGCTTAAAGAGGCTGAAATAGCATATAAAAAAGGGCAATATATGCAGGCTGACAGAAAATTAACTGATTCTGAATATCTGCTTACCGCATCATATAATTATGCAACTGCAAACCTTAAAAACTATTTCAAATCATTCTCAATATGGAAGAAATGGGCTGACAAAACAATAAATGAATCGAAAAAAAATACTGATTATTCAATAATTATTGATAAATTTTCACGAAAATGTTTTGTCTATCTTAATGGTAATAAAAAGTACGAATTTGATGCCGAATTGGGTAAAAACTGGGTTGGCGATAAAAGAGTCAGAGGAGATAAAGCTACACCGGAGGGAATGTATAAGATAACAAGAAAATTCGATGGGCGTAAGACTAAATACTATAAAGCCCTGTTACTTGACTATCCAAACGATGAAGATAAAGAAAATTTTAAATCCGAGATAGAGCATGGCTCCTTACCAAAGTCTGCAAAGATAGGAGGTTTAATAGAAATACATGGCAACGGTGGAAAAGGGATTGACTGGACTGAAGGGTGTATAGCCCTCACTGACAAAGAGATGGATGTGGTATTCAAAATTACGAAAGCAGGCACTCCTGTTACAATCGTTGGATCGATGGTTGATCTTAAATATGTCGTGAACAGATAAATTATCTGATATGGAAAATGACAAGATAATAATTGAAGATCCTCAGCCCGAAATAGAGAAAAGGACACGCAATAAAATTCTTCCGGTTTTACACAGTCTCCTTATTGTCTTTGTTTCAATTCTTTCTGTTTTTTTCATTATTTTCTTCATACTTTACCTTGTCCCGGCACTTCAGGAAATGGTATCTGATCAGAAAACAGAAGTAACAAACAATAAGAAATTGAAACAAGATGCTGCCTATAAAAAGAAGATTAACCTGATGGCCCATGAAATAGAGAGGCTTTCAGGCAAATATAATGGCTATACCACCGGGCAATCATATATCGTTATTAATACTACCGATAACAAATTTTCCCTTTATAAAAATAAAAAACTTATAAGGGGAGGACATTGCAGTACAGGCAAATTATTGAATCTTAAAACGGAAAAGGGCAGGTCGTGGGTATTTAAAACCCCTAAAGGAAAGAGATCGATTCAGGGAAAAAGAACAAATCCGGCGTGGCATAAACCTGACTGGGCATTTATTGAAGAAGGAGTCCCGGTCCCTCCAAAGGATTCTCCGTTGAGATGGGAAGCTAATGTTTTAGGTGATTATGCATTGGATATTGGAGATAGCTACATGATTCATGGAACAATATATAAACGCTTAATGGGGATGCCGGTCACACACGGCTGTGTTCGTCTCTATGATGAAGATCTTGAGGTCGTTTATAACACGTTAAGTATTGGCTCGAAAGTATATATTTTCTGATCTGATAAATAAAACCATGAAAACTGAAATTATCAATCACAGATCTGGCTTACAAATTACTTTCATTATACTGATAATTATTATTGCTGCATTTCTGATTTATTACTCAGTGATGTCAGTGTTAGGTCCGGCTAAAAAGATGGAAGCACTAATTAATGAATTTGGTGCCAAAACTACACAAAACCCTATTGATGAAGCCATTATTTCAGATTCAACATATCTCTCATTACTTAGGGAGAAATCATTTCTCCAGTCAAGAGTCGTTATGGCAGGAACCGATTCAATATATATTACTATCAGTTTACCCGACAGTACGGTTAATGTTGAGATCAGTGGAGTAACTGTTCATACTTCAAAAATTAACGATTTTAAGATAAGCAGTATCCTTGAAGAAGGAAATAAGAACATAATACTATCGATGTTTGGTGCTCCCTTATCAATTGTAAATGACTATTCCACAATTAGAAAGGAGCCCGTTCTGATCAAGATGGCACCAAAAGATACTTCTGAATATATACCTGATGTTATGCCCGATACATCTATCACGGAGCCCGTCAATTATATACTTGAAATGACCCACGGAATCAGGATCTACGTTCACCAGTCTGAAACTGAAAATTTTAGTGGTAAGTTGAATCTATTCTGGTTCGACACCAGATATCTGTTGCATGATACATGGAGGGAATTAAAGGATATAGTTGCTTTTAAAATACCTGAATATCATCCATTTATTAAGATACATCTTCCACGAGCCGATGCTAAAATAATCTACCGGGCCCTTCCCCGATACGGCCAAATAGGTATGTACAAGTAAATGTAAATTTCTTTTTTTCGAAAATACCTGGTTACTTGTTAAAAAAAAATGTAGGTTTGATGAAGACTTTTTTATTTAATCGGAACTTACATGGGAAGATTTACTGGTGTTATCGGAATAATTATTATTCTCGCACTTGCATTTTTGTGGTCAAACAACCGGAAAAAAATTAATTACCGGCTTGTAATTACCGGTCTGATTTTGCAGATCACTCTTGCAATCTTTATTCTTAAGGTCCCCATCGGTCAGGATATTTTCTTTTGGTTGGGGAAAGCTATTAATAAGCTTTTGGACTTTTCAAAAGAAGGTGGTCTTTTCGTCTTCGGAGATCTCACAAAAGTCACTCAGATACTCCCCGAAGGCATCGTGAAAAGTGGCGTCTTTCTCTTCATATTACTTCCAACGATAATCTTCGTCTGCGTTCTGGTTGCCATTGCTTATCATATTGGTTTGATGCAGAGGGTTATAGCAGTAATTGCACGATTTGTACATTGGGCGATGAGAGTAAGTGGTAGCGAGGCTTTATCGAATGTCGCCAGCGCTTTTGTCGGTCAGGTGGAAGCCCAGATTATGATTCGTCCATATCTTTCAGGCATGACAATGTCGGAACTGCTTGCTTCCATGACCGGAAGTATGGCATGTATTGCCGGTGGTGTAATGGCTGTATATATTTCAATGGGGGTCCCGGCATCATATCTTCTTGCAGCAAGTTTGATGGCTGCCCCCGGGGCGCTGGTCATTTCAAAAATCGTCTTCCCCGAAACTGAAGAATCAGAGACAAAAGGGAAAGTAAAACTTGAAGTGAAAAAGGAACATTCAAATATTATGGATGCTATTTCAGCCGGCGCCAGCGATGGCATGAAGATCTCTATTAATGTCATTGCAATGCTCATAGGAGTTATTGCTCTTATAGCTTTTGTCGATGCCCTTCTGGGATACTTCGGCCACTTTCTTTCCTGGACAGGTTTGTCTCTCAATGCATTAGGTCTGAATGTTGATAACCTTCGCCTGAAAGACGTTGTCGGAGCATTCTTCAGCCTTTTTGCAATTGTAATGGGAGTTCCACCCTCTGAATCACTGCATGTTGGTTCATTAATGGGGACAAAAATGGTAATTAACGAGTTTGTTGCCTATTCCGACCTCTCTCCAATGATACAACAGGGTCTGTTAAGTGCAAAATCAGTTGTGATTGCAAGTTTTGCCCTATGCGGATTCGCCAATTTCAGCTCAATAGCTATCCAACTCGGGGGCATCGGAGTTTTGGTGCCAAACCGTAAAGCCGACCTTGCAAGACTGGGATTTAAAGCAATGCTTTGCGGAACAATGGCTTCATATATTTCTGCTTCCCTGGCCGGAATACTGTTATAATCCCCGTTAAATTATTTGTGAATACCTTTCACCGGTTGAGAAAACTTCCAATGTAAGTTTAGAAAATCTGTAATATCACGGTCATACCATGGCATGACACTAATTTTAATAATGATACAAACAAATTGATTTACTGATAAAATACCCGGTTATACTTAGGTAACGTCACAATCTGTTGATTACTTTTGTTTGGGATTCTGTCAGATATTATGTTTGTTCAATTTATTATTAAACTTAAAACCGGAACGTTGTCAAAACACTAAAGATATAATCATGTTAATAAAAGGGAATATAGCTCTCAGCGAAAACGGATTCGTTTTCAACCCGACAACAGGCGACTCTTTCACCATGAACAATACCGGTAAAGAAGTTATAATGTTGATAAAAGAAGGTAAGAATATCAATCAGATAACCGAATTGATGATGGAAAAATACGATGTGGATCATAATACTCTCGAAAGATATCTGTCCGATTTTGTGAATGATCTTAGTGTGAATAACCTCATGGATGAATAATTATGAAACTGCGTAAAGTAACAGTGGCAGTAACAGGGCTTAACAATATTGACAGTCCGGGCCCGGGAATTCCGGTAATACGCGGAATCAGGGAATCGAAGGATTTCGACGTCAGGATAATAGGATTGGCCTACGAGCATCTTGAACCCGGTATTTACATGAACGACCTGGTTGATAAAACCTATATGATCCCCTACCCGACTGAAGGTAAGGACGCTTTATTCAAAAGATTATCGGAAATACATGAGAAGGAGAAATTAGACGTTATTATTCCGAATTTCGATGCTGAGCTCTTTTCATTTATTAAACTTGAAAAAATGCTGGAGGAAATTGGTATTAAAACCTATCTGCCTACTCTTGAACAGTTTGAAGAGAGAAATAAATCAAACCTTCCGGCTTACGGGAAAAAATATGGCGTTAATGTCCCTGCCGGTACTGAGGTTTTCAGCGTATCCGATTTAAATAATACCCTTAAATCAATGAACTATCCGGTGATGATCAAGGGGAAATATTACGATGCTTATGCGGCTAACTCAATGGAGCAGGCAGTAAAACACTTCTCAAATATGTCTGCAAAATGGGGATTCCCGGTTATTGTCCAGGAATTTATTAAAGGAACAGAGGTGAATGTTATTGCTCTGGGTGATGGGAAAGGCAATCTGATAGCAGCGGTACCAATGCGTAAACAATACATTACCGATAAGGGTAAGGCATGGGGAGGCATAACTATTGAAGATGGCACTTTGCTCGATCTTGCAAAAAAGATAATATCGCGAACAAAGTGGAAAGGTGGAATGGAGCTGGAACTTATCAGAACAGCTAAAAATAAACTATATCTGCTCGAGATTAACCCCAGAATTCCTGCATGGGTCTATCTCGCAGTCGGAGCGGGTCAGAATATTTCTGAAGCATTGCTGAAGCTGACATTGGGTATGGAAGTTAAACCATTCACGCGGTACGATGTGGGTAAAATGTTTGTCAGGTACTCCTACGATATGATTGTCGATCTGGAACTTTTTTCAAGGCTGACTACAACCGGGGAACTTTAATAAAAGTTACAATGGAATAATGGAATCCGATAAAGCAAATAAAACAACAAAGAGTAATGTCAAAGCAAATATTTGAACGACCAACAATAACCCGTTTAACTCCGGGCGTACCATCTAAACACGGAACAGGAACGATAATCGCCCCAATGCCATTAATCGATGGAATTAAAGTTGATGATCTCATAGCGGAATACGGGTCTCCACTTTACATTTTCTCAGAAAGGACTATTAGAAAGAGTATGGAGGATATCAAAAGAGCCTTCAGCATAAGATACAACAAAATACAAATGGCCTGGAGTTACAAAACCAACTATCTCGATTCTATCTGCCGGATATTCCATCAGGAAGGCTCATGGGCTGAGGTTGTCTCTGGTTTTGAGTACGATAAAGCTTTAAGGAATGGTGTTAAGGGTGAAAATATCATTTTTAACGGTCCCGGAAAGAGTATTGATGATCTGGAGAAAGCTGTCAGGAATGGATCGTTCATACATATTGATCATATTGATGAGCTTTTTATGTTATCGGATGTTTGCCAGAGAAAAAATATTGAGGCAAGGGTAGCCGTCAGGGTAAATATGGATATCGGGCTTTATCCCAAATGGGACAGGTTCGGATTGAACTACGAGAATGGAGAGGCCTGGGATGCAATTAATCGTATAATGATGAACCCAAAATTAAAATTGATGGGTTTACATACTCATATCGGCACCTACATCATGAGTGTAGATGCTTACCGGGTCGCGGCTACAAAACTTGCTGATCTGACTTACAATATAGCTCAGAAATTCGACCATCATATTTCGTATATCGATATGGGTGGTGGATTTGCCTCTAAGAATACCCTGAGGGGAGCTTACCTTTCCGGTGAAGATACAACTCCTTCATTCGATGAATACGCCGAAGCAATCTCATCTGCAATTATCAATTCCAGGATTAAACCCGATAAACTCCCGACATTAATACTTGAGACCGGACGCGCATTAATAGATAACGCGGGCTATATTGCAGGCTCCGTGCTTGCCAATAAGCGACTTTCTGATGGTCGCAGGGCGACTATTTTTGATGTTGGTGTGAATCTGCTTTTTACATCATTCTGGTACGATCATAAAATTCACCCGGTAAGCAACCATTCCGGATTGGTTGAAGAGACAACAATCTATGGCCCTTTGTGTATGAATATTGATGTTCTGCGACCATCACTGATGTTCCCTGCACTGAAACGCGGCGACAGGTTCGTGATAACAAGAACAGGAGCTTATAATAACACCCAGTGGTTACAGTTTATAACCATGCGTCCAAATGTGGTATTGATAGATATGAACAGAGAGGTTCATCTTATCAGACGGGCAGAGTCAATGGAGAATGTATCAGAAAATGAGGTAATTCCGGAGTACTTGGTTTGAAACCAAAGACAAAAGACAAAAGACAAAAGACAAAAGACAAAAGACAAAAGACAAAAGACAAAAGTAAAAAGATAAAAGTCAAATCTAAACCCGAAACACGAAACATCCCCCAATAAATGTTAAAGAACTCCTCAATATCAACTTTTATTCAGGGAGTATTAAGAAGCTACTCCCAGATCTTCTTCTCAGAGAATTACTGGTTTGCCATTCCTTTGGTTATAGTTTCCTTCCTCGATATTTCTGCCGGTTTAGCCGGGTTGCTTTCGGTATTGACCGCTAATCTCGCGGCTTCGTTATTGAAGTTTGATAAACTGACAACCATAAAAGGGTTTTATGGTTTCAATAGCCTCCTGGTGGGACTGGGGTTAGGGTACTATTATGAATTAACCTTTGTAATAATTGTAATAGCAATATTATCAGGGTTTTTAACCCTTCTAATCACAATTACTTTCCAGGGTATTTTAGGCAAATATTACCTTCCTTATCTCTCGATTCCATTCGTTATATGTATCTGGATTGTCTTAAGTGCCGGAGGCATGTTAAGCGGGACAGAAGATAATCAAAGCGGTGTTTACATTCTGAATAAACTCTTTGTTATTGGCGGGCATCCTCTTGTAAATCTGCATCAATGGTTAGTCGGGAAGATCACATCCAATTTTGTAAACAGCTACTTTCTCTCTTTGGGCGCAATATTCTTCCAGTTTAATGTTTTTGCGGGATTTGTTGTAGCCGTCGCGTTGATTTTTTATTCGAGGATCGCCTTTATGCTTTCTTTACTTGGCTATGGTGTTGCCTACATGGCTTACTCCTTTTTTGGCACAGACATGACCCAATTGGGCTATAGTTATATAGGGTTTAACTTCATTTTAGGCGCTATAGCTATCGGTGGGTATTTTTATATCCCATCTAAACAGTCATTCTTCTGGGCATTTGCAATAACACCTGTAACCGCCCTGGTTTCAGCAGGTCTGTTTGTTTTGCTAAAACCTTTTAATCTGACTTTGCTATCGCTCCCATTTAACTTAATTCTTTTAACTTTTATCTATTCACTAAGATTCAGAACATCTCAGGGTAAGTTCAGGGAGGTATTGATTCAGGAAGGTACACCGGAAAGTAACCTGTATTCATACGAGAGCTTTTCCAAACGGTTTCCTAACTTCGGCCGGCTTCAGATAAGACTCCCTTTCCTGGGCGAATGGCATGTCAGTCAGGGACATAACGGAGATGACACTCATAAAAGCGAATGGGCCGATGCATGGGATTTTGTTATTATCAACTCAGATTCATCTCAGTATAACTTCGAGGGGAATTATCTGCAGGACTATTTCTGTTTTGGACAGAATATAATTGCACCGGCTGATGGAACAGTGGTTATTGCAGAGGATGGAACCGATGATAATAAAATTGGAGAAGTTAATACTTTCAAGAACTGGGGAAATACTGTTATAATCAAACATGCCGAAGGGCTATATTCAAAACTTTGTCATCTCCGGAAAGGATCTATCCCTGTAAAAGCCGGCGATAATGTCCATTATGGTCAGGTTATCGGGAAAGTCGGAAATTCAGGACGTTCCCCTTATCCGCATCTTCATTTTCAGATTCAATCAACCCCCTACATTGGTTCAAAAACATTAAAATACCCAATATTTGTCTATTTAGAAAACGGGAAAGAGATCAGGACTTTTAGTTATCCTTCCAAAGGCAATAAAGTAAAAACCATTGAAGAGAATTCACTCCTTAAAAAGGCTTTTAATCTGATGCCGGTTACAAAACTGAACTGGACTGTCACTACTTCCGGAATAGCAGATTCAGTTACCTGGGAAGTCATCACCAACTCTTATAATAATTCCTATATTTTCTGTCATGCTACAAAATCTCTGGCTTATTTCCAGTACGATGGAGTTCACTTCTGCTTCACCCATTTTGCCGGCGACAGGCGATCTTTGCTCTACAATTTCTATCTGGCAGCATTCAGATTACCTCTTGTAAATATTGATGAATATATCACAACCGATTCTTTGCCAATAAATCAGACATTTAAAGGATGGAGACTTTTCCTTCACGATTTTACAGCTCCTTTCTTCCTATACCTGAAAGTAAGCTTTAAGGTTAGTATAAAACTTATTGGCTCTGAGTTCGATCCGGACAGGATTGAGTACAGTTCAAAACTTTCGGGTTACTCATTTAGTCAAACAATTTGGACTAAAGGCTTCAAACTTATTGTAAACAGAGATAATAGCATGAAAATGGAAACCGATCTCCTGGAAATAGAAGCTATATGCGAATCTTTTTAATTATTGCAGTATTATTATTGGCCGGTTCAGCAAATTTGTCGGCTCAGTATGATTTTAAAGTACTCGATGAGAAAACATACGATTACTACATGAAGGGTGATTACAGAAATCTGAAAAAAGTGGCAGACACAATGCTTTCACAAGGAGTCGATTACTATTACCTTAGGATGAGAATGGGAATTTTATCATACAATAAACAGTTGTATTCAAGCGCTTTAAAACATTTTAACAAAGCGATAGAGTTTAGCTCGCCGGATACAATTTCGAGAGAGTATATATACTATAGTTACCTTTATTCCGGAAGAGAAGCAGATGCTAAACTATACCTTAAATCTATACCCCGCGACAAAAAAAACAGTACGCTGAAATCATCATGTAAACCTTCTTATTCTGAATTCTATGTTGGTTCTTATGCTTCTGTTCACGATGCAGTTCTTTATGAAAAAAATAGCCTGAACTACGAGGCAGTGAAAAACAGTTTAAGTATCAATGCCGGGTTTGAAACATATTTCTTAAGCAGATTCAAGGGAACCTTTGCTTATACAAACTTTCACAAAACCGGAACAGTTTACTCTCCTTCCCATCCGGCAGGGACAGATCTTAACTTTACCCAAAATCAGGTTTACGCCAAACTAACAGGTTCAATTTTCCCGGGTTGGGATTTTTCAGGGTTTGCCCATTTTGTGCTTTATACCGAAGCAATTACTGTCGGGCCGGTAGGAAACAGAGTTACAACAAATCAAATAAAAACTGAATATCTTGGAGGTGTGGGTATTTCAAAAAACGGATGGAAAATTCGCACCGGGGCTAACTTATCGTTCAGCAATTTCAGCAACTCAAACCAAATCAGGGGTGAGGGATATTTTACCTGGCTGCCATCCGGAAATCTAAATCTCTATCTTGCTTCCGCATGGTTGGGACAAATCGATACAAACTGGGGGGGAACTTATCAGGTAAGTCAGGAGATAGGATTAAAGATTTGTAAGTTACTCTGGATGGAAACCGGGGTGGTTAAGGGGAACTCATTTCTATCTGCAAGGAATCAGGGATTTATGATAAATAATTCATTTCAGATTCCTGCAACTACTATCTACAGCAACATAATCATTTTGCCGGGTAAACATTTTAGGCTTGACATCACACCTTACTATGTTGAAAATCAGATTTACTCATGGGATTTAAATGCTTTTTCAAGAACCAATAAGCTGAATATTAATTCATTCGGAGGATCACTTAAATTAATTTATAAGTACAAATAACTATGAAGAGATTAACCTTACTAACAGCTCTGCTTTTTTTAGTCTTAGTATCAATGGCACAGGATTATACTAAGTTAACTGCAGCATTCAGCGATAGCTATGCGAAAGAAAAATCAGAGAAGTATGGCGATGCTATCACAGCATTGAAAGCATACTACGACGTTAATTCCTATGAGATTAACCTGAGGCTTGGATGGTTAACCTATCTCCAGGGACAGTTCTCTGAATCAACGGGTTATTATAATAAAGCCATTGAGTTGATGCCTTATGCTATAGAACCCCGTTTGGGTGTAGTTCTACCGGCTTCTGCTCTTGGTAACTGGGATTTGGTTATAGTTCAGTATAATAAGATTCTCGCAATTGATCCCAACAACACACTTACCCTATATCGCATGGGACTTATTCTGTATGATAAGAAAGATTATAAGCTGGCCTATCAGCAATTTGAAAAGGTTGTCAACCTTTATCCCTTCGATTACCAAAGTGTCCTAATGCTTGCATGGACAAACTACAGGCTGGGAAAAACACGTGAAGCAAAAATTCTTTTCAACAAAGCTTTGCTTTACTATCCCGAGGATGCCAGTGCAAAAGAGGGGCTTAGTCTGATAAAGTAAAGACAAAAGACAAAAGACAAAAGTAAAAAGACAAAAGTAGCCCATGCAGGGGGTGAGTTCATGGGGATTAGAGCGGTTAGGGGTGGGGTTTTCAAGACAAAAGGCAACATAAAAAATAAAAATGCACAAAAATAAATTAAAATATACCGAAATAGGACTAATCATACTCGTTTGGATGGTTCTTCTGTTCACTCCGATTCTTTTCAGGGAAGATATTTACAGCCCGATACGAAGAAGTGTAATTATGCAGCTGCAAACTCTTATCCCGTTATTGTCATTGTTTCTTATAAATCGTTTTATTCTTGTTCCCCTATTACTTTTTAAAGGGAAACAGATGTTCTTCATAATTTCAGTATTGGGACTAATACTACTATTTACTGCAGGTTCTTTTGTTTTTGACACAACTATCAAAAATATACCACCCGGAAGTATCCCGCAAATGGAAGATCAGATAAAACAACCGCCTTATGCTTTCCCGGGTGGAGTGGACACGTTTGGAAATTTGCGCCCGGCTCAGACGCGTCAGCCCAGGCCCATTCCTCCTTATGCTAACTTTTTAATTCTGTCAATACTTATAGTAGGTTTTGATACCGGCTTACGCTCAGGTCTTCGAGGAATAAATATTGAAAATGAAAAGGCAAGACTTGAAAAAGAAAGTGTGGCTACTCAACTGGTCCTATTACGGAATCAGGTAAGCCCGCATTTTTTAATGAATACCCTGAACAATATCCATTCACTGGTTGATGTTAATGCAGAGGAGGCCAAAGAGGCTATAATCAAGTTGTCGAAAATGATGAGGTATCTATTGTATGAAACCGAAACTGAAAAAACAACTTTAATAAGAGAAGTCGAATTTCTTGAGAGTTATATAAACCTTATGAAACTCAGGTATAATGAAAGTGTTAAAATTACACTTAACTTACCGGCTATGATTCCTGAAAAGACAATTCCTCCGTTTATATTTACTTCATTGATAGAAAATGCTTTTAAACATGGGGTAAGTTATAAGGATGAATCGTTTATCAATATTGATATGACCATAGGTGAAGAACAACTTCTCCTGGTTGTAAAAAACAGCAAAACTGATAAATCCCCGATTAAAGAATTTTCCGGTATAGGAATTGAAAACACCCGGAAACGTTTAGAGTTACTGTATGGTAAAAATTACCACCTCGATATAATTGACGGTACAGATTTATTCACCGTAAACCTATCTCTTCCATTATGATCAGATGCATAGCAATTGATGACGAACCCCTGGCTTTGAGGCAGATTGCCGGTTACATTAAGAAAACGCCTTTTCTTGAACTGGCAGGGCAATGCGAAAGTGCAATGCAGGCAATAGAAGTATTGGAAAGCGCTCCGGTTGACCTGATGTTTGTTGATATTAATTTGCCTGATCTTAGCGGTATGGATTTCGCTAAAACCCTTGACAACCCTCCTAAGATTGTTTTTGTCACGGCTTATAGCGAATATGCACTTGAGGGTTTCAGGGTTGATGCTCTCGACTATTTGCTTAAACCTATCAGTTATGTTGATTTCTTAAAGTCAGCCAATAAGGTCAAATCGTGGTTCGATACCCATCATCAGGAATCAGATGAAGTAAGGAGTAATAAGGATTTTTTATTCATAAAATCTGGTTATAAATTACTTAGAATTAACTTTGACGATATTAAGTATATCGAGGGAATGAGCGAGTATATCAGAATTCACCTTACGAATGCTAAACCGGTAATGACCCTTCTGAGTATGAAGTCTGTTGAGGCGATTTTACCCCCGGACAGGTTCCTGAGGGTGCACAGATCTTATATTGTTAACCTTACAAAGATTTCAGTGATAGAAAGGAACCGGATAATTTTCGATGCGAATGTCTATATACCCGTGAGTGAACAGTATAAAAGTAATTTTCAGAAATACATTGATAAAAATTTTTTAAGCTGATCTTTTTCTCAAGGGATTACGACCTCGCTTCACTCAGTCGTGATCCCCGGGGGAGAACCTTGCGAAGCCTTAAATGAACCCTTCGGGTATTATTTATTTTCCCTCAGCTCCTTCAGAAAGAAAACTTTCTTCGGTGCTTCGGTAAAATAAATAATCCCGCCGGTGGCGGGATTCATTTAAGCTTCGCGGAGAGAGGGGGATTCGAACCCCCGGTACAGTTTCCCATACGTCAGTTTAGCAAACTGGTGGTTTAAACCACTCACCCATCTCTCCAATATAAATAAGAACTATATTAAAATACAATATCTGAGCTCTTCCGGCATGTTAAGCTACTTTCTGAAGCGTGACAAAAGTATAAAAACATGAATAAAGTGCAAAATTAATTATCTTTTTATTTCAGAACTTGTTTTCTTTTCAGAAGTACAACATTTTCAACATGATGAGTATGAGGAAACATATCAACGGGTTGTACCCGGGCAACTTCATAGTCTTCCGACAACAAAAAGATGTCGCGCGCCTGGGTAGAAGGGTTACAACTGACATATACTATTTTATCAGGCGCCGCTGCAGCAATTGTCTTCACTACATCTTCATGCATCCCTGCCCTGGGCGGATCAGTAATAATAACATCAGGCTTGCCGTTAATTTTTATAAACTCTCCGGAAAGAACATCTTTCATATCACCGGCAAAGAAGAAAGTATTCCGGATATTATTTATTCCTGAATTAATTTCAGCATCTTTTACGGCCTCTTCAACATATTCAATACCAATTACTTTATTGGTAAAAGCCGCAACATAGTTTGCAATTGTGCCTGTTCCGGTATAAAGATCATACACTATTTCTTTCCCCGACAGCCCTGCAAATTCCTTTGCAACATGGTAGAGTTGCAGCGCCTGCCTTGTATTAGTCTGATAAAATGATTTTGGCCCGATCCTGAACCTCAAACCATCCATATTCTCAACTAAATGATTATCACCCTTGTACAGGATCACATTCTGATCATTCAGCGAATCATTTCCTTTTGAATTAATAACATACATCAGCGAAGTGACCTGTGGAAATTCCGATGCAAGAAAGTCGAGCAAACCTTTTCTTTTCACCACATCTTCATGAAAGAAAACTGCAATAACCATTACCTTACCTTCGAGTGAGTTACGTATCACAAGATTACGCAGGAATCCTACCTGTTCTCTCAGGTTAAAAAATTGAAGATCATTCCTGATGGCATACTCCCTTACTACATTCTTTATCGAATTTGACGGGTCAGGCTGAAGATGACATTCCTTAATATCAAGTACTTTATCAAACAGGCCCGGGATGTGAAATCCAAGAGCATTTTCCTTTTCATATTGATTGCCCGAGTTTACCTCTTCATTCGTGAGCCACCGTTTGTCGGAAAATGTGTATTCAAGTTTATTCCGGTACATGAATGTTTCTGATGAGCCTATGATGGGATTTATTCCCGGAAGCTCAACTTTACCTATCCTTGTAAGGTTATCTCTTACCTGCTTCTCTTTGTACTGAAGCTGAAGATTATACGGAAGATGCTGCCACTTGCAACCCCCACAAATGCCAAAATGGCTGCACCGGGGTTCTATCCTGTCAGCAGAGTATTCATGAAACTTAACCACTCTTCCTTCAAGGTATTTTTTTCTCTTCTTTATTACGCGAATATCTACCACATCGCCGGGTATGAGCATCGGAACAAATACAACAAGGTTATCTACCCTTGCCAATGCATTTCCTTCGGCGCCAATGTCAGTTATCCTCACCTTTTCCAGTAATGGCAGATCTTTTCTTCTTCCCACTTAATTATTTTTATGACTTTACTTTGAAGTATTCAGGTTCATCAGAAAAAGGACTCCCTGAATCATACACGGAAAAATACCATCCCCATGATCAAGACCGGGAAGAATTACCTTTTTGCATAAATCACCTGATGTGCCTGCCTCAACCATTGCTGAATACATACTTTCTGTTGAAATGGGATTCACATCTGTATCATCTTCTCCATGTAACAGCAAAAGAGGCTTGTAACTATGCCATGCATTAACACTATTATTTATGAGAGCATCCCTTACTGAAGCATATTTTGGAGAAGTTGCAAACCCTGAAAGAAAATCAGAAGTGATCAATCCGGGAATAGAGGTTGTAAGCTTATTATTGATCTCATCTGAGGTCAGAGATCCTGTGAACAACGAACTAAGCTTTGAAGCATACGGCTCATTTAGAATATCAGTAACCGGGTTTGTAAACTGATTATAAGCAGTATAAGCATTTACAATATAGCCGAGATAAACCGGCATCGGATAAGTTGTCATGTTTACCATACCTTGCAAGAGAAGATAAATATCATAGGGACCTGCTCCACAGGCGCTTCCTTTTAGATTAAAATCACTATTGTAGTCAAGTTCAAGCGCCTTATGTAAGGCAAGTGTTGCCCAGCCACCCTGCGAATAACCAAGAAGATAATACTCATTCTTTAATGTTATTCCCGGCAGTTCAGAAATAGCTAGTTCTTTAACAGCAAACAACATATCTACCAGCGATTTCACCGTGGGTTCTTTTACAAGATAAGGGTGAGGAACCTGAACTGATTCCCCGAATCCGGGATAATCGGCAATAACAACAACATATCCCATAGAGGCAATAATCTCAACAAACTGGTAAGGGTAGTTTATTGGAAATTCACCAGGAGCATAGTCATTGAGTGTATTTGTTCCATTCTGGAAAGATAAAACCGGATAATTACCCGGCGTTATCGGAACACAAACCAAACCGGAGGCATTAATCTCCTGACCATTAATGGTGGTTTTATAAACCAACCTGTGAATATTGATATCGCTGACTACAAGAGCTTTAAGACTATTGACTTCAGGAAGGGACGCGGAAACATTATCAATCAGATTGCTAATATAGGATTTGGTAAATGGAAACAAAAACTCTTTTGAAACATAGTAAGAATAGGTTGTAGAATCATCTTTCTTTGTGCAGGAAGTTACTAAAACGAAAAGGATTAAAAATATCGCCGAAAACTTCAATATTAATCTGTTAGTCTTCATGATATCATAATTTTATGTTTAATCTCTAAATGTTCGGTCAGGGATTAGAATCCTGCTGCAAATATAACTTTTTGTAACTAATCCGTAAATGTCCTAATACCGAAGTTTTTATCTTTCGACTTCGGACTTCCTACTCGGACTTCCGACTTCCGACATTCTTTTCCTATATTTGCACACAATTTACTTTAATCTATGGTCTCGGTTCAGGATATCTCAGTATCATTTGGCAGTTTTGACTTGTTAACTAATATCTCCTTTCTGATAAATGACCAGGACCGGATTGGCCTGGCAGGGAAAAATGGCGCCGGCAAGTCAACTCTTCTCAAAATTATTTCAGGCCTTCAGAGCCCAAACACGGGGCTGATAGATATGTCGAAAGAGGTCACTATCGGGTATCTTCCACAGCAGATGAAGGTAGATGATACTACAACTGTATTAAATGAAACTGTAACGGCATTCTCTGAACTTATAGGCCTTTCCGAAGAGATAGAATACTGCAGCTCGGAAGTTGCGAGAAGAGAAGATTATGAATCGTCCGAATATCTGAAACTCTGTGATCACCTTACGTTTGTTGAAGAGAGGTACAGGATGCTTGGCGGCGCCAACTATATGGCAGAAGCTGAACAGACACTCCTTGGATTGGGCTTTGAACGTAAAGACTTTGACAGGTTTACAAAAGAGTTAAGCGGTGGCTGGAGGATGCGTATTGAACTTGCCAAGATACTGCTGAAAAAACCTTCTCTCTTCCTTCTCGATGAACCAACTAACCACCTTGACATTGAGTCAATACAGTGGCTCGAAACGTTTCTTGCCGGTTATCCGGGTGCAGTGTTAATGGTTTCACACGACAGGGCATTTCTTGATAATGTAACCAAAAGAACAATCGAAATATCCCTCGGGAAAATTTACGATTATAAAGCATCATGGTCAAAATACCTTGTGCTGAGAGAGGAAAGAAGAGAACAGCAGATTGCAGCTTTCAGGAATCAGCAGAAAAAGATCGAAGATACCGAAAAGTTTATTGAACGTTTCAGGTCAAAAGCTACAAAAGCCGTTCAGGTTCAGTCGAAGATCAAACAACTCGATAAAGTTGAAAGGCTTGAGGTTGATGAGGAAGATAATCGCGCTATTCATCTGAGGTTCCCTCCTGCCCCACGTTCAGGCACCGTGGTTGTTGAAGCAGTTGGACTGTCAAAAAGCTATGATTCGTTAAATGTCCTCAACAAGGTAGATATAAAAATATCGAGAGGAGAAAAAGTTGCTTTCGTGGGCCGCAACGGAGAAGGAAAAACAACGCTTTCAAAGATCATTAAAGGCGAACTTGATTATATCGGGGATCTGAATATAGGACATAACGTAAAAATCGGATATTTTGCGCAGAACCAGGATGAGCTTCTTGATGAGAACAAAACTGTACTTCAGACAATTGATGATGCTGCAAAAGGAGATATAAGAGCAAAGATCCGCAATATGCTCGGGGCATTTCTCTTCAGAGGAGATGATGTTGAGAAAAAAGTCAAAGTGCTTTCCGGAGGCGAACGGTCGAGGCTCGCCCTGATAAGACTGCTGCTTGAACCAAGTAACCTTCTTGTGCTCGATGAGCCGACTAATCATCTCGATATGCGTTCAAAAGATATTCTAAAACAGGCCCTGATAAAATTCGATGGCACAGTAATTGTAGTGTCACATGACAGGGATTTTCTTGACGGAATAGTAGGAAAAGTATTTGAATTCAAACATAACAGGATAAAGGAAAACATCGGGGGTATTTATGACTTCCTCAGAAGAAAAAAAATTGAGAACCTGAAAGATATTGAGAGAAAAGACAAAATAAAAAATGAATTGGTCAAGGGGGATATTTCCTCCAACAAGCAAAAATACCTTGAAAAAAAGGAGTTTGACAGGAACCTGAGAAAGCTCAGGAAGAGACTTGAGGAATCGGAAACGGTGATTGAGAACATAGAAGCAGAAATTATCGCGGTTGATAAATCATTTATGGAGCCGGGAAATTCTTCGGAGACTCATGATAATGACTACAAAAGATATCAGGATTTAAAGGAACAGCTCAACGAAGAGATGGACAAATGGGCTCTTTACAGCCAGGAGGTCGAAGAGTTTTTACGCAATAACAGTTGAGGAATGGAATCACTTCAGTTTGAAAAAGAATACAGGGTACATGTGTATGAAACCGGACCTGATGGTAAACTTAACCTCTATTCGTTGTTCAATTATTTGCAAGACATAGCCTCCGACCACGCTGTAAAACTCGGGTTCGGCAGAGATGACCTCATGAAAGATAACCGTTTCTGGGTTCTTTCGCGAATGTACGCAGTTATCACTGAATGGCCGGTATGGGAAGATATCATAGTTGCAAAAACATGGCCCAATGGAACTGATAAATTGTTTGCCCTGAGAAATTATGAATTAAGATTTCCCGATGGCAACCACATCGCTTCAGGCGCTTCGTCGTGGTTGATCCTTGACCGCATTACCAAAAAAATCCAAAGACCTGATTCAATTTTAACTCAATATAACCCGAATAATCATTCATTTGACTCCCCGGTAAGAAATGCATCAAAACTTGAACCGTCAGCAGAATATGGAAATGTCTCGCCACGGTTCAGAGTAAAAGTCAGCGATATCGACGTCAACCTTCATACAAACAATGTTCGATATCTTAAATGGGTCAGCGATATCTACAGCCTCGGTTTCGTGATGAAGAATGTTCCACGATCGGCTGAAATAAACTATCTTGCAGAATCTCTTTTTGACGAAGAGATAACTATAAGAACTTCTGTAGAAAAAAATAATGGCGTTTTTTACAACCATTCGATCTTTCGGACCGATGATAATAAGGAGCTTTGCAGGATAAAAATTGAATGGAAAGAGGGTAACATTAAATAAGTTAATCCATTTTGACATGAAGAATAGTATTACCACCGGGACTATTTGTTTATTGCTTACTGTTACTCTGTTTTTTGCGTTTTTCAACTCGTGCAAAACTATCCAAAAAACAGTTGACTCTAAAGATCTCTCCTATCTTTACAATCCTACCCGAAATCCGATCAATCCCCGATATAATGTTATTAATCAATCTGATGAATCATCGGTATTATCAGTGAAGTTTTTCGCTAATGATCTTTTCTTTTCAGAAGCTAATGCGCAGGGTGTTCCCACGGCCCAAATACTGTTAACTGTAAAGCTCTTTAATATAAGTCAGGGGAAACTACTGGCCGACACCGTGGTTTATAATCTCAGCATAGTAAAAGAGACAGGACGGCCCGAATATATTTATGATGTGTCTCTGAAAGTTGAAATGGGAATAGAATACATGGCTGAGATAAAAATCCTTGACAGGCTCCGTCTTAAGGTAGTGCAGGCTTTTGTGCCATTTAATACGCTGTCGTACAACAATAAATATAATTTCAAAGCTCAGGGCCATTTCGAAAAAAATGAACTGTTTAACCCGGTTGTGAGAGTAAATGAATATGTCAACCTTGTTTACACCCGAACGCCTCCTGACAGCCTCTTTATTTCATTTTATAAACCCTTCCGCGAAGTTCCTGATGCTCCATCAATGATACTTCCTGAAAAGACTCTCGATTACCAACCGGAGATAGTTGTGGCGATTCCTTATTCTGATACTATACCGATGATGTTTCCGAGAGAAGGAATCTATCTCTGTTCAGTAGCGAGAGATATAGGCGAGGGGTTTACCTTTTTAAATCTTGGCGCCTCATATCCGTCTATGACAGCGCCGGAAGTTATGATAGATCCTCTTGCTTACCTCGCTTCCGGCGATGAAGTTACTGATTTAAAGTCAGCCATTAAACCGAAGATGTCTCTCGATCAATTCTGGATTAAATGCGGGGGGAATGTTGAGAAGGCCAGAGAACTTATCAGGATATATTATACCCGCGTACTTTATTCAAACTACTATTTCACATCATACAAAGAAGGGTGGCGGAGTGAGAGAGGTATGATCTATATAATCTACGGGCCGCCTGATAAAGTATATAAAACATCTGAAGGAGAGAGCTGGGGTTACAGAAAGCCCGTGATAAAATCCTCCTGGGCAGGCAGGTTTAAGGTTAGTGATGATTATCTTTTTTTTAACTTTAAAAAGAAAGAGAATCTCTTTTCAGACAATGACTATTATCTGAGCCGCGGCGAAACTCTTGTCACATACTGGGATAAGGCTGTTCTTAGTTGGCGGAAAGGAATTGTTTTCCGCCTCGATAATCCGGAAGGTATTTAATTAGTTTCATTAACAATTATCTGGAAACATGTATAAAGATTCATTGATTTTGACTTCATCGAGCTCCGCTTCGCTCCGGTTCTTCGTTTACCCCAGCCCCAGGGGGAGCGAAGAAAATCAATTTACTCCCCTTGGGGTAGGGGTAAATAAATTGATTTTCAAGCGACTTTGTAACTGTATTCATTAATATTAACTCCCTAATTGCTTTATCATGCAGAAAGAATCAGATTGTATTTTTGGATTACGGCCTGTAATTGAGGCTATTAAAGCAGGGAAACAGATCGATAGGCTTCTGGTTAAGCAGGGTCTTCAGGGTACTCTTTACCATGAGCTCATGACCGAAGTTAAAACTCATAATATAGTTTACCAGATAGTACCTGTTGAGAGGATAGAACTGGTTACAAAGAAAAATCATCAGGGAGTACTGGCATGGCTGTCGGTGATTGAATATCAATATATTGCAAATCTTCTTCCAATGATCTTTGAAAAGGGTGAAGATCCATTGATTATTGCCCTCGATGGTGTTTCGGATGTAAGGAACTTCGGAGCAATAGTGCGAACGGCAGACTGTATGGGAGCCCATGCTATTATAATCCCCGAAAAAGGGTCGGCAAGGATAACAGCCGATGCAGTAAAAACATCAGCAGGCGCTTTACATTCGTTCCCGGTCTGCAGGGAAAAAAGCATCATAAGGGCAATAGAGTATCTCAAAGAATCGGGGCTCAAAGTTTTTTGTGCAGCAGAAAAAGCCGGTCAAATTGCATCAGAAGCACATTTAACAGGTCCTTCTGTATTAATACTCGGTTCAGAAGATAAGGGTATAAGCCGCGAACTTATTGCACTGTCAGATAACGAGATAAAAATCCCTATGACCGGCGCCATAGGTTCACTGAATGTTTCAGTGGCAGCGGGAATTCTGCTGTATGAAATGGTTAGGCAGAGGGCAGGAGAATAGGTTGAGAAGGAACTAAATCCCGAAACGATAAACGATAAACCTTGCCCTTTTAGACTAATTTTGCATTTAGCCTTGATATGATTGAAAAGAAAGAGGAACAAATACCATTTTTTATTAACTTTATCTCCGTTACAAATTTTAAATTTTATGAAGAGAATATCATTTTTTATCCTAATGATCGCCCTGTCGCTTTCAGCATGTAAAAAACTCAGCAAATATGAAGGAGTTCCTTTCACGGAGAAGGAGCCCCGTGACTGGGAAAACCCCGAAGTATTTAATATTAACAGGGAGGATCCGCATGCTACTCTTATCAGCTATTCTGATGAGCAGAGCGCTCTTGAAGCAGTAAAAGCGAATTCTCCAAACTATAAATCTCTCAACGGTATATGGAAGTTTAACTGGGTTAAATCTCCTGATCAGCGACCTTTCTGGTTCTTCAAAGATGATTATGATACCCGCGACTGGAAGGATATTGAGGTGCCTTCTAACTGGGAATGGAAGGGTTATGATGTTCCTGTATATGCCAATATTACTTATCCTTTCTGGACATATAAAAGAGTTTTTAATTCAGGAGGCGCTAAAAATGTTGAAGCTACCCTGAAGCCTCCCCTTATTCCACATGACTGGAATCCTGTTGGATCGTATAAAAGATATTTCACGATTCCTTCAGATTGGGACAATAAAGAAGTATTTCTCCATTTTGGGGCGGTAAGTTCAGCATTTTATGTGTGGGTTAATGAGCAACTTGTTGGTTATAACGAGGACAGCAAGGTTCCCGCGGAATTTAACATAACAAAATTTCTTAAAGGCGGAGAAAATTCAGTTGCGGTTGAAGTGTACAGATGGTGCGATGGCAGTTATCTGGAGGATCAGGACTTTTGGAGACTGAGCGGGATTCAGAGAACAGTCTTTCTTCATGCACGTCCAAAAACTTTTATCCGCGATTTCTTTGCAGTTGGTGATCTTGAAAATAATTATAATGATGGTCTTCTTAAACTCAATGTATCATTAAAAAGTGTTACCGATAATATTGGTGATTTTGTGGTAGGCGCTACATTATTCGATGATGGACAGGAACTTTATACTGAAACAAAAGATATTTCATTTGCGGAGAATAAGGCAGTTGTTAATTTCGAAAAGAAATTTCCTGAAATAAAAAAATGGTCGGCAGAATCACCAAAACTTTATTCTCTAATAATAAGCTTAAAAAACAAAAGCGGTAATATACTTGAGAGCGTAAGTTCAAAAATTGGGTTCAGGAAGGTTGAAATTATAAACTCCCAGCTTCTTGTAAATGGTGTCGCCATATTCCTAAAAGGTACAAATATGCATGAGCATAATGATATTACAGGTCATGTAATTGATGAGGCAACAATCCTGAAAGATATAAGGATGATGAAGAGCAACAATATTAATGCCATGAGGGCCAGTCATTATCCCCAGCAGGAGCTATGGTATGAGATGTGTGATAAATTTGGACTTTATCTTGTTGATGAGGCTGATATTGAGTCACATGGAATGGGGTATGATAAAGATGTTACGTTAGCCGACAAGCCGGAATGGGCGGCTGCTCATCTTGACAGAATGCAGTGGGCTGTTGAGAGAGATAAGAACCATCCTTCTGTTATTATCTGGTCGCTGGGAAATGAAGCTGGCGATGGCCATAATTTTCTTGAGCTTTATAAATGGACCAAAAACCGTGACAAAACACGTCCTGTCCAGTACGAGCGTGCCGAGAAAGAAACAAATGCCCCGGAGCGCCATACGGATATATGGTGCAACATGTATGCTACTATAGAGGAGATAGAAGCTTATGCAAAAGATGTAAAAAACGACAGGCCAATGATATTGTGTGAATATGCTCATTCTATGGGCAATTCAACAGGTAACTTGCAGGATTACTGGGATGTTATCGAAAAATATCCTAAGCTGCAGGGTGGATTCATCTGGGATTGGGTTGATCAGGGATATATGAAGACAAATGAAAATGGTGAAAAATATTGGACATATGGTGGCGATTATGGAGAAGAAGGAATACCAAGCGATGGCAACTTCTGCCTGAACGGACTTGTTTGGCCCGACAGAACAGGTCACCCGGGGCTGAATGAAGTAAAAAAGGTATATCAGTATGTTGGTTTTACACCTGTTGATCTGAATATCGGAATGATTAAAGTTAAAAATAAGTATGATTTTACAAATCTGTCGGAGTTTAATTTTGAATGGGAAATTGTTTCAGATGGCAGTGTTATTCAATCAGGAAAAGTTCCAATCCCGGCTCTTAAACCAAAAGCAGAACTCTCTATTCTTCTTCCTTTTGAAAAAATTGATCCTGTTCCGGGTGCTGAATATTTTCTTAATATAAGTGTATCGAGAAGTGATGAATGGAATTATGTTCCCGAAGATCATGTTTATGCTACTGCCCAATTTAAGTTGCCTGCACAAGGTATGCCCATCCTGGCAAAATGCGATAACCTTGAGGTTCTTCAGACGAAAACTATCAACAAAAAACTTGAAGTAAGCGGAACTGACATGAAGCTTGTTTTCGATCTTGTCAATGGTCGTCTGGAATCATACAATTATAAAGGAAAGGAACTTATTAGAAAAGGTCCTGAACCGGATTTCTGGAGACCTCCTACCGATAACGACTATGGCTATGATATGGACAAATTGCTTGGCGTATGGAAAAAAGCGGGAGAAAGAACAGTTGTAACAAAAGCAAATATCAGCCAACCCGATTTAGCGAAAGTAGTTGTCAGTTTCAATTATGATATTCCCGGTACCGATGGACAGAAAATTGCCGGCTATGCCACGGTGTTTACTATTTACGGATCGGCAGATGTTGTTGTTAAAAACCTGTTCTCGAAAGTTTCAGACAAAATTCCTGAAATACCACGAATGGGAATGCAGATGCAACTCCCGAAGGAGTTTACTAATCTAAAATGGCTTGGACGCGGACCTCATGAAAATTATGTTGACAGGAAAACTTCAGCGGATGTTGGCCTTTATGAAAGTACTGTCGCTGATCAATATACGCCATATATACGTCCGCAGGAAAATGGTTATAAAACTGATACCCGTTGGCTTACTTTAACCGATGACAATGGAACGGGTATTCTTGTGAGCGGAGATCCTTTAATCTGTTTTGCTGCACTTAATAATATTCACGATGATTTTGAATCGCCGGGGAAATTATCACAGTACAGGAAAGATGCGAAAACCGCTAACACTCATACTGTTGATGTTAAACCGCGCGACCTGGTTAATCTGAATATTGACCTTGGCCAGATGGGTGTGGGAGGCGATAATTCCTGGGGTGCACTGATACATCCTCAATATAGGCTTCTGGAAAATAAATATGAATATTCCTTCAGGATACGTCCAATTGTCAAAGACGATGATATATTGAAACTTGCAAAAGAGAAATTCTAACTTCTCGTATTCATAAACTTTGTGAGCCTTTGTGTAATCCTTTGTGCGACTTAGTGTTTAATATTTTTTTACCACGAAGGTACACAAAGTACATCACAAAGTAACACAAAGAAAAAGAGCACTTTAAGTATATATCTGAATAATTCAGACTAATACTTCAATTCTACTTTAAGAACCTCTTTTTCACCTATAAGAATATTCCTTACATCATAAATGAGTGGTGTTGTGACTTTCTTGCTAAGAACAATTCTTGTAACAGAATTAGCTGCCAGTGTTATTGAAGCCGGGGCACCATTAACGCCATTAATAAGGTAAAAAGGAACATCCGATCTGTTTAGGACCTCAAAAAACAGGCTTTTATCGTTTTGGTAAAAGGGCTTGCCAACAGAAATACACTGATAGAAAAATGGTTTTGCATACTCCTCTTTTCCAGCAAGTATATCTCTGAAATACACCATGGTACGACCGGCAAACATAGCCTCTTTCAGGGAATCGTGACTTCTTTCTTTTGCAAATACAAGAGTCATTGGCCTGTTGGTATAATCAGGCCGGGTATAGAATTCACTTATGATTCCATGTACATCGCTGTTGCCCATCAAAGCAAGATTGTATTGTTTGCAGAATTTAAACACAAGTGGATAATATTCGTTCTCGTTAAAAAATTCTATCCCATGGAGCCAGCCTTTTTTGATAAGTTTCTGATGAATCTCATACATCTTTGGAATTCCGTCAGGTTCCTGTGCTTTCCAACCCGGATGGTTCCACTGAAGGAATGCGCCCTGTTTTATTGCTGCTTCAAAAGCATCCCATACCGAGTCTTTTGCAATAAGTGAAGCATCAGAAATAAAAAGTGCATTAAAATGTCCGGGAGGCATATCCCTTGTGATTTCAGCTCCATGAACAAGTATCAGATTTTTTTCTTTAGCATATTCTTCCCCGGTTTTCCAAGCAGCATTGAAGTCGGCAGGAATAAAATCCTCCTTTGGAGCGTATTCAAGATGATCGGTAATTGAAATGGCATCAAGACCATCGCGTAATGCCTCATCGATTCTCACTGTCGGCCATACATCGCCGTCAGAAAATACCGTGTGGATGTGAAAATCGCACTTCATGGTTACATAACCCGGAATATCCGGAAGGTTAATAGTTTTCCTCTGTCCGGAAGCCAAAGCAGTAAAGCAAATAATGGTTAGTGTTATGATTATCAGTCTTTTCATATGTGTAATTTATTTAAAAATAGAGTTTCATCCGGCCACTTAAACTTTTGTCTTTTATCTTTTGTCTTTTGTCTTTTGTCTTTCCTCATAACTCTTCATAAAAATACGCCATTTTCTGATCAGCATCATCCCAGGTATATATCTTTTTTTCACTGTTCAGAAAGTAAAAATTAAGCATGGCAAAATCGCCGGCACACATTGTGGTATGAACAAACGAAAAGAGCGACAGGCTCCATTTCCACAAACCGGGCAGCAGAAAAACAAGAAGTGTAAAGACTACACTTATAACTATAAATGGTATAATGGCTACAATTTTGAATTGAAGAGGTGTTGCAACATGCCTGTGAGCAGTAACATAGAAAAAATATTGTTTAAGGTCCATCCCGATCCTTATTTTCCTGGCGCCTGCAAAATAATAGGTGATAATATGCAAAGATTCATGAACAGGAATACACAGGATTGGGAAGACAACCAATCCAAGCATCGAATGGAGAATAATATTTCTTACTGGAAAATACCCTGCAATATTTATTCTGACATTAATCGCTATTGCTATAAAAATCAGGCATGATGACCAGAAGAAAACAATCAGTCCCGACTTTCTTTTCAGATAATCAAAGATAAAAGGAACAAGATCGTGATACGAAATCGCGAGTATCTGCCTGTATTTTGCCTGATTGTCAAGATCTTCTACCTGTAATGCCATGATTGTCCTTTTAACAAATTTACTTTTTATAAGCTGCAATTCAAAAGATGAAGAATGATTTTTTTATTTTTCTTTGAGATAACACCACTTTTTATGATAATAATTTGTGGCCCATAATTTGATACATTTGTAAAAATATTCCATTAGTGAGGCTGTTGTTTACCATATTTTTGATCATTCTTTATGCTGTTGAAGCAACAGGACAGGAAGATTCATTAAAACATAAGAATGATACTCTCCCGGATAGGTTTTACATTTTACCGAAAGTGAATAGAGATGGAGTTATTATGCCCGAAGTTGAAATTAAAGAGGTGACTGTGGTTGCCAGGCCAAAGATTTCCAGGAGAAATGAAAACCGCGTAAACGAAAGGCTGGTCTATAATATTAAAAAAGTATATCCTTATGCATTAATGGTAAGGATGAAACTGAGCGAGGTAAATGAGGATATTAAGAACATCACAGATGAAAAGGAACGGAAGAAATATTTTAAAAATGTAGAGAAGGATGTTTTTTCCGAGTATGAAGATGATATGCGGGAGATGACAATGACACAGGGGAGACTTCTCATTAAGCTTATAGACAGGGAGACACAGAATACCTCTTATGAATTAATCCGCGATTACCGGGGAAAGTTTTCTGCAGCTTTCTGGCAGGGAATCGCGCGTATCTTCGGGACAAACCTTAAAGAAGAATATGATGCTTATGGAGATGATTCAGTGATAGAATTGATAATTAATGAAATAGAGGCCGGTAGGTTGTAAAATTCAACTTTAGAACAGGCCCTTCAAACCTCACTTAACGCTCGGTCGGATAAAATATCTGAAACCGGAGAATAGCCTGAAAGAGATGATTGAGAGATATAAAGATACAGAAATACAGAAAGTGTCTGTTAATGAGGTGGTTCTCTATGAGAGTATTCTGCTTCAGACAGTACCGGTATATAATCCTCTAAGAAAATTTCTTTTAAGTTTTCAAGCCTAAATGAGTAAAACTTCTTAAAGTGCCGGTCTCATTATTTTTATATTTTTGTGGGAATGAAATTTTATAGAGCGGATAGCCGATGACAGATACATTTGAAGCGAAAGGCAAAAGAAAAAAACTTGTTGCAGAACTAAGACAGAAAGGGATTAATGACGAAGATGTACTGAGAGCTATTGATACTGTACCGAGGCATCTTTTTATGGATCCTGCATTCCTTGTCCATGCCTATATTGATAAGGCTTTTCCTATCACTTCGGGTCAGACAATATCACAACCTTACACGGTAGCAGTCCAGACCTCTCTGCTTAGAGTTAAAAAACGAGATAAAATTCTTGAAATAGGAACAGGGTCCGGTTACCAGGCTGCAATACTGGTGGAGATGGGAGCCAAGGTCTATACTATTGAGCGGTTCAGGGAACTTTTTATAAAAGCCAGGCAGACAATGACATCACTTGGCTATTCAGCAGATTTCTTCTACGGCGATGGTTATGAGGGCAAACCACAATACGGTCCTTTCGATGGTATAATAATAACGGCAGCAGCTCCGGAGATACCCCAAAAACTTCTTCAACAGCTAAAGACAGGAGGAAGACTTGTAATGCCTGTCGGTGCTTCCGGTTCGCAGGTTATGACTGTTGTTGAAAGGACTGGAACCGATAGCTTCGAGTATTCCGAACATGGGAATTTTGTATTTGTGCCGATGCTGAAAGGAACTGTAAGCAGTGAGTAGTGAAAAGTGAAAAGTAAACAGGCAATTGAAATCCTTGCTCCTTAACGAAGGAACCATGTGAATAATACCATTGAAAAATAAGTAAATTATGATAAAAATATTCAAACTTGCTTTTTCACCGATTGAAGTTAATACATATATTCTTGCAGATAAGTCGGGTGATTGTGCAATAATTGATTGTGGTTGTTACGATAAGGCTGAATCGGAGGAACTTGCAGGATTCATTAAAAATAAGAATCTTAACCCGGTTTTACTCTTGAATACCCATTGCCACCTAGATCACATTTTTGGAAACAGGTTCATTCTGGAAAAATACAATCTCAGGGCATTTTCCGGCAAACTCGACGAGGGTAACAGGAAAAATTCTGTGCAGCATGCTCTGCTTTTTGGTCTGACAATGGATAATCCTCCTGAGCCGGGAGGCTTTATAACTGACAATCAGATAATAACTTTCGGCACAACAGAACTTATGGCACTTCATGTTCCGGGTCATAGTGCAGGCAGCCTGGCTTTTTACAGCGAAAAAAATGGCTGTGTTTTTACCGGTGATGCACTTTTTGCCGGGAGTATTGGGAGAACAGACCTTCCTGATGGCGATTATAATACTTTAATAAATAGCATCCGGAGTAAATTATTTATTCTACCCACATCAACTGTCGTTTACCCCGGGCATGGCAATGAAACTACAATTGAAAGGGAATTGAAATCAAATCCCTACTTTTCATAATAATTGTCATGTTTATATTATAGGGAATTTCTTATAATTACCTGCTCAAAATTTGAAATAATACAAATCATTTATATTAATTTAATTTGAAATAAATGCCTTCAAATAAGTACGTTACCCGTCACAATGGTCCCCGCGATAATGAGTTGCCGCAGATGTTGAAGACCATCGGAGTTAATTCGCTCGACCACTTGATTGAAAAAACCATTCCGAAGTCAATTATGCTCGAAAAGCCGCCAAGACTTCCGGAAGCAATGAGTGAATTCGAATATCTTAATCATATTAAATCTATCGGCCAGAAGAATAAGATGTTCCGTTCATTTATAGGGCAGGGTTATTATGGGGTTGCTCCTCTTTCGGTAATCATCCGGAATGTTCTTGAAAATCCTGCATGGTACACATCATACACTCCTTATCAGGCTGAAATTTCGCAGGGAAGACTTGAGGCGTTGCTTAATTATCAGACTATGATAATTGAACTTACAGGTATGGAGATTGCCAATGCCTCACTGCTCGATGAATCAACTGCAGCAGCAGAAGCAATGTTGATGATGTTCAATGCCCGGTCCAGGGCTTCAGTTAAAGCCGGGGCAAATAAGTTTTTTGTTGATGATGATGTGTTTCCACAAACTCTTGATGTGATAAAAACCCGGTCAGCCCCCTTGGGAATAGAGTTAGTTTCGGGAAAATATACAGAGGCTTTTCTTAATGAATCTTACTTCGGCTCCCTGGTCCAGTACCCGGCTGCTTCGGGTCAGATCAGAGACTATAAGTCATTTACTGATATGGCTCATTCAACCGGAATACTCGTGGGAGTAGCTGCCGATCTGATGAGTCTGGCCTTGTTGACCCCTCCCGGCGAGTGGGGCGCTGATATAGTTGTAGGTTCAAGTCAAAGGATGGGACTGACAATGAGTTTCGGAGGACCTCATGCCGGTTACTTTGCAACAAAAAATGAACTAAAAAGAAGTATGCCGGGCCGTATTATAGGCGTCTCGGTTGATGCCCAGGGGAACAGCGCGTTAAGAATGGCATTGCAGACACGAGAGCAGCACATTAAACGTGAAAGGGCAACATCAAATATTTGTACTTCACAGGCGCTTCTCGCTACCATGTCGGGCATGTATGCACAATACCACGGCCCTGAAGGATTGAAAAATATTGCAAAACTTATTCATAATTCGGCATGTACGATAAGCTACAACCTCAAAGAGATGGGAATAAGGCAATTAAATTCAATGTTCTTTGATACTGTAAAGGTTAGCCTGGATTGTGGAATTTCTACAGACAATATCAAAAAGCTGGCGCTTGAAGCAGAAATGAATTTCTTTTACCCTGATGATAATTCGGTGATTATCAGTACAGATGAGATAACCACTCTAAAAGAAATAGACACAATTGTAAATATTTTTGCAAAAGCAGCAGGTAAAGAACATGTTCATGTTACTTCTTACTGTAATTGTAAAGTTCTTGACGATAAATTTTTAAGGAAGTCCGCATTTTTAAAGGCGGGAACTTTTAGCAGGTATCATAGCGAGACTGAAATGATGAGGTATATTAAAATGCTTGAGCGAAAAGATTTTTCTCTTACTCACAGCATGATATCACTTGGCTCGTGTACTATGAAACTTAATCCCGCCAGTTCAATGTTTGCAATGAGCCGGCCCGAATTCGGGAATATTCATCCCTTCGTTCCAAAGGATCAGGTTTTGGGATATTACCAGATTATGGATGAACTTGGCGAGGCTCTAAAGGAGATAACAGGATTTTCTGCAATCTCTTTCCAGCCCAACTCGGGCGCTGCCGGCGAGTATGCAGGACTTATGGTGATTCGTAAGTTTCATAACAGCAGGGGTGAGAGAGACAGGAACATAGCTCTTATTCCATCCTCGGCTCATGGCACCAACCCTGCCAGCGCTGCTATGGCTGGAATGAAGATTATTGTTATCGAGTGTGATGAAAAGGGAAATATAAACGTTGACGACCTCAGGAAAAAAGCTGAGGAGCATAAAGCCCACCTTGCCTGCTTTATGATCACATATCCATCAACTCATGGTGTGTTTGAGGCCGCAGTTAATGAAATGTCAGGTATCGTTCATGCAAATGGCGGACTGGTTTATATGGATGGGGCTAATATGAACGCACAGGTAGGACTGACCAATCCCGAACACATCGGAGCAGATGTATGTCATCTGAATCTTCACAAAACATTCGCGATACCTCATGGCGGAGGCGGACCGGGAATGGGCCCGATCCTGGTTAATGATAAGCTTGCTGAGTTTCTTCCATCGCACCCGGTTGTTAAAACAGGTGGCAGTCACGGAACTACTGCCGTTGCCGGGGCTCCTTTCGGTAGTGGGCATGTACTCACAATTTCTCATGCTTACGTGATGATGATGGGTTCAGCCGGATTGACCCTGGCTACAAAATATGCCATATTAAATGCAAACTATATTGCAGCATCATTGAAAGGATGGTTTAAAACTCTTTATACCGGAACAGAAGGATTTGTTGCACATGAGATGATTCTCGATTGCCGGGATTTTAAAACAGAGGCGGGTATTACGGAAGCGGATATTGCCAAAAGGTTAATGGATTATGGATTTCATGCACCAACTCTTTCATTTCCTGTTCACGGGACACTTATGGTGGAACCTACTGAATCAGAGTCGTTACAGGAGCTTGATAAATTTGTGAGCGCTCTGAAATCTATATGGGATGAAATAAAGGAAATAGTAGATGGTAAAGCAGATAAAGAGGATAATGTTCTGCATAATGCACCTCATACTGTTAAAGTTTTAACAGCTGACGAGTGGAGACATTCTTATAATCGCCAGAAGGCAGCTTACCCGCTTAAGTGGGTAGTTGAGAACAAGTTCTGGCCCACGGTAGGTCGGATAGATGATGGTTACGGTGATCGTAATCTTGTATGTACCTGCGATCCTGTTGACTTGTACAGGACGGAAACAATATTGGGACAATGAAAAAAATAATTTTATTACTTCTTCCGACATTGATTGCAATAGCCTGTGGATCAGGAGGTTCTAAACAACAATCAGTTAAATCCGATGCTTCAATGGAAAATGCGAATCAGGTAAAGTTGATCACAGTTGACCCGGGCCATTTTCATGCTGCCCTCGTACAGAAATCTATGTATAACCAGGTATCACCTGATGTTCATGTATATGCTCCGGAAGGACCTGATTATCAGCAACATCTTGGCAGGATCAATTCTTACAACACAAGAGCTGCAAATCCCACATCCTGGAATGAGATAGTTTATACCGGTACTGATTTCTTTGAGAAGATGCTTGCAGACAAAGCCGGTAATGTTGTGGTATTATCAGGAAATAACAGGAAAAAAGCAGAATATATTTCAAAATCGGTCAATGCAGGGCTTAATGTCCTGGCCGATAAGCCAATGATCATAACTCCTGAAGATTTTCCTGTTCTGGAGGCTTCCTTCGCGACTGCAAAAGAAAAAGGGATACTTCTATATGATATTATGACTGAGAGATTTGAGGTGACTACCCTTCTGCAGAAACGCCTATCGCAAAACACAGAAGTTTTTGGTACTCTGATGACCGGGAGCAAAGAGAACCCGGCTGTAACAAAATTAAGTGTACATCATTTTTCCAAAATTGTTTCGGGAAGTCCGTTGCTTCGACCTGCATGGTTTTTCGATGTTGAACAGCAGGGAGAAGGGATTGTGGATGTTACGACTCATCTTGTTGATCTTGTTCAATGGGAATGTTTTCCGGAGCAGATTCTTAAGCCATCCGATATTACTATGGTAGCGGCAAAAAGATGGCCTACACTGATTTCACAAACTGAATTTAAAGGAGTAACCGGTTTAGATAGTTTTCCTGATTATCTTCAGAAAGATTTGAAAGAGGGCAAATTGAATGTCTTTTCCAACGGAGAGATGGTTTATCAGATAAAAGGATTTTTTGCAAAAGTATCAGTTGAGTGGAAATACCAGGCTTCTCCCGGAGGTGGCGATACGCACTATTCGGTTATGCATGGAACAAAGTGCGACCTGGTTATAAAGCAGGGTGCAGAGGAAAAATTTCTGCCAACGCTTTATGTTGAAAATGTTAAAGGAACAACCTTAAGTGAATTTGCCTCCAAACTAAAAGAAGTTATCGGAGCCTTACCTTATGACAGCATTCAGATAGAGCTAGTTAACAAGAATGCTCTTAAAATCAATATACCTGAAAAGTACAGAGTGACACATAAAGATCATTTTGGTCAGGTAACAGCGAAATTCCTCGAATATCTTAAGGATGGTAAATTACCTGACTGGGAAGTTCCCGGTATGATAACCAAATATTACACAACAACCAGCGCATTGAAGATAGCGAGAGGGAAAAAGTAGTTATGCACTCCCCTATTTCCGGAATTTGTTTGCAATCTATTGTCCGATAGAGGAAATGGATATTAGCAGAAAAAATAAAAAATATGTTTATATCTGACAAGACTATGGGATTTTAATTAGAATTTGCGTTTTTTTAAAATAAGTTATAGCCAAGCGGGAAATGATCTCGAGACAAATCATCAACCTTGACAAATTATTACATCTAGATAAAGCCAACGCTCAAAAGTATGTGTTTGGCTGACGCCAAACACATACTTTCTTGCCAGCACGCTCCTCTTAAGATTATTATGGGTAATTTTGTTATTATGGACAAATTGACCAAAGATCAGAGACGAAAGAATATGCAAGCAGTAAAGCAGAAAGATTCAAAAATAGAGAGTCTTTTGGCAAAACGACTATATTCATTTGGAATCCGATATAGACGAAATGATAATTCTGTTTATGGAAAACCTGATATCTCATTTAAAAAACTTAAAATAGCCGTATTCTGTGACAGTGAATTTTGGCACGGGAAAGATTGGGAAACTAAAAAGTACGAGATAAAATCAAATCAGGATTTTTGGTATAAAAAGATTGAATCAAATATTTTACGCGACAAAGAAGTAAATAGTCAACTTTCTGAGTCCGGATGGAAAATAATTAGATTTTGGGGTAAGGATATCGAAAAAAAATTAGAATTCTGTGTTTCAAGTATTCAAAATGCCATTTTTGAACAAAAAGAAAAAATAAATGACTTACATAAGGACATTAAAAGACGGGAAATCTCAGGTAATTAAAGATGTAGCATTTTGCACACTTTTAAAAGAAAAATTGCCTGAACCTCAACAGCTTCTTGATAAATTAATTACGGACTTTGATAAAGAGATTAATAAACGAGACAGCACTGTTTCAAAAGACGCTTTAAATAATGTTCACGGTGATTGGTATGAATGGCTTTTAGCATTATCAGCATGGAATTATTTTGCTGAAAATAAAAAGGCTAATCTTGCCCTCTTGACTCCAAATATTGCTCAATTTGATGTAGCAAGTCTTTACAATGAAAAACTGTTTTCCTTAATCCAAGATCTTCGGCAAAAAGTTTCGGCAGCTTCCTCTGTTCAACTTATTTCTTCAAATCCGGATTTTGTAATTATTGATCGTAATTTAGTTAATCGATTTATTCCAAGATTTGATAAAATAACAAAGATTAACCAAGAAGCAATTAAAAAAATAGAAGATGCATATAAAACATTTGAGTTAAAATGCGGATTTGATGATATCTTTGGATATATTTCTGTGAAGACTTCTTTTAGGCCTGACAGGAGACTTCAAATTCCTCACGAAGGAAGTTTGATGAAAGCAATTTATACCCATCTTCAAACAAGAGAATGGATCATTAATCCTAAAGGAATAAAATATTTTGCCATAGCTACGAAAGTTGGTAACCCAGATAGGGCTGCACTAAAGACTGTTGCCACACATAGCATCACAACGGTTCATTCAATCCCTCAAGCAGCAGTTGATGAGGTATTTGAAGTTAACTCACTACAACAAGCTCAACTTGCTTTTCAACAGATATTGAGTGTTTGATACTTAATTGTTTTTTGATACTTAGTCCGATAGCTCGTGCTAACCCAGGAGGTACTGCATTTCCAATTTGTTTTCCTCCACTTGCAAGGGTTACTCGTCCTCTTCCATGATGTTTTAAAGTCCAACTTAATGGGAAATCCTGTAAAATTGCCATCTCAATCGTACTTAACCCTCTATTTTCAAATGGATGAATGTACATACCTTTAGCGGGATTATATGCAGCGGTGCGAATTGTAACAGAAGGTAAATCAGCAATTAGCCTACCGAATGTATCATTTCCTTGATGCTTACCACTTTTCCAACAATCAGGTCTTAATTCAGGAGGTAGTACTTTGAAATTTTCACCCTGCTTTATCAATTTCATGCGGTTTACTACTTTTTCCGAAATATTCATAAGAGCGAAATCTTCTCTCTTTTCTGGATTCTTTGGTAGCCGATTAAAAGCGTCTTTCACAGTTACCCAACTTTTTGGAGTATATTTCGGTACCTTATTCAAACCTCTAGTGAATGTTTCCCAGCTCTTAGTATCTTTCATATGAGTTGGAAGTGGAAAGGCGGGATTTTTAGAATCTTTTATACCAATTAAGAAAAATCTTTCACGTCTTTGTGGAACACCATAATTTGCAGAATTTAATATCGAATAAGAAATTCCATAACCCGTCCCCTCAAAGTTTTTAATCATATAATCTAACACAAAAGCATGCTTATTCTGAGTAATTCCAGCAACATTTTCGAAGATAAACGCTTCAGGTTGAATACCTTTAACCATACGGACAAATTCCTGAAAAAGATCACCATTTTTTTTATCTTCAAGTCCTTCCTTTTTTCCCATATTGCTAAATGGCTGACAAGGGGCACCACCAACAACAAGGGTTACTTGGCCTTTTTTTAATCCAACATAATTTAATAGTTCATCTACTTCAATATCTCTAATGTCACCCGGTTCTCTTGTGATTATTTTACCATATTCTGTTTTCACCGATTCTTCGAAAACATTCCAATCTGGTCGATTAAACTTTAAAGTTGCCCTGCAATTGATATCATTCTCAACACATGCAATTGTGTGAAATCCTGCTTGTTCTAAACCAATATCCAAACCACCAGCTCCGGAAAATAAGCTGATCACTGTATAAAACTGACCATTTTTAATTTTTTCTGATTCAGTAATATCAACATACTGTATTTTATTCTTCTCATTAATATAATTCATAACCTTACTTATTTCTATTATACAAACCTTTGGGTTCTTCAACCAAATCAGCTGAAATTTCTGGAACAAACGATTTACAGCCTATAGCTAGCAAACATTGTATCAAAAAAGCAGCACTAAATGTTCCTCTACTTATTTTACTATCAATGCTAGCTTTTGTCTCTATAACATTAATTTCAGCAAGTAGTTCAACCAACTGATCATGACTAATGCCTCTCCGAACTAATTCAGATCTCAGCAGTCGTTTAGCTTTATCGTTCCAATCAATTGAGTTCATATACCGGCGAATTTACCGGTATATTATCACATATGCAAATATTTTAACGCATTTTATAAACATTTTTCAACTTTATTTAACTTTATTTTTAAAAAATCTCTGTCAGGCACATTTGGCATTCGCTCAATGCCCTCGCATTAACCAAAAATGCCAAACGAGTCTTTAATTTTACACATCATGACAATAGTCTAAATCTATTAATAATCCATTGACCCCGGGACAATTCAGGATTTAAATGAATGCCTGCATACAACACGGACAATAAAGGTAAGTTGTTTGTCACACTTTTTGCTTTTGCTCCTGCACGCAAGACAGATTCGTAATTCCTTATACCGCGATCGTGCCAGTGCCCACCAATAACATTGTAACCGGGGATAAATTCGCGGCTCCGATCAAACTTGTACCGCGTCACTCGTATAACTCGCAAAACTTGTACCTGGTCGGCAAAAAGTGCGCCATACCCTCCTTGCACAGTGCCAGTTTCTCGGCTAAAGTACCAGGACCCAACCCGGTACTTGCATCGGGTAACACAACCTCCCTTTATTGCCGGGCTGTTAATGTTAATTAATCAGCTCCCTGCACATTAGACAAATTTCTTTTGCAACGTAAAGGCAAAAGATGGGATGGGGTTCCATTACCAAATATTTCTGTTGCAGAATTAAAGCAAGAGTCATTTGATTTTTTTCGCAAAAGAGCACTTAAAAGCCAACGAATTGAAGAAGATATATTGACAGATTCTAACGAACTTCTTATTGAAAATCTTCAATTAAAAGAAAATGCGTTTCTAAAACGGGCAGCTATTTTACTGTTTCATCCTAAACCTGAAAAATTTATTACCGGGTCATTCATTAAAATAGGTTTTTTTGAAACAGATGATGACCTGAAATTTCAGGACGAAATACACGGTAATCTATTTGAACAGATTGAAAAGGCAATGGATTTACTTTTTACCAAATACATTAAAGCCGAAATAAGTTACGAGGGTATTAGTAGAGTCGAAAAATATGAATATCCGAAAGATGCGGTTCGTGAAGCTCTGTTAAATGCTATTGCTCACAAAGACTATTCAGGAGGTGTGCCCATACAGATTAGTGTTTACAACGACAAAATCATTTTTTGGAACGAAGGTCAATTACCGGAGAATTGGACAATTGAAAGTCTTTTGACCAAACATCCATCAAAACCCTATAAACCTGATATTGCCAACGCCCTTTTCAGAAGCGGTTACATTGAATCGTGGGGACGTGGAACTTTAAAGATGATTAAAGAATGTATTGACGCTGGTTTACCTAAACCTTTGTACTACTACGACATGTCGGGCTTTTTTGTGGAGTTTAGAAAAGACATATTCAGTGAGAAATATCTTAAATCTCTTGGATTAAATGATCGGCAGGAAAAAGCAATTATATTCATTAAAGAAAAAGGTAAAATTTCGAATAGTGAGTATCAGGATCTAAACAATGTATCTAAGGCCACAGCTACAAGAGATTTATCAGAACTTGTTGAGAAATATGAAATTTTAAGAAGAGCCGGTGACATTGGGGCTGGAACTAATTATGTTTTGATTGGCTCATAATTGGCTCAATTGGCTCATAATGGGCTCATAATTGGCTCAATTGCATCACACATTAGTTTGCAAGCATCCCGAAAGCTTTCGGGACCAAAGCCCCACGATCCAACGCTGCAACCAAAACTTTGTCAAAGAACTTGCAAAACCGTAAAGGGGGGAATTTTTAAATTTTCCTCCCTCACGCCTCCCTAAGAAAGTAATCAACAACATGACAATTTACTGGACTCCAGATGAAGTCGGCAGCCCAGACTACTTATCAATCTGCCCCTCTCTATACGAGTAAAATCATCTCAATTTATCAAATCTTGTGGCACCCGGACTAATCCTGCTACCGTGACAAAGTCAATAGGGCTGCTCGCCTTCGCTACTGCCTTCGGCGAACAAAGCCGGCCGACCAACCCTGACACTATTTTGGCACATTTGCTTTTGAACGAAACATAACCCGGTGCACATGCAAACGCAAAAGAACCAAATTATGTCGTTTTTTTCATTAAATTTGTTCCTCAACTTAAGATAAAATGATAACATTTCCTGATGTTTCTATAACAAATAAAATCTGATATCATTATGGCAATTGATGTTAGAACACTTGTTTTAATTATAGGTATTTCTCATCTGCTGCAGGTGTTAGTGCTTTTCAACCAATATAAAGCAAACAAAAATTTGCTGGGACCCGGGTGGTGGCTGATGTGGAGCTCTGCAGAGGCTTTGGGTTTTATCCTAATTCTTCTGAGAAGTATTCCATCCCTTATTCCGATGGTGATTATATTTCAAGATATAGTAATATTTTCCGGAACAATTTTTATATATATAGGGATAGTTCGGTTTTTTAATAAGAAAGTAAATTTAAAGCTCATTACTTATTTTTTCGTCAGTTTTGTAATACTGCATCTTTTTTTCTTTTTTGTTAAAAATGATATTTTAATACGCACTTTAATTTTCGATGCTTACCTTTCTGTGATTGCTTTTTTGACTGCAATATTCATATATAAAAATAAAACCAGTTCAATAGCTTTAGCTGCAAATTTTAACATAGTAATATTTATTGTGCATGGTATCATTTTTTGCTTTCGGTTCATTATGATCCTATTCGGCTCTACCGTCTTTGAAATGTTCTCTCCAACGTTGTTTAACCTTCTTCAGTATTTTGATGGTCTCATTGTAGGGCTCCTATGGACTTTTGGCTTTATAATTATGTTAAACCAAAAATTGAACGCGGAAATCTCCGAGGTAAAAGTGCATTTCGAACAGATTTTCAATACAAGTCCCGATGCAGTAGTAATTTCCCGCTTAAGTGATGGTATGTTTGTAGAATGTAATGAAGGCTTTACAAAAATATCAGGATATACAAAAAAAGAAATTTTAGACAAATCATCTCTTGATATAAATATATGGAAAAATCCTTCAGACCGGTTTGAAGTGGTAAAAATGATTAAGATAAAAGGATCTTATGAAAATTTTGAATTTCCTTTTCAACGAAAAGGTGGAGAAGTGATTACCGGGTTAATGTCAGGGAAGATTTTGACTCTCAAAGGGATACCTCATATTATCAGTGTTACACGTGACATAAGTGATCGCAAGATTGCGGATCAAGTCATTAAACTTAAAAATGAAGAACTAATAAAACTCAATCTCGAAAAAGATAAATTTTTCTCCATAATTGCCCACGACTTACGCGGCCCGTTCAGTGGATTTCTGGGGCAAACACAAATTATGGCTGAAGACTCACATAGCCTGACAATGTTGGAGGTTAAAGAGTTTGCAGTGAGTTTGAACAAGTCAGCTGACAGCCTTTACCGATTGCTCAACAACCTTTTGGAATGGTCGCAAATTCAAAAAGGATCAGTTGTTTTCACACCTGCGGCCATTCAATTGCGTTCTTTGGTTGATGAAAGCATGGTTATGATAATCGAATCCGCCAAAACCAAGGGAATTGAAATAAATTACGATATTCGGGATGATATAACAGTTTTTGCTGATAATAACATCCTGCAAACAGTGATCCGGAACCTTGTTTCCAATGCTGTTAAGTTTACTCCCAGGAATGGCAAAATTGATCTTTCTGCTAAAACCTTAAGTGATAAAAGTATTGAAATATGCGTTAGGGATTCAGGTATTGGAATAAACCCTTCTATGGTTGATGATTTATTCAGACTCGATGTTCAAACAAACAGAAAAGGGACCGAGGGTGAGCCCAGCTCAGGATTGGGGCTACTACTATGCAAAGAGTTTATTGAAAAACATGGTGGCAAAATTTGGGTAGAAAGTGAAGAGGGGATTGGTTCAGCCTTTTATTTCACTTTGCCATACCATGTTAAACCTGAAGAAAAATTTCTGACTAAAAACGCTATTCCTGATGATGGAGCAGAACGAAAAATGAATCCCGAAGTTGCAGGACTGAAAATACTCATTGTCGAAGATGATAAAGCATCGGAAATACTTATTTCAAAAATGGTCGAAATGGTTGGAAGAGAAATACTAAAAGTAAGAACCGGTATTGAAGCCGTAGAAGCGTGCCATAATAACCCTGACCTGAATTTAATTCTGATGGATATTCAAATGCCCGGCTTAAACGGATACGAAGCTACACGTCAAATCAGGCAGTTTAACAAAAATGTTGTTATTATAGCACAGACAGCTTATGCCCAAACCGGTGACAGAGAAAAGTCAATAGCAGAGGGCTGCAACGATTATATTGCCAAACCCATTTTAAAAGATGAATTATTGGCATTAATACAAAAATATTTCAAGGAATAACTAATTAAAAACCTAACATGATAAAAACAAGACAAGATCATGAACAACCTGAATCGATAGTAAAATGGGGATGGAAATATCATCATTTGGGGATACCTACTGATAAAATAATGGCTGATGAAACCTATTTACCCCAGTTAAAACTTTATGTATCAGGATTTAGTGAAAGTCCTTTTGGAATTGAGTGGATGCGATTTGAAAAGGATTCTCCAATTAATAAATTGATTCAAACAGTACCACATATCGCTTTTGAAGTTGAAAATGTAAATTACGAATTAGCGACTCATGACTTAAAAGTGATTACAGAACCAAATTCTCCTACTGATAAGATAATTGTGGCGATGATTGAACACAATGGAGGTGTAATAGAATTGATTGAGTTTGTAAAAAACAAATAAACTATCAAAACAGATCTTCAAGCACCATTGAATAAATATCTTCGAGAGGAATTCCAGCGGCTTCAGCCTGTTTCGGGACCAGACTTTCTTTTGTCATTCCCGGAACGGTGTTGATCTCAAGAAAGAATGGCTTTCCCTTGATCACAATAAAATCAACCCTTACAATGCCTTTACAGCCAAGAAGATCATACACGAGTGAGCTGAGTCTTTGGATCTCTTCTGTTACGCTTGCAGGCATATTGGCAGGGGTGACCTCATTCGATTTCCCTGGAGTATATTTTGCTTCGTAATCGAAAAACTCATTTTTACTTATAATCTCAGTTACAGGAAGTATAATTGCTTTCTTTTTCGTTTTCACAACGCCGCAAGCTACCTCTCTTCCATCCATAAAAACTTCAATCAGCGCTTCGTTGCTCTCCTTAAATGCTGAATCAATAGCCGGCAGTAACTCCTCTTCCGTTTTAACCTTTGTCACTCCAAAACTCGACCCGCTGTCATTTGGCTTAACAAAGCACGGTAGTCCTACCTGCTTAATAATGCTTTTATTATCTGTTTTTTCTCCTTTTCTTATCAGGATAGCATCAACCATTGGAATCTTATACTCCTTCAGAAAGAGTTTGCACGCCTGTTTATTAAATGTGAGGGCAGAGCAGAATGCTGAGCAACTTGTATAAGGAATACCCATCATATCAAAATAACCCTGCAGCAGGCCATTCTCCCCTGGTGTACCATGTATTGCAATGAATACTGCATTGAATTTTATCTTGTATTCATCGGTAAGAAGAGTGAAATCATTCTTGTCAATATTATGATAACGGCCATTCTGATCTTCCCAGTACCAGTTGGTTCCCCGGATCATTATTATATAAACTATATATCCGTATGATAGTATTTTACCAACTTCATTTGCACTTTTTACCGAGATCTCAAATTCAGAGGAGTCACCTCCTGCTACTATTGCAATTGTTTTCATATTGCTTTATTAATATCGCTACAAATTTAATTAAATATGGGAATTATTTTAGAAATCCATAACTGCAGAGGTAGCAAAGATATTGCAAAGATCGCAAAAAGAATTTCTTCAGTATTAAGAGTTATTTTAGGGTCGGTTTAATATTATTAAGTTGGTTTCCTTGCTGCTTTGCAGAAACTTCAAAACCTTTATGGTTAAAATTTATTTAAGCTTCGAATTAAGTATTACCTTTGATGAAATTTAAAAAACCATAAAAATGAAAAAAGGGTGTTTGATTTCAATTATAGTTGGTGCATTTCTTGCGCTTGTTGTAGTAAGTTTAGTGATCTGGGGCACAAGAGTTTATAACGGAATGGTAACTCTGAACGAAGGTGTAACCAGTCAGTGGGGTAATGTTGAAACATCATATCAGCGCAGATCGGACCTTATTCCCAACTTCGTAAATACTGTTAAGGGCGCTGCCAATTTTGAACAGACTACACTTACTCAGGTTATTGAAGCCAGGGCTAAAGCTACTTCAGTAACAATTGACCCTTCAAAGATGACTGCAGAAAACATGCAACAGTTCCAGCAGGCGCAGGGACAGGTTTCCTCAGCTCTGGGAAGACTGATGGTAGTTATGGAACAATATCCCGAGCTTAAGGCTACTCAGAATTTCAGGGACCTTCAGATAGAACTTGAAGGTACAGAAAACAGGATCTCAGTTGAAAGAAGAAAGTTCAATGAAGTGGCCCAGGTTTACAATACCTATATCAAAAGGTTCCCCCAGAATTTTATTGCCGGAATGTCCGGTTTTCAGGCTAAACCTTATTTTGAGGCTCTTGAAGGGGCTGAGAAGGCGCCGGAAGTTAAATTTTAATTCTTATTTATAAATAATAAATGAAAGCTTCATCGTTCTTTTCAAAGGAACAACAGGCACTGATTCTTGCATCTGTCAGAGAGGCCGAAATGGCAACTTCAGGTGAGATTCGGGTTCATATTGAAACCTCATTTACAGGTGATGTACTCGACAGAGCTGCCTGGATATTCAAAAAGCTTGGGATGAACAAAACTGCCGACCGTAACGGAGTACTCTTCTATCTTGCAGTAACCGACAGAAAGTTCGCCATCATTGGAGATGCAGGTATCAATGCAAAAGTTCCTGCAGGTTTCTGGGATGAGATAAGCGCACTTCTTCAAAAAAATTTCAGGGAAGGGAAATTCACGGAAGGGCTTTCGGAAGGAATTGTGCTTGCCGGCAAACAGCTTAAGACTCATTTCCCTTATAGTAAGGATGATGTAAACGAACTGCCCGATGAGATTTCATTCGATAAAATTAAGGGAGAGTAATGGCAATGAAAAGAAAAAGTTTGTATTTACTAACCCTGGCTGTTCTTTTTTGCACTATTTCAATCAGCGGAGTTTTTTCACAGAATATTCCTGACAGGCCGGTTCCTCAAAGGCTGGTAAATGATTTCGCGGGGTTACTTAATGCACAGGAAGCAGGTTTACTTGAAGGGAAGCTGGTGGCTTTCAACGACTCAACATCAACACAGATTGCTATCGTAATTGTCCCATCTCTTGACGGATATGATAAATCGGACTATGCACAGCGATTAGCAGAGAAATGGGGCGTTGGTCAGAAAGGTCTGAATAATGGAGTCATCGTTCTGGTTAAACCAAAAACTGCCGGTTCAAACGGAGAGGTCTTTATTGCCCAGGGTTATGGTCTCGAAGGAGCAATTCCTGATATTACATGCGGTGAGATAGTTGATAAGGAGATACTGCCTGCCTTCAGGAACGGAGATTACTTTGGTGGGCTGAGTAATGCAACAAATACACTGATGTCGCTGGCAAGAGGTGAGTTTACGGCTGCACAATACGGACAATCGGCAAAGAAGAGTTCAGGGGGCGATGCACCTATCGGGCTTATTATTTTTATCGTTTTCATTATTGTAGCTATGATCTCCGGAAAATCGGGAGGATCGCGCAATAAAAACATCGGCAGTGGCGGGTTACCTTTCTGGTTATTATTGGGAATGATGGGCTCAGGAAGAGGATCTCATGGCGGAAGCTGGGGTGGATTTTCTGGTGGCGGTGGTGGAGGCGGCGGTTTCGGCGGCTTCGGAGGGGGCAGCTTTGGCGGTGGCGGTGCCGGCGGGAGCTGGTAGCTTAAGGCATGGGGCGCAGGGCGCAGGGCGCAGGGCGCAGGGTTCATCTTATAAACAAGTTAAAGGTAAGGTAAGTTAACGAAATTTATGTCTGGACAGCCTCTGCGCAGGCAAGAGTTTTGCAGCCCATACTTGCAACCATCCCTTCACTGCCAAACACATGTTTTTTTGCCTACCCGGACTCCACCATATAGAGAATCTTATCATAATCCAAAATTTCTACCCCTTTACCAGGACTTTTTCCACCTTGACAAATTTATCAAAACACGATAATTCCTGCCAATCTACTGGGACTTTACCATATTGAAAACTTTATCATTCAATGACAACACCTGCCCTTAATCGGAACTTTAATATCAGGTGAAAGCACCGGTCACTGATTTGAACAACTTGCCAAGGCTGGTTCAATTGAATTATTTATTTTACGATAAAAACGGCAACAAAATTTCTGAGGATGACTACATTATAAAACCAGAAGGTTTTACAATTCCGGCGGAGGAATCAAGAATTCACGGGATTTCAAACGAGAAAACAATCCATGAGGGTAAAGCTCTTCGGACTGTCTTAACAAACGTTCTATATTTTGATTGATCAGGCAGAATATCTTGTTGTACATAATATAATATGATTCATTCGATGAATTAAATTCAAATTCGTCAAAATATATCCGTGAATATTTCACGGATAAGAATAAAACAATATCTTTGATCTACAATATTAAATCGAAAAATCATGTTACTACGATTAAAAATCAGGAACTTCCTGTCATTTTTTGAAGAAACAGTATTCGATATGTTTCCGAATCCTAAACGCACTTCTTTTCCTAATCACATCTATGGAGAAATGAGCGTACCACTGTTAAAGCAAGCTGCCATTTATGGGGCTAATGGTTCGGGAAAATCTAATTTTATTAAAGCAATTGGGTTTATTAAAATGTTTGTAACACACGAAGATTTCCTGAAAAAGATAGATTTAGATGAATACATCTTCCAGTTGACAACTGCAAAACAATCGAAGGTAAATTTTGAAGTAGAGTTTTTTATCAAGGGAAAGTACTTTGTTTACAAGATAGAAATTGATAAAAAGCATATTCAAGAGTCGCTTTATCAATCTGGATTAGGAAAAACACCCGACAAGTTGCTGTTTAAGCGCAATGGAGACGAAATCACATCAGGTTATTTAGAAAATGAGAGTTCTGCTAAGCAGTTGTTGACAATGAATCCTCTGTCATCTCTTCTCCCTTTAAACCAAAAGTTTCCTGTGCTTACTAGTGAAGATGTCAAGCTGGCTTTTGAGTGGTTTGAAAATAAGCTGGAAATAGTTACGATAAACAGTACTGTCCCTGCATTAATAGAATTGATGTCGAAACAGGCCGCCTTATTAAATTTAACGAATGAGATTTTTGAAAATATTGGGGTGGGGATCAATGCTGTAAAGATTGCTGATACACCTTTTGATCAATGGGTTACAGATAATAAAAACGCTAAGGATTTACAGCAAATAATGGAGAATGACCCATTGAAACAAAATATAGGGATATTAGGAATCGAAAATAACAGGACTATTTTTTCTGTTTCATTAAAAAAAGGAGGTAAAACAGTACAGGAATTTCTGTTTGAACAAATAGGACAGACTGGATTTAAAAAAGAAATGAAAATCACTGCTCAATCAGATGGTACCGTTCGATTATTGACATTAATTCCTGCCATATATGAAGCTATAAATAAACAAAAAGTCGTTTTTATTGATGAAATAGATAACAGTATCCATCCTAATTTGATGTTCTCGTTACTGCAGTTTTATGGAGCTAAACCATCTAAAGGTCAATTAATATTCACTACCCATACTACTAAATTGATAAATCAGCAGGAGTTACTTCGACCTGACGAGATATGGTTAAGCGAAAAGGAAAATGGTAATTCACGTATGTATTCTATTAATGAATTTAAGATACATAATACTATAAACCTTGAAAATGGGTATTTAGATGGACGTTATGGTGCTGTACCTCAATTAAGTGTTTTAAATTCTTAATGGCAGAAGTTAAGCCTACATATAGTAAAAATAGTCCTGAAAGGGAGCTTCTGCCACTACAGAAAAAGAAAACTGTTTCAGTCGAAGCCCAGCAAGTATCTTTAGTTAATATTCAGTTACCCGATTATCAAAAACCGGATATTGCAGAATTACCAAAAGCGTTTTTCATAATCATATCCGGGGGGGAAGTGCGTGAAAAAAACTATTTCAGATTCATATCAATTCAAGACAAATTTAAACGCATTAAGTTAGAATTTATAGCTGATCCATTAAAACTATCGCCGGATGGAATGTATGAGGTGGCTGAATATAAGAAAGCACATTATGAAACAAGTCGGAATGAAGATGCTGAACCCGACAAAATGTATTTATTATCGGATGTAGATGATTTTATAAATGAACTTCTTCGAATTAAACCAAAATGTGAAAATGTAGGTTTTCATCTGATTATAAGTAATTCTTGTTTTGAAGTTTGGTTGTATTATGCTTATCGTGATACGATTCCATCTTTCCCATTACCAACAGATCCACTTAAGATTAGCAGCAAATTTAAAGGTTGGTTACCAAGTGTAATTTCTGGAGGAATAAAACCCCAAAAAGCAATTTTACGTATATATTCTAATATTGAAAATGCAAAAAAAAATTACAGAGAAGATGAGAACGGAATTCCTTTGTTGTTTTCAACTAACATGTATTTATTAGCCGAGAATTTATTGCCATTGATTGAACCAGAGCTTACAGAAATGATAGAGGAAACAAAAAGAATTGAAGCTGAGTTTCGTATTAAAAAGAAAGTAACTAATCAGTAAATACAATAAGTATGTTTTAAGAGCTTAAAGTATTAAATACTTAAAGTTTAATCTATTAGATATTTACTCGAAGTCAATATTTAACTGATTAATTTTCTTATAATTAAAACCTTTATGATCTGTTATTTTGATTTTAAAATTCTCAGATTATCAAACATATCGTGTTTTTTACATATGTTAATAAACTTTGTCTATTTAAAAATATAATGTAAATTTATATCAGATGAACTAAAATTTAAAAAAGATGAAAAAGACAACTTTATTAATCGTATCGGTTTTGTTTATTTTATCTTGTTCTACTGATAATTCAAAAGAAGCATTATTAAAAAAAATAAAAAAAGCATTTCCTGCAGCTGCTGTTAATATGGAAACAACTGAAAAACAATTTAGAGTTGCAGATGAATTTGAAACTTATCCTATGCTATTTTTAAGTAGCGATATGGAAACAAGTTCAAAAGTAGAAAAATTAATAAATGAACATTTAGGATTTTCCACATCTACAAAATTTAATAATCAAGTATGGACAACGCCTGATTATGGGGTTGTTAAATTTATAAACGGAAATCAAGATTTAGTTTTATTAATCTGTTCAAAAATGAGAGCTGAATTATATTTACATTAATCTAATCCTATTAAAATTTAAACAATTCTAAAATCAGCATCATGGAAAGAAAAGATGAAATTAAAATAGCACTTTATACGGATTTTAAAAAGGGTGATGAACTTAAAACATTTGAAATAAAAGAATGCGTTTCAAAACATTATCCCGAAATTCCTAAAAATAGTATTTTACCATCTGATTTTTGTTGTAATTCTAAGACTAAGGATCCGTTTTCTGGAAAGTATCACATATTTAAAATATTAGGCTATGGTTCTTATGAATTATTATAAATATCTAAACTTCAAAAAATAGCAAATGTAATTTTCAAAATTTTATTGTGTAAAACATTTTATATTGGATTTTAGCCTAATATTTACTTTCCAATCTTATATCTTGATGATTATTAATAATATATAACTTTAATATGGCATAGCTGGGCCCACAATGAAAATCAGACACTTACATTTCTAAATTGTGAGTGTCTTTTTTTATGCGCCAGGCTTAAGCCAGGTTTTGGAGAAAAGGAGAGAGTTTTGACCAAAAGATTACTCTATCATAAGAGCAGGTGAAAGGAACCAAGAAACAATTGGCAGATTTTTTTGAGGTCAATGAGCGAACAATTGAAAACTATATCGAGAAAAATGAAGCAGAACTAGCAAAAAACGGTTACGAGGTTGTTGTTGGCAAACGACTGACAGACTTTAAGTTAGTCCTTGAACGTCAGTCTGATCCTGAAATGGATTTCACCATCAAAACTGTCCGGTTGGGAATCTTCAATTTCAGGGCTTTGCTAAACCTTGGAATGTTGCTTTCCGACATCATTAAGGTCCGTGAACTTAGAAGATTTTGACAGGTTTCTGGGAGAGAAAAGTATGTCACTTGAAGATCGACTTGATGAATTCAAAGAGATTTTTATGAAGCATTAAAACTTGAGATATTGACCATTATAAGCCAGGACTTATCTTTAAATGAGTGAGAATTTTCTACAATTATTTACTCTACAGTTTTAATTTTAGACAAATTCAGTCTTCAGATTCTTTGGGTTATAAACCCAGCCCGTCCCTGCCTCACAACTTGACAGAGTGCAAGGTGCCAGTACTCATTTATAACGAGACGGATTTTAAATTTGCCCTGCCTCTGAGCCTGGGCCCTGAGCCCTGCGCCAATTCATTCATGATCCCTACCGGAAGTATATTTCCTCCATTTATCTATTACCTGCGCCATATCATCAGGCATTTCTGAGTCGAATGAGAGCCTTTTTCCGGTTACCGGATGATCGAATGACAGCGATTTTGCATGCAGCGCCTGTCGTGGCAGTATCTTAAAACAATTTTTAATAAACTGTTGGTACTTGGTAAATGTGGTTCCTTTAAGTATCTGATCGCCACCGTATTCCTCATCGTTAAAAAGAGGGTGTTTAATATAACTGAAATGTACCCTGATCTGATGAGTCCTTCCTGTTTCAAGTTTACATTCAACAAGTGAAATATATCCGAGGTCCTCAATTACCTTATAATGTGTTATTGCTGATTTCCCTTCACTGCCATCTTTAAAGACCTGCATTATCTTCCTGTCTTTTATACTCCTGCCGACATTCCCGGTAATTGTGCCTTCCATAGGATCTGGTGTTCCCCATACAAGTGCATTATATCTTCTCTCTGTTGTACGATCATAAAATTGTTTCGAGAGTCTGTTAAGGGCGAATTCATTCTTCGCGATAACGAGAATCCCTGAAGTGTTTTTATCCAGTCTGTGAACAAGTCCCGGCCTGCTTTCACCCGTATTGAAAAGAGGAAGATCCTTAAAGTGCCACATCAGCGCGCTAACCAGTGTGCCGGTATAATTGCCATAGGCAGGATGGACAACCATTCCGGGCTCTTTGTTAACTACCAGGACGTCAGCATCTTCGTAAACAATATTTAGGGGAATGTTTTCCGGAACAAGTTCAATTTCTCTTGGAGGAGTCGGCAAAACGACCTGAACTATATCACCGGGTTTGACTTTATAGTTTGGTTTAACAGGGTTATTGTTAACGAGAATATTACCGGCATTTGCAGCATTTTGTATCCGTGTCCTGGAGGTGCTCTCGAGTCTGTCAGACAGGAATTTATCTATTCTCAGAAGCGATTGTCCGGGATCGGCTTTAAAACTGTGATGTTCAAAAAGTTCTTGCCGGTCAACTAATTCTTCTTCTGCCATTTTGGGTTATTACCTTGTTTTCAAAAGCCGGTTATAGCCTACACGTTTACCATTTGTACTTGTAATAATAATGTAAATGCCCTCGTGCAGAGTGGAGATATCAATTTTTTCACTAAGTGGTTCTCTTATCAGTTCGCGGCCATACAAGTCAAAAACTGAAATATAGGTTGATCCTGATAATTGTAGTTCCCCGGTTTTAACATTAAGATAATCAGTTGCCGGATTGGGCCATACACTTATCTGGTTTTTGTTATAGTAATAATTATCGTTTATTGATGTTATCTTAATCGGATCACCTACGACCGGTCGTATCATTATGCTCCCCTTCACCTGCGACTGCAGCCATTCTCCATTCAGCCAGTAAAATTGCTTCCCCGCGTGAGGCGTGTTTACATCAAAACCTACATTCAGAAATGTCTCGGAGCGCTGCTTCCATCCGATATAAAAGATACTGTTTACCATAACTCCCTCAGGAATATAATAGGAATAAAAACCATTGATCATTTCACCCTGTTCAACTATAACCTCTTCTCTGGAATATATAACATTACCCGGCACCCCATTTTTGTCGTCCCAAACCATCAGATCAAATGCTCTTTTGTTTGTATTCAAATAGCTGTCGTTGAAGCAAATATTGATAGCCCTTAATGTATCCTGCATGAACGAAACAAACCTGTAAGCACACATCGCGTTTCTCGATCCAAGCCCGTTTATTCCGTAACCCCCTTCAGAGGAGCCATCGTCAAATGCAAAATAGTTTTTGAATCTCTGGAAATAGACTAATGTGTCGTTTCCCTTAGGATCAAACTCATCAGTTTTTAGTGAACAGGTAATTCTGAAAAGGGCCGAATCGTTGTTATCAGTGTTGAATGTGTAGATGAGGTTGGCATTATCATCTACGTTGGTTAAAGGGCCGATATTTGTAGCGCCGGCAGAGAAAGAAATGGATTGTGAATTTTTATAGACATCCCATATCTCGAAGTCGCGGGTTACATTCCTTATAATTGTGTCGTTGTTGCGGAAATGAACAGGAATCGAGGAACCCATCTCCTGAAGATATACCTGTCTGAATTGTTTCCATGGCATAGCCTCATGACTTTTGAGCAGAGAGCGGAGCGGAAGCCTGAAAGCCACGTCGGCAAAGACCGTATCACCGGCATTCCTGTTTTTGTCAAGAAGAACATAATCAATGTTCCATATATCGCAGTTCCCAACCATTGAAGGATCACTCATGTTTGGGCTGAGGCTCGCGTAATTGATGAAACGGAACTGGAAACCATTTTTAAGAAAACGGCTATTGTCAACCCTGATGATAACGGGTTTAAATCTCTGGTCGGTATTTCCACCGGCTTTCCAGACAGAATACCATTTGCTCTCATCAGGAGCCAGGAACTGAAGGGTAAGACTATCATTTTCTTCAGGCGAATCTGCCAGACCGCCTGCCTGATAAAAAAAACTTAGCCAGATGTTTTCTGATGCGGCATAATTAAGGTTTACCGGTTGAGATGTAAGATGGTCTGCTTCAAAGACCGCGGAAGAGGCAGTTTCATATAACCTGCCGGAATTATCGAGTGCATCAAAAGTTGCGATCCCTGTGGTGATCTGCCTATCGGAGTATGTATCATTAATAAAAACAAAGTTATCGAGCCACTTCATACTATTTGGAAAAACCGATAGCCCCGAGAAATCATCAAAGAGGGGAAGTTCCACAGTTCCTCCTTTGGCTATCGCTTTATTTGATTCCTGTTTAACTTTGTTTAAAGTTATCGGGTAGTTTGATTGCAGACCGGTAACCACCTCCTGTGCAGTTAAGTAAACCAGACAAAGATTAAGAAGAATTGAATATAGGATTATCTGTTTGATCATCAGTTTTGGTTAGATGTCCTGTTTTAAAGGCTAACAGAAGGTACTGTATCTGAAATAATTAAAATAGTTGAATCGATCGAGGTCTTTGCCGGATCCACTGTCATCCACAGGTATATCGCGGATCCAAGCTGTAGTCTGGCACCCTCTTTGTATTCTGGATTCTGTTTATAAACATAGGCATTAAGTGTGTCATCCCTGTTAACAATAGTATTATCGTAAATATATGTCGCGAGATTAAGCGATGAGGCAAGGATTTTATTTCTTGCAGGTTCAAGATTCATGCCGATCAGGTATGGTACCGGAGTGCGTTCATTACTCAATCCTTTCCCCAGTACCAGATCAACAACCGAGCCCTTTTGCAGTGAATCACCCCTGGCGATGCTTTTTCCATTGTAAAGTTGTTCGATAACGACATCTATTGAGAGATCTGGCCTGTATCTTAATTGTCCCATTTCGAATCCTGAATTCTCTATCAATGTTATTGCCTGTCTTTTTGGAAGATCAACAAGATCTGGCATAGCTACCATTTCAGGGTGAAAGGCATTTATAGTCAGTACAATAAGTCTGCGTTTCTTTACTTTAAAACCCGGTTTTGGATTCTGCTTAGCAACGCAGCCACGCGGAACAAGTGACGTGTAAACTGAATCAATGACCTGATATCTTAGTCTGCTCTTTTTTGCCAGAGTTGCAGTCTGCTCCATAGTAAGCCCTAAAAAATCAGGAACCGTCCGCGCCTGTCCATGCCTTGTATAGAAATTTAGCCAAATAAGTAATAGCATTACCAATCCGACAATAATGACAATTGCATACCCAAGGTGTTTAATAAATAATTTGCTTAGGATAAAATTTTTAAGGCTCATACTTACAAATTGAACATTAGTAATAACGCAAATGTACTGATAAAATTATAAGAAATATTACTTAGAATTTTTTAACCGCGGAGTTCTCAAATCCTTAGTGACCTTTGTGGCTAATGGATTTCGACTTTTTAGACGGCCCTGATGAGGAGTAAATAATAGGGTTATAGAGTGAATCTCTTTCTACAGGAATAAATCCTGCTTCACGAATCAATTGGCAGATCTCTTCTGTTGTCATTGCCGGGTTCTCCTCTTTTGAACCTGCCATAGAATAGATTCTTGTGGTATCATCAATTGTTCCATCCATATCATCGGCACCGAAAGAGAGAGAAAGCCTGGCGTTTTCTTTCCCGGTCATTGGCCAGTATGCTTTTATATGATTGAAGTTATCGAGATAAATTCTTGATACAGCATAGTTTCGGAGATCTTCAATAATGTTCACTTCGCCGAGGTACGACATACCGTTGTTCGACTTCTTATATTTTAATGGGATAAAGGCATTAAATCCTCCAGTTTTGTCCTGGAGCTTGCGAAGTCTCTCCATGTGATCAATACGGTGCTTGTAAGTTTCCATGTGCCCATAAAGCATCGTGGCATTCGATGGAATTCCGATGTTGTGTGCAATTTCATGAATTTTAAGCCATAGAGATGATGATGATTTTTCGGCACAGATAATTTTTCGAAGTTCTTCATCGAATATTTCAGCCCCGCCTCCGGGTATTGAATCAAGTCCATAACCCTTTAAAAGCTTTAGCCCTTCTTCTATTGTGCAACCCGCCCGGGTTATCATATAATCAAGTTCAATGGCTGAGAAAGCCTTTACATGAAGGGCAGGCCGGTGTTCTTTGATTTTTTGTATTAGTCTGCCCCAATAATGAAGATCGTAAGCGGGATGTACACCTCCAACAATATGAACTTCTGTAACATCTTTATTATCAAAGCTTTTAACAATGTCAAGCATATCTTCATGGCTGTATTCCCAGCTTTCCGGATCTCCCTCAGGTTTATGATAAGAACAGAACCTGCAATTATAAATACATTTATTGGTTGGTTCAATATGAAAATTATGATTGAAATAAGCAAAATTACCATTGTGTCTTCTCCTGACAATTCCAGCGAGGAGGCCCAGGAGTGACAGGTCGGCTTCATTATAAAGTATTAAACCATCTTCGGGAGTGATGCGGATATTGTTGGCTATTCTATCAGCGATCAGCCTGAGGTCTTTATCGTCAATATAGTTAAAAAGGTCATTCATCATTTTATGGATAAAAAGGCCGGTAAAGTTAAGAATTATCTCTGATCTACATGAACTCACCCCTCCCCGACCCCCTCTCTGCTCCGCAAAAAGGAGGATTAAGGGGGTGTGTTCATGAGGTGGAATGAAACAAAAAAAGGCGCCTTATTTAAAGGCACCCTTAAGCAGATATTGTATAATGTTTATTATCCTTTCAATTTAAGTTCAGGGGAAACTGAAAGTTTTTTTCTTCCCTTTGCTCTGCGGGCAGCAAGAACTCTTCTTCCGTTGGGAGTTGACATCCTTTCCCTGAAACCATGTTTATTTGCTCTCTTCCTTCTTGATGGCTGAAATGTCCTTTTCATCTTTTCAATTATATTTATTGACTACTTTCTGTTTTGAGACTGCAAATGTAGTACTTTTTTGAAATATAAAAACCGGGAGGGTGTTTTTTTTCAAAAAAATCAAACAGGCAGATATACAATCTTTTTCGTTTCAAAAAACGGCTCATCAAAAAAATCTTTAATATTCCACACGGTTACTCTGTTTTGAAAATGAGCAAGCTCATCCGACAGATCACCTCCCTTGAGGTACAGAATACCATTACTGAGGCTGTTTTTCCCATGCTTGTCAATATTTTTTACAGTCAGGCTCACAAATCCCGGGAAACCGGTAACTCCCCTGCTTATGACAAAATGGTATTTACCTTTTTCATCTTCAACCCTCTTTCGTACAGGGATGACATTTTCCAACCCAAGTTCATCAACAACTGATGCAACAACTTTAATCTTTTTTTCAATGGAGTCGAGAAGGGTAAATTCTGAGCCGGGGAAGAGAATGGCGAGAGGAATTCCGGGAAACCCTCCTCCAGTACCTACATCAAGGATGCTGGTATGTGGCAAAAAGGTGATAACTTTTGCCAATGCCATGGAATGAAGAACATGATGAATGAGGAAATTATCCATATCCTTTCGGGATATCACATTAATCATACTGTTCCATCTCTCATAGATATGCTTTAACCGCGAAAGCTTCTCTTTCTGAATGTCGGATAATAAGGGAAAATAGTTGAAGATATTTTCGGACACTACCTGTTACCTGTTTTGATTAATATGTTATATAACAATGATTTGGCCCGGTAAAGCTGGGCTTTTACTGTTCCGATAGGAAGATTGAGTTCCGATGATATCTCTTCATACGAGTATTCCTTATAATATCGAAGCTCAATAAGCGCCTTATATCTGGGTTTTAGCTGGGATACTATATCTTTAAGAGCGGCTATCTTCTGGCGGTTGATTAATGACTCTTCGGGATCTGGCAAATCTGATTGGATATTTACAGTTGCATTGTCCAGATTATCCTGCAAAAGATCAAAAGGAGTTGGAGAGAGCTGCTTCTTTCTTATAAAATCAACGCAGTTGTTAGTAGCAATTTTAAAAAGCCAGGTACTGAATGCAAAATTTGGAGTGTAGGAATCAAGATTTCTGAAAGCCTTTCCAAAAGCTTCAATAGTAAGGTCTTCTGCATCAGATTGGTTATTGACCATTTTAAGAAGCAAAAAATAAATGGAATCTCTATACCGGTTCATAAGGTCGGCAAAAGCTTTTTCATTACCTCTTTTGGCCTGTTCCACAAGAAGAAGATCGCTTTTTGCCTTGTCTGATAAACCGTGATTTATCTCCATCTGTTTAATTTGGATATGTTCCGGGTAGCGTTTAAAAATATAATGCTGTTAATCACAGGTGAAAAGATATCAAAAAATAGCGAATATGTTATTAATCCCGGCTCTTTCAATTTCTTTTGGACAAGAGCAAAAACAATAATTTGTGTTAGAAGCCTTAAGCCAAAGACAGCTAACGCTAAGGGCAAGAGAAAATTGCAGGAAAGAAGTACAACAAAAGCCGAATAGAAGATAATCCTCGTTAATGGTTCAGTTATTAACAGTAGTTTATCTCTGAATTTATAATATGGCGCAGTTGTCAGGTGTATTTTCTTTTGTGTTATCCACTCCTTTAAGCCGGAATAAGTAATGGACCTGGTATGAGTTCCATTACTGAATTCGACACATGTATTTATTCCCGAAGCATTTGCATTTACGAACAGATCATCATCGCCTGAAATAATATGATTGTGAGCGCCAAAGCCTTTGTTCGCGAAAAAAGCTGATCGCCGGTATGCAAGATTACGTCCAACGCCCGTGTACGGAATACCGCGGATTGCCATTCCGAGATACTGCATTGCAATTGTCATGCTGTCGTACCGGATATATTTGTTAAGCAAACCCTTCTCTGTGAGGTAACCGCCATATCCAAGTACAAAAGTGATTTTGTCATCAAAATGTGAAGCCATCCCCTCGATCCATTTATCTGACCCGGGCTGGCAATCAGCATCTGTAAAGAGCAGAATATCATTCTTTGCTGCCTTTATTCCAATGAATTGGGCAAATTTTTTATTGTGAGTAAATTTGGGGTCTTTGTTGACATTGGAGATCCTGAGATGCGGATATTGCAGCATAAATTTTCCAAGTACGTCATAGGAGTTATCTTCTGAACAATCATTTACAACAATAACTTCATAATCGGGATAATCCTGTTCCAGTACTTTAGGTAAAAAGTTCCGGAGGTTTTCCGCTTCGTTTCTGGCACAAATTATAATGGAAACCGGTTTATTTTTTGTTCCGGGAACAGACGGTTTGTGCAGATATAATGACAGGTAGAAGAAAAGATAATAAAATAACTGAATTGCCACGGCCGACACGAAGATTAAGAAAACCGCTTCAAGAAACATATTATTGTGGTACAGCATTTGAATTTCATAAATATCCGCAATATTAATAAGATAATCGGAATGTCGAAAAAATTATCTCATGATAATTTTATAAGGCCGTATGGAAGAATTACCTTTGTGCTTCGAAAAACCGGATTTATGTTATGTTTATAATTGAGAGCAGGGATAAGGAATCAAGAGCGCGTACAGGTCTTATAAAGACAGCTCATGGCGATATTCCTACTCCGGTTTTCATGCCGGTTGGTACCGGTGGTACAGTAAAAGGCATTCTGCAGCGCGATCTTTCAGAGGATATAAATGCAAAAATAATACTCGGTAATACCTACCATTTGTATTTACGCCCCGGTACTGAAATTCTAAAGGCGTCAGGAGGTCTTCATAAATTTATGTCGTGGGAACGTCCTATTCTCACCGATAGCGGAGGTTATCAGGTTTTCTCGTTTGCAGGAAACAGGAAACTGACTGATGAAGGAGCTATCTTTAAATCTCATATTGATGGATCACGTCACGTTTTTACTCCTGAGAACACTATTGATATACAACGTATTATAGGTTCTGACATAATGATGGCCTTTGATGAGTGTGCTCCCTGGCCATGTGATTACAACTATGTCAGGAAATCTATTGCTCTTACTCATCACTGGCTCGACAGGGCAATTGTAAGGTTTCGCGAAACAGATCCGTTATGGGGGAAGGAGCAGTTTTTGTTCCCTATAGTACAAGGAGGAACATTTGACGAGCTCAGAAAATTATCGGCTGAAAAAATAGCATCTTCCGGTCTCGCGGGAAATGCTATCGGAGGGTTGTCAGTAGGAGAACCGGCTGAAGAAATGTACAGGATAATTGAGATTGTCAATGAGATTCTGCCTGATGATAAACCGCGATACCTGATGGGGGTTGGGACACCTGTCAACCTTCTCGAAGCTATTGACAGGGGTATAGATATGTTCGATTGCGTTATGCCAACGCGAAACGGGCGAAATGGGATGCTCTTTACCAGTGAAGGGACCGTGAATATCAGGAACAGAAAATGGATCGATGATTTCAGTCCAATAGACCCGGAGGGCCCTTCAGCTGTAAGTCTTTGCTATTCAAAAGCATATTTACGGCATCTCGTGATTTCGGGTGAAAATCTCGGGGCTCAGATAGCGAGCATACATAATCTGGCATTTTATTTGAAACTGGTTGGTGAAGCAAGAATAAAAATTGAAGAGGGTAATTTCAAAAGATGGAAAAACTCAATGATAAAAAAACTTTCAGAGAGATTATAGAATCTCTGAATATCAAACTAATTGATGCTTATATAATCAGAAAGTTTCTTGGTACTTTCTTCTTCTGTCTGGTCTTAATACTGACCATTGCTGTGGTATTCGATTTCGCCGAAAAAATAGACAATTTCATGGAGAAACAGGCTCCTGTAAAGGCAATAATTTTTGGCTATTACATGAATTTCATCCCATATTTTGCCACACTGTTTGCCCCGCTGTTTGTCTTCATCGCTGTTATATTCTTTACTTCAAAAATGGCGGTTAACACCGAGATAATAGCGATCCTGAACTGTGGCATGAGCTTTAAAAGAATGATGTGGCCCTATTTTCTTTCAGCTTTGGTTATTGCATCATTCACCTTTGTCCTTACCAATTTTGTTATTCCTAAATCAAATCTTATCCGGATGGATTTTGAAGATAAGTACTACCGGTCGTCAAGCAGGAAAGTTACTGTGGAGAATATACACCGTATGGAATTTAAAAATATTTATGTCTATATGGGATCCTTCAATCCTTTAAGTCAGAGAGGGCAGAACTTCACTATTGAAAAATTCAATGACAGCGGAAGGCTTGTATCGAAACTGTCATCCTCATCGGTACTTTATGATACCGCGAAACATAAATGGTCTGCCCAGAATTATTATCTGCGCGAAATAATTGGAAATGAGGAGATAATAACCAGAGGCAAGCAAATTGATACTACCCTTCACATAAAGCCAAATGATTTTTCAAGAGACCCCGGATTTGTCGGAACGATGACTTACCGGGAGCTGGATGATTATATTAGCCTGCTCCGGCTGCAGGGATCAGATGAACTAAAGCTTTTCCTGATTGAAAAATATCGTCGGTTTGCTAATCCGTTTGCTGTTTTCATACTTACCCTAATAGGCGTTTCTTTGTCGTCAAGAAAGATAAGAGGAGGTATCGGGATGAATATCGGAATAGGACTAATACTTAGTTTTTCCTATATTTTGTTTCTCCAGTTTGCTTCTCAGTTCTGTCTGAAAGGGAACCTTGGACCCTTGCTGGCAATGTGGATACCTAACCTCCTTTATTCAATAATTGCACTTGTACTTTATAAAATGGCTCCTAAATAGTTTTTAAGCGCTATAATTTCCTTAAAATTGCACCTGATTTTGCAATCTGTTTAAATATTAATTCAGTATAATTAAAACCTAATTCAATGCCACTTAACAAAAAGATCCGTGAGTTACTTGAAAAGCGTGAGAAGGTACTTCTTGGCGGAGGGGAACAGGCTATAGAAAAACAAAAGGCTATGGGCAAGCGCACAGCCCGCGAGCGTATAATGACCCTGCTCGATGAAAATTCATTCAATGAATATGATCTTTTTGTTGAGCATGATGCCCGCGATTTTGACATGGACAAAAAATCGCTTCCCAGCGATGGAGTTATTATCGGTTCCGGGACAATCTACGGCGCTCCTGTTGCAGTTTTTGCCCAGGACTTTACTGTGGCAGGCGGATCGCTGGGGTTGATGCATTCCAGAAAAATCACAAAGATTATGGATCATGCCCTGAAGATGAGAATGCCACTCATTGGTATTAATGATTCAGGAGGCGCAAGGATACAGGAGGGTGTTAACTCTCTTGCCGGATACGGCGAAATATTTTTTCGCAATACTATATCCAGCGGTGTTATTCCTCAGATATCAGTTATCCTTGGTCCATGTGCAGGAGGCGCGGTCTATTCACCGGCTCTTACCGATTTCGTTTTTGTTGTGGATAATATCTCGAAAATGTTTATTACCGGACCTGAAGTGATAAAAACCGTTCTTGGAGAAGAGATATCCATGGAAGATCTGGGAGGAGCGCGGGTACATAGCGAGGTTACAGGTAATGCACATTTCTTCGCTATGAGTGAAGATGAGTGTTTTGATCAGATCAAAAAACTCATAACTTTTATTCCATGGAACAATGGGCAGAAAGCCAGAATGTTTGAGCCCCGCGAACCCAAACCGGAATATAATATCAATAAGATTGTGCCGGAAGATCCTACTCTCCCTTATGATGTAAAAGATGTGATTCGCGCAATTGTGGATAGTTCAGATTTCTTTGAGATAATGGAACTTTATGCCAAAAACATCGTGATTGGTTTCGGCCGCATGGGAGGACGTACCACAGGATTCGTTGCCAATCAACCTCTCGAAATGGCGGGCGTTCTGGATGTTGACTCTTCCGACAAAGCTGCAAGGTTTATCCGTTACTGCGATGCTTTTAATATTCCTATAATAACTTTAGTTGACCTTCCCGGTTATCTGCCCGGTGTTGATCAGGAACACGCCGGTGTAATACGACATGGAGCAAAAGTTCTCTATGCGTATAGCGAGGCAACTGTGCCCAAACTGACAGTTATTCTCAGAAAGGCTTATGGCGGTGGATATATTGCAATGAGCTCACGTCATCTCCGCGCTGATTTTGTTTTTGCATGGCCTTCTGCCGAGATTGCAGTTATGGGTCCTGAAGGGGCGGCAAATATCATATTCAGAAAAGAGATCATGTCATCTGATGATCCTGACAGTACCAGAAAACAAAAAGTTGAAGAATATAAGGCCAAATTTGCCAATCCTTATGTTGCTGCTTCCCGCGGATATGTAGATGCAGTAATTGAACCTTCCGAAACCAGAAAATTCCTTATGCATTCCATTGAGGTGTCGGAAAATAAGGTTATTTCAATGCCTCAAAAGAAACACGGCCTTCCTCCTTTTTAATAAAAGCAGCATAATAAATTAATGAAAATGTCATGAATGATAACGATAAGCCCGGATACCTTAACATCGACACCAGTTTATATAAAACAAGGATCAGCAATAAATTTTTAAACAGGAAGCCCTACCGGCCTGCAGACCCGCGGGTTATATTAAGTTTTATCCCGGGTACTGTCCTCGATATCATGATAGAAACAGGACAGATTGTTAACAAGGGTGATGATCTGATGATCCTCGATGCCATGAAGATGCAGAACAGGTTGAAATGCAGTATGGATGGCAAAGTAAAAACAATATCAGTAAAGAAGGGAGATAAAGTTTCGAAAGGGACTGTGTTGCTGGAGCTGGAGTGAACAGTTAAATCACTCCTTCCCAAATCACAAAATCTTTAAGGCTACCAGGTATCTTTGGTTTCTCCGAAAACAGCCCGTACACAGTTGATCCGCTACCAGACATTAAACTGAAAAATGCGCCCGATTTGTACAACTCTTCTTTTAGTTCACCGATCAAAGGGTATTTTCTAAAGGCAAAAGTCTCAAAATCGTTCAATATCAGCCCTTTCCATTCGGTAACAGGACGCTCAATTAACTGAAGAAGGTGGGTTGATGGATTCTCGGGCAGGCAATTCTGAAAAGCCTCCCTGGTGCTTATCCCAATTCCGGGGTTAACCAGAAGAATATAATAACCGGTCAGAACCGGTCTGGAGGGTTTTAATATCTCACCTCTGCCTGACGCGAAAGCGGGGGCGCTATCGATAAAAAACGGACAATCACTTCCCATTTCCAGGGCCGTGGCTTTTAAACTATCTTCGTCAATAAAGAGTTCAAAACGCCTGTTGATGGCTTTTAAAAGAAAGGCTGCATCTGATGATCCTCCCCCTAAACCGGCGCCCACCGGGATAATTTTATGCAGATGTATCTTTAAAAAAGGAAATTTGTATTTTTCACGCAGTTTTCTCAGCGTTTTAATAACCAGATTATCTTCCGGATCACTTCCGGTATTGATCCCGGTAAGGGTAAGAATGTCTTTAGTAACAGGGACAGGTGAAACGACAAACTCAAGTGCATCACTCAGGCTGACAGGATAAAACAGGGTTTCAATGTCATGATAGCCATCAGGCCGCTTTCGCGTTATACGCAACCCAAGATTTATTTTAGCTTTTGGGAAAATAATCATCTTCCTGCACTTTGATGCAAAAATACTACATGGTTTTGAATTTCTTGTCATTGATAAGTTTATTAGCTTTTCAACAAGTTTTTAACATCTGTTTGTTTGTAACAATAACCTGCACTTTTAAGTTATTGTACGCGGTTATCATATCTTTGAAAATATCGGAGCGAACAGATCAACCACCCTTCAAGTATCAATAAATCAACAATATAATGTTAATGGCAAAACAAAAAAATAGCCCAAGGCCCACCATTACAACTATACCTGATTTCGGTAAGGTTCCACCGCAGGCAAACGACATGGAAGAGGCTGTTCTAGGTGCAGTTATGCTTGAAAAGGAAGCAGTAATAACCATTCTTGATATACTCAGGCCAGAGAGTTTTTACAGAGAAGCACACCAAAAAATATTCAAAGCAATTTCAGACCTGTCAGTCAGGGAATACCCGGTAGATCTGTACACTGTTACCGAAGAACTCAGGGCGCATCATGAATTGGATAGTGTTGGTGGTCCCGTTTATCTTACTCAGCTTACTTCTAAGGTTGTATCAGCAGCAAACGTGGACTATCATGCAAGGATCGTGGCACAGAAATATATCCAGCGTGAGCTTATCAGGGTTTCAACCGAAATACAGACGAGGTCGTTTGACGACACCTATGATGTGACTGAGCTTCTTGATTATTCTGAAAACGCTCTATTTCAGATAGCTGAAGGAAACATAAAGAGAGAAGTTGCACCGATCAACGCGGTTATTAAGGAAGCAATAAGGGAAATAGAAGAGGCAGGGAAAAGAAAAGATGCCCTTGTCGGAACTCCGTCGGGTTTCACAAAGCTCGACAGGCTTACCTCCGGCTGGCAGAAATCAGAACTAATCATAATCGCTGCCCGTCCTTCGATGGGTAAAACAGCACTTGCTCTTTCAATGGCAAGAAACATGGCTATTGACCACGGGAAAAATGTAGCCATTTTCTCATGCGAGATGTCTTCTATTCAGCTTGTAAACAGATTGATAATAACTGAGACAGATATTCCGGGAGATAAAATCAAAAACGGACGCCTCTCTGAGGAGGAGTGGAAACAGCTCGATACAAGGATTAAAAAACTGGTACTTGCTCCGATATTTATTGATGATACTCCGGCTATTTCAATATTTGAACTCAGAGCCAAATGCCGTCGTCTGATGGCCCAGCACAAACTCGATATAGTAATCGTTGATTATCTTCAACTTATGTCGGGTCCTGAAAATGCAGGCAGTCGCGAACAAGAGGTTAGTAATATATCGCGGTCACTCAAGAGTATTGCCAAGGAGCTAAATGTTCCTATTCTTGCCCTTTCGCAGCTTAACCGGTCGGTTGAGATGAGAGGTGGCGCCAAACGGCCACTTCTTTCCGATCTTCGGGAATCAGGAGCAATAGAGCAGGATGCCGATATGGTCGTTTTTATTCACCGTCAGGAAAAGTTTGGGATACAAGCCTTCGATGATGGTTCTTCAACAAAAGGAATCGCTGAGATTATCCTGGCAAAAAACCGTAACGGTCCTGTTGGCGATGTACAATTGAGATTTCGTGAGGAGAAGGCACAATTTGTTGATATTGACGATTTTGATATGGATGGCAACCCTGATTTCAGGGAAGGCGCCCAGAGTATCACACTTGGATCAAAGATGAATCACGATAAACTCAGAAAGATTGGGGGTGGATTCGATAACGAATCAGATATTCATGATGAACCGCCCTTTGCTTAATGGACTAATTAAAACGTAGCGTTAGCCTTACACCGATGCTCTTATATTTTATATTCTCAAATCCTGCATAAACTCCTAACTCTCCAAGGAGAAGAACCTCGCTTATACTGTACCCTATTTCCGTGTAATTTTTATGGAACCGGGAACCAAGATATGAGAGGCTTAAATTTTCGCGCATCAGTGTATTACTTAATACCGGAAGGAGTTTTAAAAGAAGATAAGGAGAGGTATATTTCAAATGGAGCTCGCCAAAAAATTCGGGCGTGCTCATGGAATAGTATGCAGGCAACATGAATGCATCCTGATAGTCGTCAAGAAGAAATGGTAATGGCTGAGAGTTGAAATGGAAGAAGTCATAGTAAGTCAGACTCCTGTTATCAAGAAATCCACCGGTTCTGACCCTCCATCTGAATTCGCTGAATGCTCCTATATCGCGACTTTTAGATGCTTCAAACCTCATCACGTCAAAATGTCTGAACCTCCCTGCCATTTCACTGAACTCATTTATTCCATGTTCCCATATCAGATTGAAAGTCGGCCAGTCTGACCTCATGGGGATCTTATTTCCCTTACTTATCCGGTACTTCTGGTAAGGTGTATATGTAATTTTTGTTACAAAATCGGCATGCTTCTGATCACGGAGCGCATTAACCGGATTGGAACCGGTGGCCAGGTAACTGTTTTCAGGTATATTGTCAGAATATACTTTCGAAGACTTTATAAATGAAAAGTCTGAAGTATTCTGAAGCACTTTCCGGTCTTCATAACTACTGCTCAACTCCAATGTCAACCCATTAACTAATTCACTCCTGTAACCAAGAGTCAGGTATCTGGATTCATAAAGCTTGAGATAGTTTTTCTTAAAAAACAGGGCAGCATCAGTATTTAATAACAAGTTGATACTTCCTCCATTGCCAATGTCTTTGCTGGTAATTCCTGTTCTTATGAATAACTGTCTTTGTTTAAGTCCATTGAATCTGTAATTTGCGTTAACTCTCCACATAAATTGTTTTCTGCTGAAAGCCCAACGTAAATCGGGGAAAACAGAAAGGGACTTATTGTTTTTCCATGATTTTGAAAAGCGGAAATCAAACCCGTAAATAAAACCATCAACTGTATTAAAACTCAGGTTTTTTGAATCAATTAGACCGCCATTTGTAAAGCTGAACCCTGTTGTGTCTGACCAGGAATACCCTAATCCGATTTTCCTGGCTGTTTTAAAGAATTTATTTCCCCCCTTTATACCTGCCGATGCAATTGTATCGCTTTTGAATTCTTTAAGAGATGTTACTGCTTTTATACTGTCGCTTAGTTTTAAACTCCGTATCTCAATGTCCGACAAAGGTATAGGTCGTATCATAGACCAGTAGGCGCTGTCTTTTTTGGTAGCATCTTTTTCAACTACGTGTGTTGTGTTTTCTTTTATTTCAAGGTTCATTTTGCTGCTGTCGTTATTGCTTTTTTCTGACTCTTTTTCTATCAGTCTGGTAAGTTTAACCATATCGCGGTTCGATAATTCATCCTTCTCAAGGATTTTATCAATCTGTTTTTTTGTTTTTGTAACAACAGTGTCAGAAGTATTCAATGAAGCTACTGACTTGCCTTTATAATCAGTTGAGATGGTTTTTGGTCTCTGGAGTGACAGGTTAGGTTTTACTTCAATATATTTTACAGAACTTCCATAACCTGCATCGGCCCTGAATCCTATAATATTGATATTGATCTCGAACTTATGGCTTACCGGCATCCAGATATCATCCTGCACCGGAATAAACAATTGCTGGATCCTGACCTTTCCCACAAGATTATCGTTAGTAAGATCAACACTATGAAGGCACCAGAGATCCTCTATAATATAAATAGTTCCATAAAACAGTTGCTGGCTTTTACGTTTTGGAATGACCTCAATCTTGTTGATCGTAAAATTCCCTTGTGGTGATGCCCCCAGGTATTTAAAATTATAATGCGAAAACGCGGCCGGTGAGAGGGGCGATATTGCCATATCTGCCAGAACAGGCTGGTAAAAACTTGCCTGGATGAAATCCATCGGCGATATCTCATTACCTTGTTCAGGAAAGGTGCTGTTGAATGATATTACTTTCTGAAAATATTTTTCAGGAGCTGTAAATTCAATCTCATTAAATGATTCCATCAGGAATGAGTCGCCGGCTTTAATTGTTTTTTCTTCTGTTGCCGGTTTTCCTCCTGCAGAAACTGAAGTTCCATGTTTGGAAGCTTCAATTTTCATGGATTTCTGCAATAGCTTCGGAATCCGGTTTATTACCAGGTTCCCCTTGAGATAAACTTCTGCTTTATAATAACTTACATTATTCAGATAATAAGGAGCCATCCCGATAACTTTTCTCATGATAATATATGCCGGGTCCTCTCCTGTGGCTGTTATTCTGACTTCAGGTATCTCATAATACTGGATCGGCAAAATAACATCTTTTGTAATTGTTTTGTTTGATATGATAATGCTGACAAATACAGGCTGAAAGCCAAGATTCTGGTAAATGACCGCGTATTTGCCGGCTGGAAGTCTGATTTCATAATCTCCTTTTGAATTGGAGGTTGTTCCCTGTTTAAGTTCCTGAATATACACTGTTGAATATTGAATAGGATCTCCGGACTGGTTTGTGATCCTTCCTTTTAGTATTTGTGCTTGTGAAGCCGGAGTTGAAATAAGAATGAGGAGAAATATCCGGATAATATGGTTCATTTTGGACTTCTATTTAAAGTATGACGAAAACAGCCATAAAAAGTTACCTTCTTCCTGAAACAATAATTACTATCTCTCCCTTTGGCGGTTTACTTGTATAATGCTCTGAAAGAAATGATAACGTACCCCTGATATTTTCCTCAAACACCTTACTTAACTCCCTCGAAACGCAGGCTTCACGATCGGAACCAAAATGAATTGCCAGTTCATCCAGGGTTTTTACCAGACGGTAGGGTGATTCATAAAAAACCATAGTTCTTGTCTCATCTATCAATCCTGTCATCCTTTTGTTCCTGCCTTTTTTAGGAGGAAGGAACCCTTCGAAACAAAACCTGTCACATGGGAGCCCCGAGTTGACCAGCGCCGGTATCAGCGCTGTGGCACCTGGAAGAGTCTCCACAGGGATACCTTTTTCAACACAAGTTCTGACCAGCAAAAACCCGGGATCGGAAATACCTGGAGTGCCGGCATCGGAAATAAGCGCTATGGTCTGGCCCGATAGTATCTTTGAACAGACAGATTCAACACTTTTATGTTCATTAAACATGTGATGTGACCGGAGAGGCGTTTTAATATTATAGTGATTCAGTAATTTCCCTGACTGGCGCGTATCTTCGGCAAGGATAAGACCCACGTTGTTAAGAATTTCCACTGCCCTGAAGGTAATATCCTTCAGATTACCAATCGGGGTGGGTACGAGGTAAAGTTTACTCATGTGACGAAAGTTTGCGTTTTACCAGACTGAGTAGCTGTTTAACCGCCACATTTTCAATATTTTTACCTGTGTAGCTCATAATAACGGCCCTGGCATCAGTAAGACTTTCAGCATTATCGAGTCGCGATATTGCCTGAGCATAAGAATCTTTATTTCCATTAAAAATCTCCCTGATAAACAGGAATTTGTCATTAAGACCAATAGCTTCAGATAAACTCGTAAATGGCTTTGCCTTCAGAAAATCAGTAACATCATCATCGCTTTTATTGCCTCCCAATTCTTCATTGATGCTCGACAGATGGTGAAATTTATCAGCTAATATGGAGGATTCGGATACTTTTTGCGGGATCTTTTTTGATTCCTCCTTTTTTTCAACCGGAGGAGGAGTGATTATAACCGGCGTAGTAATTACAACGTGAGGAGGAATAATTGCAACAGGTACATTGTCCCTCAGACTTTTGAGAAGAGCAATAACTTCGCCGGCGCTTTTGCATTTCGATTTTGCAAGTTCAACCTGAAGTACCGGAACACCGGGGTATTTTTTCAGATCATCAATTATTTCAGCTGCTTCCTTAAGATCTTTAATAATTAAATCAATAGTTGCATTGAAATCCATACATTTTGATGTTAATTTAACAAACCATTTTTCTTATTTTGCAAAAGTAACGATTATTCTACAAGTCATCGAGGAATAAAACTACAAATTAAGTTTTGGAACCAGACATTAGTTATAAATGGACTTTCTTGAAAATTCAATAAGGGCGAGCGGGAAAAAAGGATCGATTGAGGTTATAACCGGATCTATGTTTTCAGGAAAAACGGAAGAGCTGATAAGAAGGCTCAGAAGAGCGCAGTTCGCGGGCCTGAAAGTTGAAATCTTCAAACCCTCATTAGATAACCGGTATTCCGAAACACGCATCGTTTCGCACGATGACAAATCAATTATTTCAACTTCTGTTGATAATCCCTCGGCAATCTTATTGTTAGCCGGTGAAGTTGATGTTGTAGCGATTGATGAAGCTCAGTTTTTTGACAACTCAATAGTTGATGTTTGTAATAAGCTTGCCGATGACGGTATCAGGATACTTGTAGCCGGCCTCGATATGGACTTCAGGGGAAAGCCCTTTGGCCCGATGCCGGCGCTTCTTTCTATTGCTGAATATGTTACAAAGGTCCACGCGATATGTACGCGATGCGGCAACCTTGCACAATATTCTTTCAGAAAATCGGAAGATGCACAGGTCGTACTTCTTGGCGAAAAAAATCTTTATGAGCCTCTTTGCAGGAATTGCTATAATAAGGCTATGAATAAGTAACAGGTGAAAATCAGCTCTTCAGATATTGCTGAAATCATAAACGGTAAACTGATCGGTCCCTCAGTCCTTCCGGTTACAGATATTGTTACCGACAGCCGTCAGTTAAGTTATACGGAAGGACTTGTTTTTATCGCGATACGCGGAAAAAATCACGATGGTCATATTTTTATTGATAGCCTTTACCAGGAAGGGAGCAGGATCTTCATAGTCGAAAGGCTTCCTGATTTCCCTGAAAGATATTCGGGTGCGGCTTTTATTAAGACCAATAACTCGGTTGAGGCTCTCCAACTGCTTGCTTCTTACAAGAGAAAAGCCTTTAAATCGCCTGTTATAGCAGTTACCGGAAGCGCCGGAAAAACTGTTGTTAAGGAATGGCTTGCAGATATTCTTGGTCTTACAACATCTGTAATAAGAAGCCCCAAAAGTTATAATTCTCAGATAGGAGTGCCACTGTCAGTATGGAAACTCGATGAGAAATACAAACTTGGAATATTTGAAGCCGGTATCTCATTACCCGGTGAGATGGTAAAGCTTCAAAAGGTTATTGATCCGGATATTGGCGTAATAACAAATATCGGCGATGCCCACAGTGAGAATTTTCCTGATAACAATGTAAAAGCAGAAGAGAAGCTTAAACTATTCATAAACGCCTCTATAATAATATATTGCAGCGATCATGAGATTGTTCATCAGCAGATTCTGAAAAACGAAAATTTCAAATCAAAAAAATTGATAGACTGGTCGCTGGAAAATTCCGGCGCGAAGATTTTTGTTAAAAAGAGTTCTTTCCCCGGAGGCCATACCGGAATTCAAATGAGCTTTGACGGTGTAACTAATGATTTTGAAATTCCATTCAGCGACAGGGCTTCTGTTGAAAATGCTATTACTGTTGCGGCTGTTTGCCTGACGTTGGGAATATCGGCAGATATTGTCGGAAGAGGTCTTTCCGGGCTTGTTTCGGTGGCAATGAGGATGGAGATGAAGAGTGGTATCAACAACTGCCAGCTTATTGAGGATTACTATAACTCTGATCCGGGTTCACTTGGGATGGCGATAGAATACCTGAGGTCGCAAAATATCCAGAAAACTACTTTAATACTTTCAGATTTTGTTCAAAGCGGTAGAGATGCCGGGGAGCTATATAGTGAAGTAGCAGGACTGGTGAAGAAAACCGGGATCGTCAAATTTATTGGAATAGGGAAAGCTCTTGTGAGTAGCAGGTTATTATTTGACACCGGCTCGCGATTTTTCTATTCAACCGATGAGTTTGTTCATAGTTTTAACGGGGGTGACTTCAGAAATGAGATAATTCTTCTGAAAGGTGCAAGGGTCTATGAATTTGAGAAAATTGGTAAGCTGCTTGAGCAGCAGATTCATCAGACAGTGCTGGAGATTAATCTGGATGCTATTTCACACAACCTGAATGAGTTCAGGAGGCATCTGAACCCCGGGACCCGGATAATGGCTATGGTAAAAGCCTTTGCTTATGGAGCAGGGCCGGCTGAGATCGCGGCATTACTGCAGTATCACCGTGTCAGCTATCTTGCTGTTGCCTATGCAGATGAGGGGGTTGAGTTAAGAAACGCCGGAGTGACTTTGCCTGTAATGGTTATGAATCCCGATCCCTCTGCATCGGAATTACTGATAAAATATAATCTCGAACCTGAAATATATAGTTTCTCATCATTTGAAAAGTTTACTTCAGTTGCATCAAAACATGGACTGATTAACTACCCGGTACATATTAAAATTGATACAGGGATGCACAGACTTGGTTTCATGCCTGAGGATGTCGCGACACTGGTCAAATTAATCACTGCGAAAGAGTGTATTAAAATCATTTCAGTCTTTTCACATCTTGCCGGCAGTGAGGATCCGGCACTGGATCATTTTAGTCGCCGGCAGGTGGAGGTTTTTC